>JARRJS010000024.1:0-51129 GCA_037388885.1 Gemmatimonadota bacterium
CCCAGCGGCCGAAAGGCCGCGGCCTGAGCGAGCCGAAGGCGAGCATCCCAGCGGCCGAAAGGCCGCGGCCTGAGCGAGCCGAAGGCGAGCGCCCTGGCGAAGCGTCGCGAAGTGACGCATAGCCCCCGGAGGGTATCATGGACACGCCGGACGGAGTGGATGAGGCACAATTCTTCGAGACGGTGCTGCGCTGTGTGGCCGATGGCGTGTTCACGGTCGACTGCAACTGGCGCATCTCCTCGTTCAATCGGGCGGCGGAGCGTATCACCGGCGTGAACGCGGACCGGGCCGTCGGCAGGCGCTGTTCCGAAGTGCTGCATTCCGATCTGTGCGAGACCGTTTGCCCCATCCGCGAGAGCCTGGAGACGGGCAACGAAGTCATTGATCGACCGGCGCGCATTCTCACCCAGCGAGGGCGTTCCGTCCCCATCAGCGTGAGCAGCTCCGTGCTGAAAGCGGAAGACGGGACGCTGATGGGGGCGGTGGAGACGTTCCGGGACCTGTCGACTCTGGAACAACTGCGCCGCGAGATCGCCAGCCAGTACACCTTCGAGGACATCATCGGCAAGAGCGAAGCATTCAAGAAGATCTTTGCCCTCCTGCCGGACATCGCCGCCAGCGAGAGCACGGTTCTCATCGAAGGTCCCAGCGGCTCGGGCAAGGAGCTGCTGGCCCGGGCGATCCACAACCTGAGCCCCCGCAAGAAACGCCCTTACGTCGTGGTCAATTGCGGCACCCTTCCCACCAACCTCTTCGAGTCCGAGCTGTTCGGCTACAAGCGAGGCGCTTTTACGGACGCGAAGCACGACAAGCCGGGTCGCATCACCCTCGCCGAAGGCGGCACCATCTTCTTCGATGAGATCGGGGACCTGCCCCCGGAGACGCAGGTGAAGCTGCTGCGCCTGTTGCAGGAGCGGGAATACCACCCGCTGGGCGGCGTGGAGACCCGCCAGGCCGATGTGCGCATCGTTGCGGCCACCAATCACGACCTGGCCGAGCTGGTCAGTCAGGGGCGGTTCCGGGACGACCTCTACTTCCGCCTGGCCGTCGTACGCCTCGGCATCCCTCCCCTCTCCGAGCGCCGCGAGGACATCCCGTACCTGGTCGCCCATTTCGTCGAACGCTTCAACGCGAAGCAGGGCAAGCGGATCCAGGGCGTGACACCCCCGGCCATGGAAATCCTCATGCGCCACCGCCTGCCGGGCAACGTGCGCGAGCTGGAGAACATCATCGAATACGCCTTCGTCCTCTGTCGCAACGGCTTCATCGATGTCCGCCACCTGCCTGACGACGTGCAGGACGAAGCCGCCTCCACCAGCCCGTCCCTGCAACCCATGCCTCCGCTGGAGCAGAGCGAAGCCGATGCCATCCGGTCCAGCCTGATCCGCAATCGCGGCCATCAGGGACGCACCGCCGAGGAGCTCCAGATCGGCCGCACGACCCTGTGGCGCAAGATGAAGAAGTACGGCCTGCGAGCCGCGGAATTCCGCCGAGCCCCGGGCGTTCCGGCCTTGAAACAGTGAAACAAAACGTTGTTCCACCACCGGAACAACATGGCCCGGCGTCCGTATCCCGCGCGGCCTGACATGTCCCCGTAAGCCACTATCCCACAACAACATAGCATACATTCTGTCATTTGTTTACGGGACGGCCCGCGGCTTGCCCTGTGAAGGGGCAACCAGGAGGGCCATCGATGAGAGTCGCGATTCCTCGAATGGGAGAAATGATCGCCCCGTGCTTCGAGTACTGCTCGACGATGGCGATCTTCACGGTCTCGCAGAACGGAGAGGTGGACCAGGTCGATTTTCCGCTTGTCAGCCGGGACCCGTTCGACCGGGTTCGCCTGCTGCGGGACCAGAAGGTGGACACGGTGATCTGCGGTGGCATGCAGGACATCTACGAAGACCTGGTGCGAGCGAGCGGCTTTGAGGTGATCTCCTGGGTGTCGGGGATGGTGGAGGACCTGCTGGACATGTACCTGCGGAGACAGCTGGTTCCGGGCATGGAGGTACCGGCGACCGAGCGGGGGGTCCCGGGAACTGACTCGATCAGGGAGCATTGAGCGGTGGCGACGCCGAAGAAGTACAGCTATCACGTGGAGGAGAGCGCGCTGGAGCTGACGGAGAAGCCGAGGCGGTTTCTCGAAGCGTTTGCAGCGATCCTCGAACATGGCAATTACGACAACGCGCTGGACACATACGCGCGGCTGAGCACCCGGTGCGGGCGCTGCGCGGCATCATGCCAGCTATACGAGGCCACGGGTGCAGAGGAAGACATTCCCTGCCGGCGTTCGGAGCTGCTGCTGCGGGTGTATCGACGCTACTTCACGCAGGCGGGGGTGTTGAAGGCTCGTCTTTTCGGCGGTTTCACGCTGACGGACGAGTACCTGGTTGAGATGGCCGAGTCCTACTACCGGTGCACGGCATGCCGGCGGTGCAAGGCGACGTGCCCGCTGGGTATGGATCACGGCCTGGTGACGCACCTGGCGCGTTGGATCCTGGCGGAGGTCGGGATCATCCCGCGGGCGCTGGTGGTGTCGGTGCGGGAGCAGCTGGACGGGCAGACGCACAACACGTCGGGCATCCCGCTGCCGGCTCTGAAGGACACGGTAGAGTTCCTGGAAGAGGAGCTGCACGACATCTACGACGTGGACATCAAGTACCCCTTCGACGTGGAAGACGCCGAGTATGTGTTCTTCCCCGCGGTGTCGGACTACCTGATGGAGGCCGACACGCTTATGGGCAACGCGGCGGTGATGCACGTCACGGGCGCATCCTGGACCATTGGCACACACAACTACGACGGCATCAACTACGGGCTGTTCTACAGCGACCGCGTGATGGAGCGGATCGTGAACAACCTGGTGGCCGAAGTGCGCCGTCTGAACGGGAAGAAGGTGCTGATCGGCGAGTGCGGACACGCGACGCGCTCCGCGTGGTTCATCCCCACGTTCTGCGGCGCGGACGGGCCGCCGGTCGTGCACTGCATGGAGTACGCGTACGACATGCTGGAAGCGGGGAAGATCCCGTTGAAGGCGGAGCGTATCCCGGAGCGTGTCACGTACCACGACCCGTGCAACATCGCGCGGGTGGGTCGCATCACCGAGCAGCCGCGCGAGATCCTGAAGGCGATCTGCTCCGACTACGTAGAGATGACGCCGAACCGCACGGAGAACTACTGCTGCGGCGGTGGTGGCGGCACGGTGTCCATCGATGAGATCCGGGCGTTCCGCACCAGCAAGCTGGGGAAGCGCAAGGCGGACCAGATCCGGGCGACGGGGGCACAGCTGGTGGTGTCGCCGTGCGCGAATTGCAAGAAGCAGCTCCGCGAGCTGTGCCAGGACAACGACCTGGAGGATGTGGAGGTGGTGGGGCTGCACGACCTGCTGTTACGGGTGATTGATTTCGGGAGCTGAACATGGACGTCTGGCTACACTGGGCGCGCGGCCCCCTCTTCTGGACGGCCCTGACTTTCATGGTGTTGGGGCTGGTCCGGCAGGTGGGTCTGACGATATGGGGGACGGCGCATGCGTATCGGAGGGCGGGTGACCGCCAGATCCCGTTTCGCCAGGTATGGAAGGCGACGCTGCGGTGGCTCGTGCCGGCTGGCCGGCTGCGCAACCGTTGGCCTTACAGCGTGAGCACGATCGTGCTGCACGTGGGCGTGATCCTGGTGCCGCTGTTCCTGGCGGGGCACATCGCTCTCTGGAAGTCGGGGATCGGCCTATCGTGGCCGGCGCTGCCGAACGCGGTGTCGACGGGTCTGACGATAGCCGTGGTGGCAGCCGTGCTGTCGGTCGTGATCCAGCGAGCCGTGTCCCGGGCAGCCCGCCCGATGGGCAAGTTCCAGGACTACTTTCTGCCGCTGCTCATCGGCGTGACGTTCGTGTCAGGGTTCTTCGCAATGCATCCAGCCTGGAACCCGGTCGCCTTCGAGCCCGTCATGCTCACCCACGTACTCAGCGCGGACCTGCTGTTCTTCCTGGTGCCCCTGAGCAAGCTGAGCCACCTGATCCTGCTGCCGTTCACCCAGCTCATCTCGGAGCTGGCGTGGCACTTCCCGCCGGACGCCGGCTCGCAAGAAGGTGAACGACCTCGGCCCGGACGAGCTCAGGCCCGGTCAATTGAGCGTGGACAGTCTCTCTTCCACGCGCTTCACGACCGTGCTGCGCGAGCCGGGGAACCATTTCGTGAAGCAGCAGTGTCGGCATTGCCTGGACCCGGCGTGCGTCAGCGCCTGCCTGGTGGGCGCCATGCAGAAAACACCCGAAGGCCCGGTGATCTACGACTCGGACCTGTGCATGGGCTGCCGCTACTGCATGGTGGCTTGCCCCTACGGCATCCCGCGCTACCAGTGGGACGAGACGGTGCCGCACGTACGCAAGTGCACGCTTTGCTATCCGCGGCTGAAGGAAGGCAAGGAGCCCGCGTGCGTGGAAGCCTGTCCGCAGAAGGCGCTTCTGTTCGGGACACGCAAGGACATGCTGGACGAAGCGCACCGTCGCCTGGCGGCGCACCCCGACGTCTACGTGCCGCACGTCTACGGCGAGAAGGAAGTGGGCGGCACCTCTGTGCTCTACGTTTCCGACATGTCCCTCGGCTTCCTGGGCTGGAGTGGCCATGTAGGCGACAAGCCGCTGCCGGCTCTGTCCTGGCAGGCGTTGAAGAAGGTGCCCCCGGTGGTCTTGGGCATGGGCGGCCTCATGAGCGGCGTCTACTGGGTCATCCGGCGCCGGATGCAGCTCGCGGCCCATGACGCCGACGCGGAGCGGGGCGCCGGGCCGGCGACAGGCGTGGAGGCGGGAACGCGAGATACGGCCGGGGACGACGCTGACGGGATGCAGACTGCCGGCCAGACGGGAGGCGACGATGCTTGACCGGCGGTTATCGATACTGAAGATCGTGCTCTGGGGCCTGGTGGGCGTGCTGGCTGCCGTCACGTTCGTGCGGTTCACTCAGGGGCTGGGCGCCGTCACGCACCTGTCGGATGGGACGCCGTGGGGCCTGTGGATCGGCTTCGACGTGATGTCCGGCGTTGCGCTGGCGGCCGGCGGATTCGTGCTGGCGGCGACCGTCTACATCTTCGGCCTGGAGCGCTACCACGCGTTCGCGCGGCCGGCGGTGCTGACGGCGTTCCTGGGCTATGCGGCCGTGGCGGTGGGCCTGTTGTACGACCTCGGCCTGCCATGGAACATCTGGCACCCGCTGGTGCACTGGCAGCATCGGTCGGTGCTGTTCGAAGTCGCCATGTGCGTGATGCTGTACCTGACCGTGCTGGGCCTGGAGTTCGCGCCCGCCGTGCTGGAGCATCCGCTGTTCTCGAACCGGTTCTTCCGGGCCATTCACAAGGTCCTGAAGAAGGCGACCATTCCGCTGGTGATCACCGGCATCGTGCTGTCCACCCTGCACCAGTCGTCCCTGGGGTCGCTCTTCCTGATCACGCCGTACCGGCTGCACCCGCTCTGGTACTCCCACATCATCTACGTGCTGTTCTTCGTATCCGCCGTGGCACTCGGCCTCATGATGGTCGTGACCGAGTCCCTGTTTGCGGCCCGCTTCCTGGGCCACAAGGTGCACGTGCGGGAGGTGGGCGGTCTGGGTCTGGCCGCATCGGTGGTGCTCGGGATCTACCTGGCCCTTCGCCTGGGCGACCTGGCCGTGCGTGGCGACCTGGGGCTGGCAGTGAACGGCTCCCGACAGGGCGTGCTCTTCCTCTTCGAGATCGGTGTCAGCGCCGTCATCCCGGCCACGCTGCTGCTCTTCCGCAGCGTGCGCTCCAGCCTGAAAGGCATGGCTGTCGCCGCCGGCTTCACGGTGGTCGGCATGGTGTTCTACCGCCTGGACGTGTCCATCCTGGCGTTCGCCCGTCCCGCGGGACACGGCTATTTCCCGAGCTGGGAAGAGTTCGCGGTGAGCGTGGGCATCGTCTCCGCCTTCGCGCTCATCTTCCTGTTCTTCGCGCAACACCTGCACGTCTATGACGACGTGCACGGCCAGCCGGAATCTCGCCACGCGCATTACGGGGCGGGGACGCTCGAACGCCTGCTGCCCCGCAGCCTGGCCGCGCCCGGCCGCTACACCGCTGCCCTGTTGCTGGGCGTGACCGTCCCGCTGTTCTTCCTGCCGGTGAAGGGACGCAAGGAGGTGCCCGAGCCCGCTGTTGCTGCCCGCGCGGTGACCGGTACCGTGCGCGACGAAGGCGCAGGACACGCCCGCATGCTCTTCCTGGTGGGCAACAACGCGAAGGCGGACACGAGCTCCGAGACGCCCTTGCTGCTGATCGACGGCAACCGGAACGGTGTGGGTGTGCTCTTCGACCATGATGCGCACATCAAGCGACTTGGTGAAGATGCGTCCTGCGGCACCTGTCACCACCTGAACATGCCCTACGAGCGGGCCACACAGTGTGCCTCGTGCCACCGGGACATGTACGCGAGCACGGAGCTGTTCGACCACGAGTCACACGTGAAGGCGCTGAACGGCAATGCAGGCTGCTCCGAGTGCCATCCGGCGGGAGCGAAGGTGAAGACGATGGAGACGTCTACGGCCTGCATGGACTGCCACAAGGACCAGGCGGCCGCCAGCACGATCATCGATGCGCCACACGACCGATGGCAGCCGGCCGTCGGGTACATGGAAGCCATGCACGGCCTGTGTGTGGAATGCCACAAACGCAAGTTGGCGGAAGATTCAGCCCGCTACCCGGCAGGGCTCGACCAGTGTCGCAATTGCCACGATGCCAACGTACCGATCCGCATTCGGCAGCTCGAGCCGGCGCCGTCCCGGGACGGCCGCCAGCTGGTCGTCGGAGGTTCCGCGGGGGAGGGCAGTCCATGACCGCGTTATCGGGGGCCCGCGCGGAGATCCAGGATTGGGTCCGGTCGTATCTGTTCGACGCGGTGCCGATTGCCATCAGCGTCATCGACCGCGACTACCACATCCTGGCGGCGAACCGCGAGTTCGAGGACGCGTTCGGGGCCTGGCAGAACCGGCCGTGCTACGAGGCCTACAAGGACCGGACGGAACCGTGCACGCACTGCGCTGCGTGCGAGACGTTCGCAGACGGCCAGCTGCGCAGCCGGGAAGAAGCAGGCATGCGGCGCAACGGCAAGGAGATCGATTACCTGGTGCACATGGTGCCGGTCGTGCGCGCCGGTGGCGAGATTCGGTACGTCATCGAGATGTCCACGGACATTACGGCGGTGAAGCGGCTGGAGCAGGAGAAACGGGAGGCGGAACGGCTGGCGGCCGTCGGCGAGACGGTTGCCGGGGTTGCGCACGGCATCAAGAACATCTTGATGGGGCTGGAAGGCGGGATGTACGCGGTGAACACGGGCATCCGGCTCGGGGACGACGAGCGCATCACGCGGGGTTGGGCGGCCCTCGAGCAGAACGTGAAGCGGATCTCGGAGTTCATGAAGGAGTTCCTGGATTTCGCCAAAGGCCGGGCAACGGCCGTGGCGCCGGTCGACCCCAACGCACCGGCCCGGCAGGTCGTGGATCTGTACCGTGACCGCGCCGCGCAGGCGGGCATCCGGCTGGAATTGGACCTGCAGGGGGACCTGCAGCCAGCATCCCTGGACGAGGAAGGCATCTATACCTGCCTGGCCAACCTGGTGTCGAATGCTATTGACGCGTGTTTGGTGTCGGACAGCAACCGGCAGTTCGTGGTCACGTTGTCGTCGCGGGAGACGGGTGGTGCGCTGGTGTACGAGGTATCGGACAACGGGCAGGGCATGGATTACGAGATCAGCCGGAAGGTGTTCTCCAAGTTCTTCACCACGAAGGGCTCGGACCGGGGAACGGGGCTTGGCCTGTTGACTACGCGCCGCATCGTGCACCAGCACGGAGGCCGGATCTCGTTCACGTCGAAGGAAGGTGAAGGCTCCGTGTTCCGCATCGTGTTGCCCCGTGACGCGATGCCGGCCGCCGGGGGCGGCGAGCCGTCGGAAGCCGTGCAACACACGGCCGGTCCATCGGGAACGGATTCGTTGGAAACCAGCAAGTGATCGAAGCGAGGTGACGTGATGGCAAAGCCCCACGAGAAGACTGTGCTGGTCGTGGACGACGAGCCCAATGTCCGCGATTACCTGGCCCAGATCCTCCAGGACGCCGGCTTCCAGGTACAGACGGCGGCGGATGGCGATGAGGCCCTGACGATGATCCGGCGCGAGCCGCCGGACTTCATCTCGCTGGACCTCGTCATGCCGCGCAAGAGCGGTCACAAGCTGCTCTACGAGCTGCGCAAGGACCGTGAGCTGTCCCGGATTCCCGTCCTCATCGTCACCGCGCATGCACGGGACGAGCTGGGCAAGGGCGACCTCGAGGATATCGTGGACAATCGGGTCATCTCGGGCCCGGGCGTCTTTCTGGAGAAGCCGGTGAAGCCACTGGACTACGTGCGCTGCGTCCAGCGGGCCCTGGGTATCGAAGAGGCGACCGAAGACGAGGACCGGATCCACCTGCAGGAGGAGTTGCAGCGCCGCATGCCCAAGGCGGAGCCGCACGCATTGCGTCGGGCCCTTGAGGCCCTCAAACGAAACAGCCCCGGGGCGTAAGCCCGATCGCGGAGCCCCCGGAAGCGGGAGAAGGAAGACATGCCGACACAGAAAGACGCGGGCCCGGAAGCGACCAAACGCATCCTCATCGTGGATGACGAGCCGGACGTGGTCAGCTATCTGGAGATGCTGTTCCGGGACAGTGGCTACGATACCCTCACTGCCACCGATGGCACCGTGGCCCTGGATCTCACGCGCAAGGAGAAGCCCGATCTGGTCACGTTGGACATCTCCATGCCGCGCGCGTCCGGCACGCGCTTCTACAGGGAGATCAAGACCGACCCGACGTTGGCGTCCATTCCCGTGGTCATCGTGACGGCGGTCACCGGCTACGGCGGCGACCCGAAGGGCTACGAAAAGTTCCTCAGCCGTCAGAGCCTGGTCCCGGCGCCCGAAGGCTTCTTCGCCAAGCCGATCGACCGCGAGGAGTTCCTCGCTGCGGTGAAGAAGCTGCTGTCGTCCTGAGGATCACGCGTCCGACGTCAGCTTCACGATCAGGTCGCACAGGGCGCGGATCTTGAACGGCTTGGCGATGAAGTCGGCCGCGCCGCTCTTCATCGTCTCCGTCGCCGTCTCCACGGTCGCGAAGCCCGTGATGATGATGACCTTCGTGGAGGGGGAGTGCTGCTTCACGAAGTCCATGACCTCCAGGCCATCGGGCTTCTGCATCTTCAGATCCGTGACCAGCACGTCGAAGCTCTCCTCCATGACCCGGTCCACGGCCTTCTGGCTCTCCGTGTAGGACTCCACGTAGAACCCGAGCTTTTCCAGCGCCGGCTTCAGGCGCTCGCAGACGATGGGCTCGTCATCGAGGAGAAGCACCTTCTTTCTGTCCTTCATGTCGCTTCCCTGTCCCGCAGCTTCCTGGACCTGCGTGCGGCTTTCTTCGTCATGGCCTCGATGGTGTCCAGGCTGAACGGTTTGTTGACGAAGTCGAACACGCCGCCGTACTCCGCTTCCCGTGCGGACTCCATGGAGCCGTACCCGGTGATGATGATCACTTGCGTGCCGTGGCTTTCACCGCGCACGAACTGGAGCACGTCCAGGCCGTCCGGGCCCTCCATCTTCAGGTCTGTGATGACAACGTCGAACCGTTTGTGGGCCAGCCGGTCGATGGCCTGCTGGCTGTCCGTGAACACCTCGACCTGGTAGCCCTTCTTTTCCAGGTGGTCCTTCAGCCGCTCACCCACCATCGGCTCGTCGTCCAGCACCAGCACGTCCGCCGCGCTGCCCATGCGTGCCTCCGTTTCCCGTCCGGGGCGATCCGGCGTCGAAGTCAATGGCTGCCGGCTCAGGAAGCGCTCGACGTAATCGTCCACGAGCCGGTCGTTCTTGAGGTAGATGTCCAGCTGACGAGTGAATCCGATAAGCCTGCCCAGGGCCACCATGCGGTCCTGCATGACGTGCGCCGCGATGCCCTTCAGGCGCCCGATGACCAGATCGCCCCGGCCCTCCGTCACGAAGCCGTACTCCTCCAGGATGCGCTTCAGCAGTGCGGCGCGGCGGGACCGCCGCGTGAGCTCCGTGACACCGCCGGCGAAGCGGAAATAGATGTAGTTGTCGGCCGGCGTGTCGGTAAGGTAGGCATCCACGATGTTGAAGTGGTAGCCCAGGCGCAGACTCAGGTGCACATACTCCCGTGAGACGATGGCCAGGTTCTGCTCCGGCTGCGTGGCCAGCGCGCCCGTGAGGGGCGTGGACCGGGTGGCGCTGGCCATGAACCCGTTCAGGTCCATCTCGGCAGGCGCCGTCTGCCACGCGTCGCGGCTCGCCAGCGTCTCGAGCAGGGGCAGCAGCGGGCGGCACTCCAGGTCCCCCAGCTTGGCGGTAGGCCGTTCCGGGTCGATGCGGAACCCGTCGCCCAGGTCGATGAGGATCAGGTCCAGCGGGATGGGCAGCTCCAGGCGCCGGACGTAGCGCCGGCTGCGCGACGGCTTCACCCAGCCGATCTCCATGAGCTCCGCCACGGCCTTTTCATGGGCGAAACGGATGACGTCATGGTACGTGGTGCAGCGCGTCACGTCGAAGCTGGGGTCCTGTGGGTCCCTGAGGGTCAGCGGCGCGATGTGTCGCAACAGGCGCCGCAGGGTCCGGAACGCCGGCGCGTCCTGGAAGGTCGACCGCTTCAGCAGCTGGTAGCGGATCAGCTCTTCCACGCGGCCTGCGTAGACCATGCCTTCCTCGGCGTCGACCGTCACTTCCGCGCCGTCCTGGAGCTTGGCGGTGGCGAGGCCGGTGGCCACGAGAGTGGGCACGCGGAACTCGCGGGCCACGGCCGCAAAATGGCCCGTGGCGCTGCCCACGTCGGTAACCACGGCGCTGGCCTTTGTCAGCAGCGTGCCCAGCCTGGGCGTGGCCGCGCGGGCCACCAGCACTGCCCCGGCCGGCACGCTATCCGGCGACACGTCGAGGTCGCCGACTATGTGGACTTTGCCGCTGCCGATGCCACGGCACGCCACCTCACCCTGCCCGCGCAGCAGCACCGGGTAGCGCGCGACCACGTCCGGCAGGTCGTGGTCCGCGGACGGTTGGGATGCAACGTCCAGCGGACGCGTCTGGAGGATGACCAAGCGCGCCTCGTCGTCCAGCGCCCACTCGATGTCCTGGGCGGCCTTCATGTACCGCTCGATCCGCGACGCGGTCTCCGCCAGCTCGGCCACGCGTTCCTCCGGCAGGGCCGGCGCGGTGCGCTCCGCTTCCGGCACCGGCTCGCGTATCAGCCCGCGTCCTGGCTTCGTGACGTACCGCCACTCCTTGTCCGCGATGCGTGACGAGCGCACGGGATAGCCCGACTGCCGCGCAACCTCCAGCCGGTCCACTGCCTCACCCTCCACCAC
This sequence comes from Gemmatimonadota bacterium, assembly GCA_037388885.1. Taxonomy (GTDB): domain Bacteria; phylum Gemmatimonadota; class Gemmatimonadetes; order Longimicrobiales; family RSA9; genus JARRJS01. The sequence continues at coordinate 11,395 of JARRJS010000024.1, forward strand.
CGACTTGCCCAGCCCCCACGCCGCCGATATGAGCTGCACGTTGTCGCCGGTCATCGGATTCAGGCTGTACACCACGCCGCTGGAACGTGCCGGCACCATGCACAGGCAGCCGACGGCCATGAGCCCGCAGCCCGGGGGCACACCGTGCCGGCGGTGGTACTCCATGACGCGGGGCGAGAAAAGGCTCGCCACCACGCGCCGGTACGCGTCGCAGACGTCGTCCGGCTCCACGCCAAGGACCGTCTCGTACTGGCCCGCGAAGCTGATCTCGCCGTCCTCGCTCGCCGCGCTGGAACGCACCGCCAGCAGGGTGGCACCCTCCCGGGCCGTCAGCTGCGCCGCCTCCCGCGCAATGGTGCGGGCCAGGGCCCGCGGCAGGCGGCCATGGAGCACCCGTTCCTGCAGCGCGCGCGCTTCCTCGTCCACATCGTCCGCCCCCTCCATGACATGGAGCCGCAGTACTTCGGCTGCGTCGCTCAAACCGATCGCTTCCAGGAACTCCCGGCACGCCCGCGTGGTCACGATGAAGCCGGCGGGGACGCGGCACCCCAGACGGCTGCGCAGCTCGCCCAGGCGCGCCAGCTTCTCGCCCACCACGTCCGCGTGCTGGGTGCCCACATCCTCCAACGCCATGATGGTGGGCGCCTCCGGCACCACGACGCGGCACTCCAGGTCGGCCTCCACCCGGGCATCGATGGCAGCCACCGTTTCGAATAGCTGGGGGTAGCGATTGCGCGTGACGGTGTTGAGGTTGGCCACCACCTCGTGCACGGCGGTCTTGAGCTCCCGCACCAAGTCGTCCAGATACTTGCTGTCGAAGACGTACTCGCCGCCCATCATCTCGCCGGCTTCCGCGATGAGCTCCAGCACCTGGTCGTTCTTCTCCACCAGGTCCCGGAACGCGCGCAGCTTCTCCCGCAGCTGCTCAACGTTCTCTTCGCCTCCGCGCCCCAACAGCGCGTCGATCCAGCGGCCCATGATAACGCTCAGTGCCCGCCTTTCGAACCGAGACCGAAGACGACCCCCGTGGCCAGGCCGACGATCACAGCGATGAGCGCGGCCAGCCCCCCATACAGGAATCCTTGGCCCGTGGCCAGTGTCGAGATGAACGCCGCCACACCCACTTGCCGGATGCGCAACGAGCCCTCAGCGGCAAGCTCCCCCGTGCCGTCCCGGAAAGCGTAGACCAGGACCTGGTACGCGCCCGGCGGTGCCTTGGCCGGCAATGCGAAGTCGGCCGTGGCCAGCGCCATTCCGCTTCCCGCCGGCTGGAGATGGACCGAGCCTTCCGATACGTGCCACAGCCGGTCTCGCTGCTTCAAACGGGTCAGCTCCCCGAACAGCGCTTCCGCACCCGGGCCGGGGTCGGCCCTGGCCTGAAGCGCGGCATAGCCCAGCGCCAGGTCCGCCAGCGCAGCGGGCCCGGCGAGTCGGTCGAGGCGGTTCGAAGTGCGCAGCAGGTAGAGATCCGGCACCTCGCCGAACGAGACGTCGGCGACATTCATCCAGATCACCCCCAGTGCTTTCCCCTTCTTCTTCAGCTTCACAGGGTGGCCTTCGTCCAGGCAGACCATGGCCACTTCGGCACCCAGCGGGACCACGGCGCTGACGTGCACGGTGGCCCCCGTATAGAACATACCCGCGGAGACCTCCGCCGGGTCTACGTTGATGCCCCCGATGAGCTGCCCGGGCACTGCCTGCGCGGCGGCCACGGCGGCGGCGGTCACGATCACGACCGGCGTGAGCGCTGTCATGATCAGTGGCCTCCCGCGTAGCTCAGCAGGAACGACGGCGTGGCCAGCAGGCTGAAGAACATCTTGGCCGTGACCACCAGCACGATGATCGCCATGAGGATCTTCAGCTGGTCGGCTTTGAGGCGCTTGCTGACCACCGCACCCAGCTGTGCGCCCACGACGGAGCCCAGCAGCAGGACCAGGGCGAGCACGAAGTCCACCGTGTGGTTCACCGACGCCTGGAGTACCGTCACGTTGATGCACGTGAACAGAATCTGGAACAGGCTGGTGCCGACCACCACGTGCATGGGCATGCGCAGCAGGTACACCATGATCGGCACCATGATGAACCCGCCGCCCACGCCCATGATAGCCGCGAGCACACCCACCAGGAACCCGAGGAACAGAGGCATCAGGACGGACAGGCGCACGTTGGAGCGCCGGAAATGGATGCGCCAAGGCAGGGCCTGGACGATGCGGGCGTACAGGGACGGACGCGGCATCTCTTCTCGTACGCGCCGGCCTACCCGCATGCTGCGGATGCTCTCCACGAACATGTAGCTGCCGATCCCGCCCAGCATGACCACGTACGTCACCGTGATGACGAAGTCGGCGTTGCCCAGCGCCCGGAGCACGCGGATCAGCAGGACGCCCGCCGAGCCGCCGACGACACCTCCCAACAGAAGCAGGATGCCCATGGGAAAATCCACCGACCCGGCACGGGCGTGGGCATACGTCCCTGACGAGGATGCGGCCACGATCTGGTTTGAATCCGATGCCGCCGCCACCGTCGGCGGGATGCCGATCATGATCAGCAACGGCGTCATCAGGAATCCGCCGCCCACCCCGAACAGGCCGGACAGGAAGCCCACCAGGCCGCCCAGGCCCAGCAACAGGGGTATGCTCACGGCATTGCCGGCAACCGGAAGGTATATGGAGAAATGCATGGCGTTCAGACGGGCTCGTGAATGCGTGCGTCCGCCACCGGGAGGTGGACGGAGAAGGTAGTGCCCTTTCCCGGCTCGCTCGCGACCTCGATCCTGCCCCCGTGCTTCTCGACGATGCTGTGACTCACCGACAGGCCCAGGCCGGTCCCTTCACCCACCGCCTTCGTCGTGAAGAACGGATCGAAGATCGACTCCAGGTGCTCCCCGGGGATGCCTACGCCTTCGTCGCTCACATCGATGCGCACCGTGTCGCCCTCATGCGATGCCGACACCCGCATCGCCCCGCCCTCCGGCATGGCCTGAATAGCGTTCAGGAACAGGTTCAGGAACACCTGCTGCAGGTCGTGAGGGTTGCCCTCGATAGGCGGCAGGTCCGCATCCAGGCTCGTATGGCATTCCACCCCACCCAGCATGGCCTCGTTGGCCACCAGCCTGAGCGCCGATTCCACCGCTTCCGAAACATTGAACGTGGTGAATGCCGACCGGCCCTTGCGGGTGAAGTCCAGCAGGTTCCTCACGGTGGTGCTGGCTCGTTCCACCTGCGTGTAGGCCTGCTCCAGCATGCGACGCTTCTGATCGTCGGAGTACGCGTCGAAGTCGTCGATCATGGCCTCCACGGTGAGGCCGATATTGTTCAGGGGGTTGTTCAGCTCGTGGGCGATGCCCGAGGTCAGGGTGCCCACCGCCGCCATCTTGCCGGACTGCACCAGCTGGTCCTGCCGCGAGACGATCTCGCCCAGCATCTGGTTGAACGCCAGGGCGAGGGTCGAAAACTCGTCGCGGTACCTGCGGGCGGGCCGGATGGGCTCGTAGTTGCCGGCGCCAATGCGCGCTACGTACTGCATGAACCGGTTCAACGGACCGATCACCGCCCGCACGACGAACCCACCGAAGAGCACCATCACCAGCAGCATGAGGCCCAGGAACCCGAACGCCGCGATCCTGGAGGTGTGCAGCATCGAGCTTACCGCCAGGCGCTCTCGATCGATCATCTCCTGGGCATCGCTCAGGAGCTGCGCCCCCTCCGTCCTCAGACGCACCTCGATGGCCTGCCGCTCCGCCCCCGCCCCCACCCCCGTCTGCCCCACCTGCTCCAGCAGCGCCTCGTACCGCCCGAGGCTCGCCTCCATCTCGGCGTATTTCTCCCGGCCCACCACCGAACGCATCTGGTCCGCGCTGCGGCGCAGGTGGCTGTGCGCCACCGATGCACTCGCCAGAGCCTCCGGCAGGCCCGTGCCGTACAGGAAGAAGTTCTTCTCGTTGCGGCGCGCTTCCTCGATCTCCGTGGAGTAGCTGCTGGCGCTCTCCAGGAAGACAATCTTGTCCTCGAACGCGGAAAGGAACACCACCGCGGCTGCGGTGACGCTGGACAGGAGCACGAAAAGGACTACGAATACGACAGTGACGCGAGTCCGGATGCTCAGCACCGGCCTCTGCATCAAGGCCTGCTGCGCTCCCTGCGCGCCGTCGGCCGACCCCACTCCGGGCGCCGTGACCGACGGCTCGCGCCGCTGGAGGTGGTGGGCTGACATGGTTTCCCTCGTCGGAACCGGACGGAGCCACGATGACTCCGGGCCCCATACTCGCCACCTGCGACCCGCTGACCTCCCAGCAAGCAGGGTAGGCGGCATGGCAGGCGTTGGCAAGGTTTGTTTACCAGGGTTTCTATTCAACCCGCTTCGCGTCAGATTGGGCGTGGGTCGCGGGGGCGGCGGCGGCGGGAGGGCGAAACGGGGGGTGTTGAGGCGTTTGGCAGCCTGCAACGGAAGGGACGGTATCCATGTCCGTTGTGTTGATTTCGCGCGGTACGATGACAGGTGTGGCGAAGCTGGTGGATCACCTGAAGAGCCGCACCGGAGTCCGTTGCGTATCGCGGGAGGACTTGGTGCGCCGTGTGGATCGGCATGGGCAGCTGGCGCGCGACGTGGTGGAGCGTCTGAACAAAGCTACGCGGGAGTATGAGGAATTCTCCAATCTGCGGCGGGCCTATGTAATCCTCATGCGAACGGCGCTGCTGGAGTTCGCCGCGCACGACGATTTGGTCTACCACGGTTACTCGGGCCACCTGCTGTTGCCGCCCATCGCGCATTTCATCCGCGTGCGCATCACGGCGCCGTTGGCGATGCGCGTTCAGATGACGCAGGAGCGGCTGGGCTGCTCGGAGGCGGAAGCGGAGGAGTACGTCCGGCAGGACGACGAGGACCGTGCGCGCTGGGCGCGGTTCATGTACGGTCAGGACATCCGCGATCCGGATCTTTACGACGCGTGCATGAACCTGGAGCACCTGACGCTGGACACGGCGTGCAACCTGATCTCCGAGCTCCTGGAGGACGCCGACTGCCAGCCGACGCCGGCGTCGGTGCGGACCGTCGACGAGCTGCTTCTCGGCAGCCGGGTCGAGTCGGCCGTGGCGGCCGATGAGCGCACGTCGAGGGTGGAAGTGAGCGCGAAGGTCACGGGTGGCCGCGTCGTGCTGACGGGCCCGTACCTGGCGGACGAGCAGCTGAACACGGTGTTGGAGATCGCACGCGGCGTGGAAGGCGTGCAGGACGTGGAATACGAATACGGCTACGTACCCTCGTTCGTCGTGTGAGCGCACGAGGGGCAATCTGTTGAACGAGTGAGCCGGGAATCATCCGGGAGAGCGACGATGCAACAGAGCACCGACAACGCAAAGACGGACAACGCGCTCGACGGGCTCCGTTCCCTGATGGCGCGGTCCGTGGAGTTGCAGGAGCAGGAGACCAGGATCGGGTCGGACCTGGCGGATATGGCCCGCACGCGGACGGAGAGCACGTCGAGCCTGCTGGGGTTCGCGTCCACGACCAACGAGTACTCGAAGCATCAGACGGCCATGGCCGAGGAGCGGACAGCGCTCACGCGCGAGCAAACGCGTCTGTCCACGCGGAGCACCGAGCTGGGCGGTATCCGCACCGACCTGAGCCGGGAACGCACCACCCTGGCCAACCAACGGACCGATCTGTCCGTGCACCGCACGAACCTCGCCGGGGACCGGACGACCCTGGCTCGGGAGCGGACCGGCCTGTCGCACCGGCGCACGGACCTCGCGCAGGCCCGCACTACGCTGGCCGAGGGCCGCAACCGGTTTGCGGAGCGGCGCACCGGCCTGTCCACGCTTCGCACGGAGCTCGCCAGAGCGCGGACGTACCTGGCCCTCATCCGCACGGGCCTCGCGTTCCTCGTGCTGGGCATCTCCCTGTTCCGTTACTTCGGCCTGTCCTGGTGGAGTGTGTTCGATGGCGTGCTCGCGGCGAGCAGCGCGCTGGTGATCGTGTGGGCCGGCCGCGGCTACTTCCTGACGACGCATCGCATGAAGAAGATCGACGCGCTGCTGACTGCCCAGTAGCGGCGGCGCAGTCAGCCGCCGCCGAGTGAACGCCGCACCAGCGCTCCCACGCTGGTGCGGCTCAGGAGCCCATCCTCGTAGAAGTCGACGGGCCCTGCGTCCGACAGCAGGTGCGGGTGCTCCTCCAGCCGGTCCAGGCGACCCGTCCGCGCCAGCGCCCACACCGCCATGCCGCGCACCTGCGGGTCCGAATGGTCCAGCGCCGCCACGACGGCGGGCAGCACGCTGCTCATCTGACCCGCCGCAACCTCGCCGAGCCGCCCGATCGCCCATAGCGACCCCACCCGGAAATGGCCCAGGTCTTCCTCGGCCATTTCCACGATCAGATGCAACACGATGGGAACGTAGTCGTCATACAAACCCGGCATCCGGCCCACGAGCTCGGCCATGACCTCCGGCGCGCGCCAGCAGATACCGCCCGATTCTTCGCTCAGCAGCCAGTACAGGCGGCGCAGGTGCTCGCGTACGGCCGCCGGGTTGCGCTCCGCGATGCGCACGCCCGCCACCCCCGTCGCTTCCACCGCTCGCCAGGCGATCAACGGGTCCGGTTCGTACGTGAGCGGGAGAAGGTCACCCAGCACTCGCGTACCGCGCTCCGCCAGACGCGCGATTTCGTCGAAGTCGCGTTCGACAAGCAGTTGACGCAGCTTCCGCCGCATGGACGCCCCGGGGGTCGGTGGTCGGGTCGGGTCCGCGTCGGGACCCTGCCCACCCGCGGTAGGATACGGCCCCGGCCCGGCCGGCGACACCGGAGCGGGCGCGCTGCGTGGCCGCCGATCCGTGTCTGCCGGCTGTTGCTCCCGTGTTTCCGGGCGACTACGTTGACGCGTGACGAGTCGGGGCCTGGCTCCGGCCCCGCAGCGACGTTGCCAGCAGAGGAATCGCGTCATGCCGATCATCACGATATCGCGTGGCTCTGCCAGCGGCGGACTCTTGTTGGCGCAGGGCCTCGCGGACCGGCTTGGCTACGAGCTGGTCAGCAGGGAAGACATCACCCAACAGGCCAGCAGGTTCGGGGTATCGGAAGTTCGCCTCCAGGAAGCGATCCTCAAGCCATTCCGGTTCTTGGACCGGTTGAGCCACGAGCGGCGCCAGTACCTGGCTTTCGTCCAGGAAGCCCTGTGCGAGCGGGCCAACGAGGATCGGCTCATCTACCACGGCAATGCCGGGCACTTGCTTCTGCGGGGCATCTCCCACGTCGTTTGCATCCGCCTCATCGCGCCCCTGTCGTATCGCATCAAGATGGTCATGGAACGCCAGGGCCTGAGCAACGACGACGCCGTCCGGTACATCCAGGAGAAGGATCGCCAGCGCAGGGACTGGACACGGTTCCTTTATGGCGTGAACTGGCTCGATCCCAGCTTCTACGACCTGACCATCAACCTCCAGACGCTGGCCATCGACAGCGCGGTGGAGATCGCCGCCATGGCCGTCGAGCGGCCCGAGTTCCAACTCACCGACGCGAGCCGCAAGGCCATGGCTGACCTGCTGCTTGCCAGTCGCGTGCGCGCTGCCCTCGCCGCCAACCGGAGCACCGCGCCCGCCGCCGTCGATGTGCGTGCCGACGAAGATGTCGTGTACCTCAAGGGCCGCATACGTCCAGCCTCCATGGTCGACGACGTCATCGACGTCGCCGCCGCCGTGCCGGGCGTCGCGCGCGTGGACCGACGCAACCTGGACGCCCCCGAGTTCACGGTTTGAAGCAGAAGGCGCGCGGTCGACGCACCCTGTGCAGCGTCCGCCATGCGCTCCGGGACCGGCCACCCGCATTCGTCAGCCGCATTCACGCGGCCAGGAACGCCATGGTCAGCGTGATGGATGCCAACGTCGTCACCAGCAGCGCACCGTACACGACGGTCGTCCCCATCGCTTTCAGCAACGTCAGCATCAGGCCCGCACCGTAAACCCGTCGTAACGCGAGGACGAAATACGCGAACAGACCCACCAGCAGGCCGATGGCCAAAGCCAGCAGGCCGATGTCCCAAACGACGGTGGCCGGGTGCGGCACCATCACCAGCAGCAACAGGGCTGTGCCTACCAGAAAGCCGACGGCGTGCAGGTGCAATGCAAACACCAGGTGGCCCGGGTAGTGGATGCGGGTGCCTCGGAAAACGATGCGCAGCAGGAGGGCGAAGATCGGGACAAGCAGGAAGAGCGCCCACACGAAGCTGTGGAACCAGAGCCGCTTGGTGCGCTCCGGGTCGCGGTTCAACACCTGAGAGCCCCGCTCGATCCGGCCCAGCAGCCCACCGTGCGATACGACCCCGGCCGTGTCGACCTCGATGCGGCCGCTTCCGGCGGTCACCACTCGACTCAAGGCGGAAGAAGACCCGCCGGCCGCGCTGTCCGCAGCCGGCGATGACGCGCGGATGCCAGCCATTACCACGAGATGCGAACCGGTGATGCCGACGGCGGCCAGGAAAAGCACGCTGCCCAGCAGGAAGAGCCGGAATGGTGGTGCGTGGCGGGCCCTGCGCCCCGCGAGATACTCCGTGGTGAGGAAGCCCGGCTTCAACAGCAGCTGCCGGACACTGGTCAGAAACCGGGAGTCCCAGTTCAGCGTATCCTCGACCAGCTCCGCCAGCATGCCGCGCAGCGTGAGGTTGGTCTCCGCGTCCGGCTGGCCGCACGCTGCGCAGTAGGGGCCGGTGAGCACGGCGCCACAGTTGCGGCAGACGTGCGGTTCATCGTTGGCCGACATCATGTCCCATCCAGGGGAAACCCGCGTAGCTCGGGTGAAATGAACAGTGTAGCTCGACTCGACGGTTTGCATCAATGGCCATGGCAGGCGCCAATCGGCCCCGGCCAGGTGCAGCGTTTTCGCTCTCCCCCTTTCCCGACTTCCCTTCGCGGGTCATCATCCGTTCCGGCGCGGCCCCACGGGTCGTGCCGGCTCGAAACGCAGACCGGGCGCCCGGGCGGGTGAAAAGGCCGGACGCTTTCAGGAGTGACGTCGTACATGGCAGAGAACGCCGAAGCCGACAAACAGGGCGTGCGCCCGCCAGGGGACTTCAACCCCCGTCGCGAGCCGGTGCTCGATTTCCGGGACCGGCCGCTGTCCGAGATGAGCCGTAGCGACTACGAGGCCATCGGCTTTCTGTCCGGCCTGGAGGTGCACCAGCAGCTGCTGACGCGCTCCAAGCTGTTCTGCCGCTGCCCGGCGGGTCACCGGGTCACGCGCGTGGACGCGGAGGTGCTGCGCCACATGCGGCCCACGCTGAGCGAGCTGGGCGAGTACGACGGCACGGCGCTCATGGAGTTCAAGACGCGCAAGGAGATCGTCTACCTGCTGGAGCGCGGCACGGTGTGCACGTACGAGATGGACGACACGCCGCCGTTCCACATCGACGACGAAGCGGTGCGCATCGCCGTCGAGCTGGCCATGCTGTGCAACCTGAACCTGGTCTCCGAGCTGCACGTGATGCGCAAGCAGTACCTGGACGGCTCCATCCCTACAGGCTTCCAGCGCACGGCCATGGTCGGCCTGACCGGCTCGATCCCGCTGCGCATCCCGGAGCTGGGCGTGGACCGCGAGCTGAGCATCCGGCAGCTGTCGCTGGAGGAGGACTCCTGTCGCGAAGTGTCGGACCTGGGCCACCGCATCACGTTCCGCACCGACCGTTTGGGCGTGCCGTTGACCGAGCTGGTGACGGAACCCGAGCTGCTCACCCCCCAGGAGCTGCAGGCGGGCGCGCGACTCCTCGCCGACACGGCGCGGGCAACGGGCAAGGTCCGCCGCGGCGCCGGCGCGGCACGCCAGGACGTCAACGTGTCGGTCGCCGGCGGCCGGCGCGTGGAGATCAAGGGCGTGCACCAGCACCGTGGCCTGCCGCTCCTGGTGCACACCGAAGCCTTCCGGCAGCTCAACCTGCTCCGGGTGCGTGCCGAGCTGGCGCGCCGCGGTGTCACACCCGACATGCTTCCCGATCCGGGGCCGGGCCACCCGTGGCAGACATCTGAGCTCGTGCTGGATGCGGGTCCCGCGTTGCGCACCACATTGTATCGCCCCCTGCGCCAGGCGCTGGACCGCGGCGAGACCGCCTGCGCCGTACGCCTGCCGGGGTTCGCGCGGCTGCTGGGCCACCCCACGCAGCCGGGCGTCACATTCGCCCGCGAGCTGGCGGACCGGGTGCGGGTCATCGCTTGCCCCCGGCACCACCCGTTCATGACCCACTCCGGCCGGGACGACATCGGCGCCGGCCCCTGGCGGGAGCTGGCCGCTGCGCTGCGCGCCGGGTCTGAAGACGCCATCGTCGTCGCGTGGGCGCCGCGCCAGGACGCTGTCACCGCCGCCCGCGAGATCCTGCTCCGTGCACGGGAAGCGCTGGATGGCGTGCCCGCCGAGACGCGCCAGGCCTTTGCCGACGGCACGACCGGCTTCGAGCGCGTGCTGCCGGGCCCCGACCGCATGTACCCGGACACCGACACGCCACCCCTGCCCATCCCGGACACAATCGTCGCCGAAGTGCAGGCGGGCCTGGCCGAAACGCCCTGGGACCGGCAAGACCGATACCAGCGCCTCGGCCTGGACGCACGCTCCGCCCGGCAACTGGCGGTCGCGCCCTGGGCCGACCTGTTCGACCAGGTTGCGCCGCGGACCGACGACGTCGCCCGCCGCCTCGCCGCCACGCTCCAGCAGCGCATCCCGTTCCACGTACACCGGGGCCGCCTGAGCCTGGCGCCGGACCACCGGCCGGAGGACGCGGCGCCCGGCGGCGCCGGCCTGCCATCCGCAGACCGCATCGCGCCGCTGGTTCGCGCCCTGGAGCAAGGCAAGCTGCTGCCCGACGCGCTGATCCCGGCCTTCGACGACCTTGTCGAGCACCCGGAACGGTCCCAGGGCGACACGCTGGCCGCGTACCGGCCCGTCAGCGACGACGATGCCCGGCTGCGCGCCCGCATCCACGATGCGGCCCGGGAGGCGCGTGCGCTGATCGACCGGCCGCGCGATGTGAAGCTACGCTGGGCCATGGGCCAGGTGATGCGGCCGTTCCGGGGGCGCGTGGACCCGGTCCAGGTGCAGCAGCGTCTCGCGCTGGCGCTGGCCATGCCCGAAGAGGAGGTGGCATCGTGAGGGAGGACACGACGTCGGACCACGGCTACCGCGGCCCGGCCCTGGAAGTCATGCGGCGGTTCGGCATCACCGTCTGGTGCGAAGTGCGCGCCCGCACCACACGGGGCGACTTCGAAGGCCTGCTGCTGCCACGTTCCGAGACCAGCGACGCGCTGCATCTCGTCCTCAAGCTGGACTCGGGCTACAACGTGGGCATCCGCCACGACACCGTGCTGGAGCTGGAGAAGACGGGTTACCGGGAGGCCCACTACCAGATCCCGGAGAAGGAGTTCCCCACCGACCCGGCGCACCCGAACGTCAAGCTGCTGGGCACCGGCGGCACCATCGCCTCCCGCCTGGACTACCGCACCGGCGCCGTCATCCCGGCATTCAGCCCCGGCGAGCTGTACGGCTCAGTGCCCGAGCTGGCCGACATCTGCAACCTGGAGACGGAGAAGCTGTTCGGCGTCTTCTCGGAGAACATGGGCCCGGAGCAGTATCTGATCCTGGCGGAGAAGACGGGCGAGGCGATCCGGGAAGGGTACGACGGCGTCATCATCGGCCATGGCACCGACACCATGCACCACACGGCGGCCGCACTCAGCTTCATGGTGCAGAACCCGCCCGTGCCCGTCGTCATGGTGGGCAGCCAGCGATCCTCCGACCGGCCCTCGTCCGACGCCGCCCAGAACCTCATCAACGCCGCCTGGGCCGCAGGCCACGGCCCCATCGCCGAGGTGCTGGTGTGCATGTTCGGGCCCACGTCCGACCTCTACAACCTGCTCCATCGCGGCACCCGCGTGCGCAAGATGCACAGCTCCGTGCGCAGCACCTTCCGCACCCTGGGCGACATCCCCGTCGCCATGGTCCAGCAGGGGAAGATCACGCCCCTCAAGGACGACTTCCGCCCGCGCCGCGCCGACCGCGACGTCACCATCCAGGCCGCGTTCGACGACCGCGTCACCCTGACCTACTACTACCCGGGGATGCACCCGGACATCATCGACGCCATCGTGGACCGCGGCTACAGGGGCATCATCATCGCCGGCACGGGCCTCGGCCACGTCAATCGCCTCATCTACCCCGCCCTCGAGCATGCCCGCGACGCCGGCGTCCAGGTCTACATGACCCTCCAGACCCTCTGGGGCTTTGTCCAGATGCACGTCTACGAGACAGGCCGCGAGATCCTGGAGCTGGGCGTCGTGCCGCTGGCCGACATGCTCCCCGAGGTCGCCTACATCAAGCTCGGCTGGGCTTTGGGCCTCCATCCCGACGACCCGGAGGCCGTCCGCGCCCTTATGACCACTCCCATCGCCGGTGAGATCACGGAGCGCGAACCCTTCGACGGCTATCTCATCTTCCAGGGCGGCGTGCCGGAAGTGGAGGAGTTCCTGCGGCAGGTGTGGCGGTAGCCCGCCGGGATCGTGCGCTCGACCTGCCGTCCGAGCATTGCCGTCAGCGTCGCGCAGATCCGTCCAGGACTCTTCCGACCGCGCTGAGGGTGCCCCAACTGCGCGTAGTCACCGACACTCCAAAGACTTGGTCCAACCGGCTCAACTCGCTGATCACCTTCATCTCGCGACGGTACAGCCCGACCACGAACCGGCCGTCCCTCGCCAGGACCTTCAGCAGCCATTTGCCCCGGGAGGGAAGATTCATGGGCAGCTCCGGTGCTGAGCGCGGCGCACGGGACATGACGCCCGCGAATCGCACGATATCGGCCCGCCGGGCATGGTCCGAGAAGAAGTCGTAAGACAGAAGCCGGGTAATCTCTCTGCCTTCGCAGATGATGATCTCGGCCTTGAAGGGCAGCCTATTCGCAATCTCAGCGCGTAGTTCTGTGCGGCGCACCGGTCCGCGAACCACGAACGCCCCGGTGGCTCCGACGTTCACCACATCCAGGTGCTGCAGTTGCTCTGCGACCACAGTGGGCCTGAACCTACGGTGCCCACCGACGTTCGCTCCCTTCAGGAGTGCCACCAGCGCCATGACTCCTCGGTTGCTGACGCCGGATAGCGCCGCCTCAACGCTCCGGCGTGGTCAACGCCGTCCGCCCCTGCGCCCTCAACCGCCGGTTCAGCGCTGGCAGTGTGTCCTCCACCACCTCCTGCCACGTGTGCTGCTGCACCGTCAACTGCCGCTTCAGCAACGCGTACGCGTCGCGCGCCTGTTGCGGCGGCTCGCGGTCGGCGCCGGTGACCACCTCCTCCAGGCTGCCCATGGTGCCGGCCAGGCGGGCGGGGCGCAGGTCGGCCAGCCGGTCGTCCAGCGCGTCCAGGGTGGAAAGCGTCTGGCGGTCCAGGCCCTTCCGGTCCAGCGCGAGGAGCTGTCTGCCCACGCCGTCGATGCTCTGCTGCAGCGCCATGGCATCCGCCATGGAATGCCAGATGTCCAGTGCCAGGTCCAGCTGGTGGGCGAACACGCTGTCCGGCACGGACACGCGTGGATCCGCCTTCACCTCCAGCGGCTGCGTCTCCGTATGGCCGCCCACGGTGAGGCGCGCCGTGTAGGTCCCGGGCCGGACCAACGGGCCCTGAGGCACGGCGATGGTGCCGTGGCCGGCGATGGCGGAGATGCTGTAGCTGTAGCCCGGAGCCGGCGGCGGCGGGTAGCGCAGGTTCCAAACGAAGCGGTTGTGGCCCGCGTGCGTCGTCAGCGGCCGGAACCGCGGCAGCCACCAGTCCGTGAAGAACGGCGGCCTGGCCGGCGGCGTAGCCGTGTCCGTGCTGGCGAAGCTGCGCACCACGTGGCCCTGTCCATCCACGATGTCGAGCTTGACCGGCCCGGCGGGCGCCGAACCCAGCCAGTAATCGATGACGGCGCCGGCGGGTGGGTTTTCGCCGTGGGGCTCCTCCGGCGGCAACGGGGTGTCGTGGCTCTCATTGCGACGCAGGCGAACGGCGGGCGCCGGGCGGAACAGGTGCACGTCCTCCTTCACGACATCGGCCGTCAGCTGCCGCAGCGGCGTCACATCGTCCAGGATCCAGAACGCGCGGCCGTGGGTGGCGGCAATCAGGTCATTTTCATGCACCGCCAGGTCGCGTACGGGCGTCACCGGCAGGTTGAGCTGCAGCGGCTGCCAGTGGTCCCCGTCGTCGAACGACACGTACACGCCCAGCTCCGTGCCGGCGTACAGCAAACCCTTCCGCACAGGGTCCGCCCGCACCGCTCGCACGAACGCGCCGTACGGGATGCCGTCCACCACCAGGTCCCAGTGGGCGCCGCCGTCGCGGGTCCGGTAGATGTACGGGTTCACGTCGTCCAGCCGGTGCCGGTCCACGGCCGCGTAGGCCGTTTGGGCGTCGGTGTGCGACGCGTCGATCAGGCTGATCTTGCTCCACGGCTTGAGGTCGGGCGGCGTCACGTTGCGCCAGTGGGCGCCGCCGTCCGTGGTGAGCTGGATCAGGCCGTCGTCGGTGCCGGCCCAGATGACGCCCTCCTTGACGGGCGAGGGCGCGATGGTGTACACGACGGCGTGGCCGCGCGGGCCCGCGTTCTGCACCGTCAGCGGGCCTTCGTCGGGCGTGCCCGGCCGCGCGCTCGTCAGGTCCGGGCTCGCGCTGTCCCAGTGCAGCCCGCCATCCGTCGTCTTCAGGATCACCTGCGCGCCCAGGTACAGCGTGTTGGGGTCCAGCGGGTCGAACACGATGGGCGATGTCCAGGTGAAGCGGTACGTCCGCTGCGACATGGGCGTGCCGAATGACGCCGTGGGCGTCGGCGAGATGTCCTGCCGCTGGCCCGTGCGGGTGTCGAACCGGTAGACGCCGCCGTACGTGTCCCCACCGAAGACGATGTCCGGGTCCTTCGGGTCCGGCGCGATGTAGCCCGCCTCTCCCGCACCCACCGGGTGCCAGTCCCGGAACGTGATCAGCCCGTAGTCGCTCCGGCTCCTGATGGCCACCGTGCCGGCGTCCTGCTGCGCGCCATAGACCCAGTACGGAAACTGGTTGTCCGTGACCACGTGATAGAACTGGGCCGTCGGCTGGTTGTACCAGCTGCTCCAGGTCTTCCCCCGGTCCAGGCTGATGCCCGCACCCTGGTCCGAACCGAAGATCATGCGCGCGCCGTCCGTCGGGTCGACCCACAGGTAGTGGTAGTCGTCGCCCCCCGGCTCGCTCTTGATGGTGGTGAACGTCCGCCCGCCATCCTCCGTGCGCACGATGCCCCGGTTCGGCAGGTAGACGACATCCGGGTTCGTTGGGTCTACGAACAGTCGGCCGAAGTACCACATGCGTGTCGTAATCCGGGCGTCGTCGCTCATGAAGCGCCAGCTGGTTCCACCGTCATCCGAGCGGTAGAGCCCCGAGCGGCCGCGCTTGGCGCTCGCGGGGCCGCCGCCCTGCGTGCCCCCGCCGGCCTGCACCTCGACGATGGCGTACACGCGGTCGCCGGACACCGTCACGCCCACGCGGCCCAGCGGCCCGGCCGGCAGCCCGTGGCCCGTCAGCTCCGTCCATGTCCGGCCTTCATCCGTTGATTTGTAGATGCCGCTGCCCGGGCCCTCGTCCGGCGGGTACTGGCTCCACGGCGGACGACGGGCGTTCCACAACGTCGCGTACACCACATCGGGATTCGTCGGGTCCCATGCCAGGTCCACGGCGCCCGTGTTCTCATCCTTGTACAGCACCTTCGTCCAGGTCTGCCCGCCGTCCGCGCTGCGGAACACGCCCCGCTGCTCGTTGGGTCCGTACGCGTGCCCTAGCGCCGCGACCAGCACGATGTCCGGGTTCTTCGGGTCCACCAGCACCTTGCCGATCTGGCGCGTGTCCTCCAGCCCCACGTGCCGCCAGTGCGCCCCGCCGTCCGTCGACTTGTAGACGCCGTTGCCGTACGTAATGTCGGAGCGCATGTCCGCCTCGCCCGTGCCCACGTAGAGCACCGACGGGTCTGAGCGCCCAATCGCCAACGCGCCAATGGATGCGATCGGCTCGCCGTCGAACAGCGGCTGCCATGTCACCCCTGCATTGTCCGTTTTCCAGACTCCGCCCGCCACCGCACCGAAGTAGAACGTCGACGGATTGCCCGGAATGCCGC
The DNA here is from genome assembly GCA_037388885.1 of Gemmatimonadota bacterium. GTDB lineage: Bacteria > Gemmatimonadota > Gemmatimonadetes > Longimicrobiales > RSA9 > JARRJS01. The sequence continues at coordinate 27,529 of JARRJS010000024.1, forward strand.
TGGCCGCCAGCACGCGGCCCGCGCGGAATGGCCCGATCATGCGCCAGCGCATGGCCGAGTACGCGCTATCCGGGATGGACTGCGCTGCGGCAGGCGCGGCACCCGCGAGGGTCAGGGCCAGCGCCAAGGTGGATGCCAGGAACGACGGCGGGCTACGCCACGGCCTGCGGGTGCGTGTGTCCATGTCCAGCTCGTCTGGTGTGGGGAACGGCGGCGTCTTCGGTGCAAATGCTAGGCCCGTCGGAGGCCGACCGCAATGAGTCCGCAGCGGGGAATGCAACGCTGGCTGGCGGGAAACCGGAAACCTGAAATGGGAAACAGAAAACACCGGGCACGCGGCGAGGTTCTCTAACCGACCTTTCGTGCACTTAGTGTCCTCGTGCGACCGATCTTCGTATCCTTCGTGTGACCCTCTCTGTGGTGAGCCGGCCGGCGGCCTTATCTTGTCGATGGGCGGCCGGAGCGTCGCGCGAGGCCCGCCCGCCCGGTGGATCTGAGCACCCGCACAGGAGCCATCGCCGTGCCCGCGACACGCCTTCTCCCCCGGCCGCTCGGCCGGACCGGGCTTTGGGTTTCGCCCCTGGGGTTGGCCACGTTCGGGTTCCGCGCTGCCGGACCTCTCGGGCTCAAGCTCACGGTGGACGACTTCGAGCGCGCATACTACGATTACGGCATCAACACCTTCCTCGCCAACAAGGTCACGCCCAGCATCGATGAAGGCATCCGGCGGCTGATCCGGGCCGGCCACCGGGACGATGTCGTGGTCGCGATGGAAGTGGGCCTGCCGTTCGCCGGCTCGGTGCGGCGCGGCCTGGAGCGCTACCTGCGGCTGCTGGGCACGGATCACGTGGACATCCTCATCTACGGCTGGGTCCGGCGCCGGTGGCATGTCCGGCCCACCGTCTGGCACGAGATGGAACAGCTTCGGGCGGCCGGCCGCGCCCGGGCTATCGGCTTCTCCTCCCACAACCGGGCCATGGCCGCTGAGCTGGCCCTTGCGCTGCGTCCGGACGTGCTCATGATCCGTTACAACGCCGCCCACCGCGGAGCAGAGCGGGAGGTCTTCGGGCCGTTGGAGGCGATGGGCGAGGCGCGTCCCGCCATCATCGCTTACACGGCCACCCGCTGGGGCATGCTGCTGGAGCCGGTACCGGAGCGCGGCTTCGCGCAGCCCATGACGGGGGCGGAGTGTTACCGCTTTGCGCTGGGCCACCCGTCGGTGGACATGGTCTGGTGCGCGGCGCGAACCATGGAGGAGCTGGGCGAGGATGTGGCGGGCGTCCTGGAGGGGCCGTTGGCGCCGGACCGACTGGCGGAGGTGCAGCGGTTCGGCGAAGCCGTGCACGCGGCCGCCCGGCGGGGCAAGCGCTGGATGTTCGGCCCGAGTGCAAACTGACGCGCAGAGCGGTCGGCGCCCGGCGATTCTCGATCATTCCGACGATTCCGGAGGCAATCCATGACGGTCGAATCGATAGAACCCGTGGAGGTCCAGGTCCCCGATGCGCGGGTAGTTCAGGTGGACATCGGTACCGGGTCGGAGCCGGAAGCCATCCGGCAGGGCATGATGGAAGGGTTCGGGCGCATCGCCGTGTACGTCGCGGCCCACGGTCTGAATCTCACCGGGCCGCCCCGGTCCGTCTACACGGCGTACGGGACGGATGAGACGCGCTTCACGCTGGCCTTCCCGGTGGCGGAGGATGCATCCGACCCGGGCCCGGTGGGCGGCGTGTCCATCGGCGAGCTGGAAGGCGGCCGCATGCTGCGCTTCACACACACGGGCCCGTACGACCAGCTCATGGCCGCCTACGGACTCATCACCCAGTGGATGGTGGCCAACGGGCGCATGGAGTCCGACGCCGATTGGGCCGACCACACACCCATGTGGGAAGAGTACGTGAACGACCCGGACAACACGCCGCCGGAGCGACTGCTCACGTACATCTACGTGCCGGTCTAGGACCTGCGCGTCGCCCGAGGAGACGACTACGAAGACGCGTCCGTCGGGCCGGTGACCATGGGAGCGCCGGCGCCGTCGGCCAGGGCGGCGAGCGCCGCGGTTTCGTACACGCACAAGCGCGTGGCCAGGGGCAGCGCATCCCAGTCCTGCTGCACGGACGGCGGCACGTGGTTCCGCCAGTCTTGGAGCCCGCGCTTCGCGTCCCACTGCGGCCGTTCTACGGCGTCCAGGACGGCCTCGGGGCCCAGCAGGATGCCGTCCGCCCGCATGCGCGCGAGCAGCCGCGCGATCCGGGGATCGGGGGCCACGGTCATCGCAGTCATCTATGCCTCCCGCATCTCGTGCAGTGCGGCCACGGTGTTGTGGCCCAGCACGCGGTCCTTCGCCACGAGGCAAACGGCGGGCGTCGCCAGGTGCAGCATCGTCGCACTGTCGTGCCCGACGCATTGCCCCATCAACAGCACCAGCTCCACCTCGTCCCGCTCCAGCAGCTCCGCCTGCGCAAGCGGGTTGCACATCATTTCCGCCTGCCCCGGCCGCACCTTCTCCGCGTCCGTGATGCCCAGGCGCTCCTTCGGCACCGCACCCGTCTTGCAGCACACGGACGACACGTGGAACCCGTTCGTACCCAGTATCGCGTTCAGCTGCCGCGCTTCCTCCCGGAAACCGCTACAGAACACCACACCCACGTGCTCCACCCCCGCGCGACGGGCGAAATCCATGATCTCCTCCAGGCGGCAAGGCGGCACGTCCCGCGCGGCGCCGGCGTCCCGGACCTGCCGCGCCAAGCGGTCCAGCAGCTCGTCGTCCCAGCCCCGGAACGCCACACGCTTCGCCCGCGGCGTGCGGTACAGTGCAGACTTGAGGTACCCGGTCCGCAGGTAGAGCGCAGCCGCCGGGTTGTGCCGGAGCCGGAGGTCACGCACGATGAGCGACGTGACGGGAGCGGCAGAGTGCCGTATGAAGAGCGCGTCGTGGCCCACGCACATGCCGGCGATAACGTTCAGGTCCGTGCCACGAGCGGCAAAGTACGCGGCCTGCCCCGTCGGGTCGCAGTCATCGGCCTCGTCAGCCAGGACGACGTCCAGGCCCCCGGCAGCCAGGGCATCCCCCGCCAGGGCCGCCTCCCGGCGCGTGTCCGGACAGCAGGCGATCCCGACCCGCTCGTACCCCATGCGCGAAGCCACCTCCACGATCTCGCGCACGCGGGTCCATTGGCAGTACCCTTCCGCCTCCACCCGCGCCGCGTGGTACGCCAGTCCACGCGCGTTGTCGTCGTCGTACAGCGTCTCGAACGCCGGGAAATCGCCGCCGTGCATCGGGCACGCCTCCGGCGCCGCGTCCACACGCCCCTTTCGACACGCGTACCGGGCACAACCCGCGCAGTCCACGTTCATGTCTCTGCCGATTCGCTGCGTGCAGTCATCAACGGTTCTCCCGCTTCACCGTCGCGCCCCAGGATGATCTTGGAACGCCCCGTCTCCGTGGCCACACGCTCCACCGTGACGAAATGCCGGCGGAACAGCGCCTCCTCGTGGCCCAGCACCTCCCGCGCCTTGCGAAGGCCCATGGACAGGAGCCGGATGTAGAACAGGAGCCGCACGAACAAGTTCTGCGGCAGCTCGTGCTCCATCATCAGGAACGCCCCACCCGGCCGCAGCGCGCGCCGCACCTCCCCCAACGACCGCTCCGCGCCCGAGCCCTTCAGCTCGTAGAACGCGTGCGAGCAGGTCACCGCATGGAAGCTGGCCGCCCGAAACGGCAACCGTTCCGCATCCGCCTCCACCAACACGACAGGTCCAACGCCCGGTCGCCCCGGACAAGCGACGTGCGCTCCGCCAGCACCTCCCGCAGACGACCCTGGCGATCGCTGGAATGCGCCGCCACGAACCGGTCGTACACGCGCGAGAACGCGTCGTAGTAGCGGACACGATATCGACGACTCATCGCGACCCCGCCCTCCCTCTCCTCACGCGCCCGCCGGCGCAGTCGCACCGCGCACGAAGGACTCCAACCGACCCGCCAGTGCACGCCCCCGACCCGATAGCGCATCGGATTCCAATATGGCACCGCGCAGCCACTGTTCCGCAATGGCTGCGTCTTCATCGAATACACCGACCACGCGCGCACCGCTGCCCTTCAGCGCGGTACGCAGGTACGCTTCCGTGCCGGGCGTGGGCACACGGTTCAGAACGCTCAGCACACCCCGGATGCGCGCTTCCCGGAACAGGCGTGTAGCCATCTCGATCAGAACCGACGAATCCAGGTGGCGCGTCGCAGGCGGCACACCACGCCGGATCTCGGCCACCATGCCCGCCATATGCCGCGCAAGTTGCAACGCCGCGGTCGTCGGATCCACCACCACGATCACCCAGTCCAGCGTCGTCAGCGCCCCGCGCGCCGCATCCTCGAACCCCGCCTTGTAGTCCACCAGCATGACGGGGTTCGGACCGTGACCCGACACCCTCAGGTCCCGCGCAATCTTTGCCACCGGACCGTCACAGCCCGCCCCGGGGCCGAGCGCCCCCAGCTTGCCCGCGCTCAGTACGTGGACACCCGCAGCCGTCCGCCCCACGTAGCGCCGCGGCAGGTCCTCCAGCCACAGCTCCGCCCCGGCAAGCGGCGTCGGATCGTCCACCGGGCACGTCACCATACCGCCGCTGAATACCATGCCGCCGAAATACTCCAACAACGGGGCCGGATCACGATCCGCCCCCAGGGCCGACGCCAGACCCAAGTTCGTCGAGTCCGCATCCAGCACCAGCACCGAGTACCCCAGCGACTGTAACGCCCGCGCCAGGAAAACCGTTACCGTGCTCTTGCCCGCTCCGCCCTTGCCGAAAACGCCCAGTCGCAGACCCGCCAGATCCCGGGGTTCCATTGCACTCCCTCCCGGCGCTTCAACCCACACCCACGCCTTCGCTTGGCAACATGACACGACCTCGCTCCCGCACCACCTCCACGTAACACGCAACGTCCAGCGGACACCGCACCAACTCGTTGCCCACCCGCATCAGCACCACCCCACGTCCACGCTCCACCAGCTCCCCACGGTCCCCCGCCCGCAACCCCTCCGCTCCACACCGCACCCGAGGACCATCGAACAGGATCCGCCGCACCATGAACCGCTCGCCGCGACCCACCTCCGCCAGATTCGCCACTGCCCGCATGCTCGCCTCCGAAGCAACTGGTCGCCCGCCCACGCCCTCTCCCGGTCGTCGCGACACATACTCATGAGTATCTTCGGCGTTGGCGTACGCCGTGTCAAGAGCCACCGACACACATGAGAATTGACGGAACTGATCTACATGTCGTATGTTCGACCGCAAGAGGACGAGTTTCGCGGAGGATACTGTTGAGTACGAAACTCCCGGCAGAGCCGCTGGCTGAACCGGCGGAGGCACAGGCTGAACCGGCGAAGCCGCAGGTGGGACCGGCAGAGCCGCAGGCGGGACGGGCAGGGTCGATGGTGCAGGCGCTGCTGGACGCGGCGTTCCGGGTGTTCGCGCTGCGCGGGTACCGCGCGACGCGACTGGAGGAGGTGGCGCGGGAGGCAGGGGCGACGAAGGGCGCCATCTACTATTACTTCGACAGCAAGGAAGACCTGCTGCGGCGGGCGGTGCAGAGCCGTCATCGTGCCATCTACGGGGAGATTGCGGAGGCACTGGGTGCGCAGCGGGCGCCTGCGTCGGTGCGGATCCGGCTGGTGCTTCGGCGGATCTGGCAGCACCTGTTGGAGCCGGAATGGGGTCGGGCGTTCCGGCTGATGGTGGGCGAGGTGAGTGTGGAGTTTCCTGCGGTGTTCCGGTTGTGGGCGGAGGACGGACCGATCCAGGGGTGGACATTGGTGCGAGGGCTGATCGAGGAAGGAATGGGGACGGGCGAGTTCCGATGCGACGTGGACGCGGAGGTGTCGGCTCGCATGGCCGTTTCGGGCCTGCTGTTGCAGGCGGCGCTACAGGTGCACCTGGGCCTGGACGACGTGGCGCCGTGCGACGCGGACCGCATCTTCGACTCCGCGGTCGATCTGTTTCTCCATGGTCTGTCAATGACGCATCGACTGCCGCCTGGGTGAGGGCGGTGGCAAACGCATACATGAGGAGGGGCCGATGAAGGTGGGCATCATCATCTGCGACCGGTACAGGAGCTGTGCGGGCGGCAAGTGTTTCCGGGCGGCGCGGGAGCGGGTCGGCGGCTTCTCGGGCTACGCGGCGGACGAGGCTCTCGAGGTGGTGGGGTTCACGACGTGCGGCGGCTGCCCGGGCGGCAACATCGAGTACGCACCGGAGGAGATGGTAAAGAACGGTGCGGAAGCGATCCACCTGGCGACGGGGTTGGTGGTGGGCTACCCGCCTTGTCCATGGACCGATTACTTCAAGCAGTTCATCGAAGCGCACTACGGTCTGCCGGTGGTGGTGGGCACGCACCCGATCCCGGAGAAGTACCTGGCCTGCCACCGGGAGCTGCCGTCGCTGGACCTGGTGGAGAGTCGAGCGCAGCTCATGGCCACCGAGCCGGTGCGAATCGCCTACAACTGATTCTCGGAGTCGGGAGCGGGCGGGCGAGGACGGACATGGACGAAGCCGAGCTTACGATCGAGCGCCTGGGCGCGCCGGTGTTGCGAGAGTCTGCGCCGCTCGTGGAGGCGGTGGATGAGGACACGCGCCGGCTGGTCCGGCGCATGTTCACGACGATGTACGGCTCCAACGGGCAGGGTCTGGCGGCGCCGCAGGTGGGTGTGTCGCGGCGGCTGGCCATCGTGGATGTGCCGCCGCGCGAAGGGCCTTCGTACGTGCTGGTGAACCCGCGCATCGTGAGTGCGAGCGAGGAGCGGGTCCGCAGCGTTGAAGGCTGTCTGAGCATTCCCGGCGTGCGCGCGAACGTCGAGCGGCCTGCCCGTGTCGTGGTCGAGGCGACGGACCTGGAAGGCCGGCCGGTTCGCCTGGAAGCGGATGGCGAGCTGGCGCGCTGCCTCCAGCACGAGCTCGATCATCTGGACGGCGTTCTGTACCCCGACCGGCTGTCTCCCCTCGCCCGTCGCATGCTCCTCAACCGGTATCGCAAGCTGCAGCGGAAAACCCGCTCCTGACGCGGGACGGTCCCGCCCGGCCCTCTGGTGTATCGATCATCTTCACCGTAAGGTGCCCGCCTGCGCTGGTTCCACGCTCTTCGGAGGCATGCCATGTCCCGCACGTCACGCGGTGCAGTCCGGTCCCGCTCCTTCCTGCCTGCGCTTCTGCTGATCGCGCTGTCCCTGCCTGCAACGTTTGTCGCACCCACGCCCTTTACGGCGACGCCGCTTCGAGCGCAGCAGGTCGACGCGCCAAGCGACAGCGTCAAACCGCCCATCATCGTGGACGACTATGGCCCCTGGAAGCGCATCACGTCAGTGGCCCTGTCGCCCGACGGCGACTGGATGAGCTACATCCTGACGCCGTTGGAAGGCGACGACTCGCTGTACGTGAAAGAGCTGGACGGCCAAGGCTCCTACGTCGTCGGCCGCGGTGCTGCGCCGGCCTTCTCGCCGGACTCGCGTTGGGTAGCCTACCTGGTCATGCCGCCGGAGCGGGAAGGCAACGGTGAGCACCGGCGGCCGAACGGACCGCCGCAGATGGGGCGTGGCCGGCCCGCGCGCGCCGGCGGCACACTGGTGCTGCGCAACCTGGCGACGGGCGACTCCATCGCGTTCGCCGACGTCGCCTCGCTGTCGTTCCCGGCGAACACGCACGTCCTGCTGGTGCGCAAGCGCGGGCCCGGACGGGACGCCGGCTACGATGGTGCGGACCTCGTCGTGTACGACCTGGCGACCGGCACTTCCCTGAACCTGGGCAACGTCTCCGAGTACGCGGTGAACAAGCCCGGTACGCAGCTGGCGTACCTGGTGGATGCCAAGGACGACGCCGGCAACGGCGCGTATCTGCTGGGGCTGGCCAGCCGGCGCATCACGCCGCTGGCCACGGAAGTCGGCACGTACGCCCGCCTGACCTGGAACGAGGACGGCACGGCGCTGGCCTTCCTGGCGGGCACGGCGCCGGAGGGCAAGGAACACCGGCAGAACGTGCTGGTCGTCATACCCGATGCGAGCCGGCCGACGCGCCTGGAGCGCCTGGACCCGTCCACGGTGAAAGGCTTTCCGGACGGCTTCGTGCTGAGCGAGCTGGGCACGGTGAGCTGGTCCAAGGACTCGAAGCGCGTCTTCCTGGGCATCAAGGAGCAGGCGGACAAGCGCGAGAAGCTGGAAGGCCGCGCCAACGTGGACGTGTGGCACTGGAAGGACGTGGAGCCGCAATCGGTGCAGATGGCGCGGGCCAACCGCGAGCGCGACCACACGTGGAACTCGGTGGTCAACGTGGGCCGCCACCTTTCGTTCGTGCGCCTGGCCGACTCGACGCTGGAGTCCGTGTCCCAGTCAGGCACGTCGCGCTGGGGCATCGGTGAGGACCCGACGCCGTACCAGTACCAGGTCCAGTGGGGCTTCACCAAGGCGGACTACTACCGTGTGGACCTGGACGACGGCGGCCGTGAGCTCATGGCGAAGGACGTCGGCCGCCAGATGGGCTCGTCGCCCGACGGTGCGTGGTGGCTCTACCTGCGCGACCAGAAGGTCATCGCGCGCAACCTGGCCTCCGGCAAGGAGGTGGACCTCACCGCCAGCTCCGGCGTGGACTTCGTGAACCGGCAGGACGACCACCCCTACGAGCTGCCCATCTACGGCGTCGCCGGCTGGAGCAAGGACGGGAGCAGCGTCGTCCTGTATGACCGCTACGACGTCTGGCAGGTGCCGCTAGACGGGAGCAAGGCCGCCAACCTGACGGCCGGCGTCGGCGGCCGGGACTCGATCCAGTTCCGGGTCGTGAAGCTGGAAGGGCCGCGGTCGTTCCGCGGCTTCCGCGGCTTCGGTTTCCGTCGCGAGCCGGAGGAGATCGACCTGAGCAAGCCGCTCCTGCTCTCGGCCTACGGCGAGTGGACCAAGAAGTCCGGCTACTGGCAGGTGACGAAGGGCGGCGAGCCGAAACCGTTGATCTGGCTGGACAAGGCGGTGGGCCGCCCCATCAAGGCGGACAGCGCACAGCGCATCGCGTTCACGGAGCAGACGTTCGTGGAGTTCCCGGACTACTGGGTGAGCGACGCGCGCTTCGACCACCCGCGCAAGGTCACCGACGCCAACCCGCAGCAGGCGGACTTCGCCTGGAGCCCGGGCCGCGTGCTAAACGATTACGTCGACAAGCGCGGCAACCACCTCCAGGCCACGCTCGGCCTGCCCGCCGGCTACCAGAAGGGCAAGCGTTACCCCATGCTCGTCTACTTCTACGAGAAGATGAGCCAGAACCACCACATGTACATGGGGCCCACGTACGACGACCGCCCGCACATGGCCACATACGCCAGCAACGGCTACCTGGTGCTGAACCCGGACATCGTCTACACCATCGGCCGCCCCGGCTCGTCCGCGTTGGATGACATCACTGCCGCCGTGCAGAAGGTCATCGACCTGGGCTACGCCGACCCCAAGCACATCGGGCTCCAGGGCCACTCCTGGGGCGGCTACCAGTCAAGCTACGTGGTGACCCAGACCAACATGTTCGCCGCCGTGGTCACCGGCGCGCCGCCCACGGACCTGCCGTCCTTCTACAACTCGACGTACGGCCGCACCGGCACCATCCAGCAGGGCATCACGGAGGTGGGGCAGGTGCGCATGGGTACCACGCCATTCGACAGCCTGGGCGTGTACATCGACCAGTCGCCCGTGTTCAACGCCCAGAAGATCACCACGCCGTTCCTGATCCTGCAGGGCACCGCCGACAACGCCGTGGACTGGCACCAGGGCCTCGAGTACTACGCCATGGCGCGGCGCCTGGGCAAGCACGTCATCTTCCTGTCCTACCCGGCGCAGCCGCACCACCTGTCCAGCAAGGAGGACCGGATCGACTTCCAGATCCGCATGATGGAGTTCTTCAACCACTACCTGAAGGGCACGCCCGCCGCGAAATGGATGGTGGACGGCGTGCCGTTCCTGGACAAGGACTACGCGGATCCGCGGGCGCTGGAGGACGGCACCATGTGGGGGCACAAGCCGGAAAAGAAGGGCAGGACGGGCCGTTCCGGCCCTAGGACGCGGCCGGCCGGCCGCTAGGATGCTCGCTATCGCTCGCTAGGATGCTCGCTGTCGCTCGCTAGGACGCCCGCTGCGCGGGCTAGGTCGCGCGCTCCCGCGGCGGGCGCAACCTAGCGTCGCAGGCGCGTCCTAGCCGGCCGAAGGCCGGCGTCCCAGCGAGCCGCAGGCGAGCGTCCTAAGGGCCCGAAGGGCCCGTCCTGGCGCTCCCCGCCAGCGCCGAGATCCTGAGCGCCCACGCATAGTCGCAGGGCGGATGCGCCCGCAGCCTCTCCGGGATCCGCACGATGAACCCCGTCCCCGCCCGCTCCCAGTGCAACGCGCCCGAAGCCCCCACCAGCGACACCGTCGCCCCGTCCGCCGGCCGCGCCTCCGTCATGGACAGGTACGCTGGCATCTCGATCTCGCCCGGATCCGCCAGGTATATGGCGTACACGGTCCCGTCCTTCGCGCGCGTGAGCCGGATCTTCCCCTCGCCGTACGGCGCTACCGCCCGCGTGCCGTAGATCGCCTCGCCGTTCACCTTCATCCACGCGCCCAGCTTGGCCAGCCGATCGTAGGCCGTGTCGGACCAGGTGCCGTCGGGGCCGGGGCCGATGTTGAGCAGCAGGTTGCCGCCCTTGGACACGACGTCCACCAGCATGTGAACCAGCTCACGGGCCGGCTTGTAGTGGTCGCCGGGCACGTAGGACCAGCTGGTGGCCATGGGCATGGGGACTTCCCACGGGTACGGGATGGGCTTGTCCGGCACGCGTGCTTCGGGGGTCAGGTAATCCTGGTACGGGCCCGGGACGTCGCGGTCCACCACGATGAGGCCCGGCTGCTCCGTGCGCGCCATTTTCACCAAGCGCGGCATGTCGATGCCCTGGCTCTGGATGTGGGTGAACTTGTAGTCCGGGCTGACGATGCGCCGCAGGATCTGCTCCCGCGTGAGCGGCCGCACCCAGCCGCCGTCGAGCCACAGGATGTCGATGCGCCCGTAGCGTGTCATGAGCTCGTTCACCTGGCCGTGCACGAAGTCGACGAATTTCTTCCAGCGGTCCGGGTGCTTTGCGATGTCGTAGTTGACGTTGCGGTCCGGCGTGGCGAAGTACGGCCACCAGTAGTACGGGCTGTGCCAGTCCGGCTTGGAGAAGTAGGCGCCGATCATGAAGCCGCGGGCGCGGAACGCGTCGAAGATGCCCTTCGTCACATCTGCCCGCGGGTCCTTGCTGAACGGCGTGGCCGGGTCCGTGATGCTGTAGTGGCTGAGGTGCGTGTCGTACATGGCGAAGCCGTCGTGGTGCTTCGTCGTGAACACGACGTAGCGCATGCCCGCGTCCTGCGCCGCCTTCACCCACTTCTCCGGATCGAACTTCGTCGGGTTGAACGTGGTCTGGAGCTTCTCGTACGCCTTCTTGTATGCGGCGTAGTCATCCATGGAGCGCTTGCACCACGACTCGTCTTCCGAACACAGGGACCACGACTCGACGATGCCCCACTGGCTGTATGTCCCCCAGTGCATCAGCAGCCCCAGCTTCAGGTCCTGCCAGCGCTCCAGCTTCCGCAGCACGAGAGTGTCCGTCTCGGGGACGTAGACGGGCGACTGCTGCGCAGCCAGGGGCTGAACGCCGAACAACGACGCGGCCAGAAGAACCACCGTGAACCAGCGGAAACCGGCACGGCACCCGGAGAGCGAAGCGGGCGTCGGTGACGCCGAGCCCCGCAGCCTAGCGAGCGAAGCGAGCATCCTAGCGCCCGAAGGGCGCGTCCCAGCGAGCGCAGCGAGCATCCTAGCGGCCGAAGGCCGCGTCCTGGCGAGCAAAGCGAGCATCCTAGCCCGCCGAAGGCGGCGCGTCCTCGCGGGCGCAGCCAGCGTCACGGTATGAGGTCTGCATGCAAAATCCTTTCGGTCGTCCCCGGGCCTTGTCCTCCCCAGCTTCGCCCGCGACGTACCGCGCGGCAAGCCTGTCCCCGGGCGAGCCGTGTCGAGTTTCCCCGTTCGAGGAGCAATGCCATGTCAAGAGGCCGCATCTACGACGACATCACGCAGACCATCGGCGAGACGCCGCTCATCCGGCTCCGCCGGCTGGGCGAGGGCCTGCCCGGCGACATCCTCCTCAAGCACGAAGGATTCAATCCGTTCGCCTCGGTGAAGGACCGCATCGGCGTGGCCATGCTGGAAGACGCCCTCGAGTCCGGGGCGCTGAAGCCGGGCATGGTCATCGTGGAGCCTACCAGTGGCAACACGGGCATCGGCTTGGCGTTCGCCGCCGCGGCGCACGGCTACCGCTGCATCCTGACCATGCCGGACAGCATGACCGTCGAGCGGCGCAACCTGTTGCGTGCGCTGGGCGCCGTGGTGGTGCTCACGGAGGGCGCGCAGGGCATGCGCGGCTCCATCGACCGGGCGGACGAGATCGCCGAGAGCATGGGCAAGGACGCCGCCTGGCAACCGCGCCAGTTCGACAACCCGGCGAACCCGGAGATCCACTACCGCACCACCGGCCCGGAGATCTGGCAGGACACCGATGGCAAGGTGGACGTGTTCGTCGCGGGCGTGGGCACCGGCGGCACCATCACGGGCACGAGTCGCTACCTGCGCGAGAAGAAGCCGGGCATCGGCATCGTCGCCGTGGAGCCGGCCGAGAGCCCGGTGCTCTCCGGCGGCGAGGGCGGCTCCCACAAGCAGCAGGGCATCGGCGCGGGCTTCATCCCTAACGTGCTGGATACCGAAATCTACGACGAGGTCGTGCGCGTCTCCAACGACGACGCCATCGACACCACCCGCCGACTGGCGCGCGAGGAGGGCATCTTCGCGGGCATCTCCGCCGGCTCCATCACGTGGGCCGCGCTGCAGATCGCCTCACGCCCGGAGAACGAGGGCAGGCTCATCGTGTCGGTGGTGCCCGACTTCGGCGAACGGTACCTTTCCAATCCGGTCTACGCGGAAGCCGAAGAGCCGCGCATCGAAGCGTTCAGCCAGGGATAGATCCATGAGAGCCGCCGCCGTCGGTACCTTGTTCTTGGCCGTGTCCATGGCGACAACCGCCGCCGCCCAACAGCAGGTATTCACGCACGCCGACACGCTGCGCGGCTCTCTGACCGCGCCCGAGCGCACCTGGTGGGACGTCACGTTCTACGACCTGCACGTGGCCGTCAGCCCGGCCGACTCCAGCATCCGCGGCTACAACGCCATCACCTACCGCGTGGCGGCGCCGGCGCACGAGATGCAGATCGACCTCATGACGCCCCTCGACGTGGACAGCATGGTGCAGGATGGGCAACCCGTCGCCTTTAGAAGAGACGGCAACGCGTTCTTCGCCAGCCTCGATGAACCGCAGCCGGTGGGCGCCAGCCGCACCATCACGGTCTACTACCACGGCCGGCCGCGGGTCGCGCGCAGACCCCCCTGGGACGGCGGCTTTACCTGGGCCCAGGACAGCCTCGCCCGGCCCTGGATCGCCACGACCGACCAGGGGCTCGGCGCCAGCGCCTGGTGGCCGAACAAGGACACGCAGGCGGATGAGCCCGACAGCCAGCGCATCGCCATCACGGTGCCCGACCCGCTCATCGACGTGTCCAACGGCCGGCTCCGCTCCACGACCCACAACGCGGACGGCACTACGACGTACGAGTGGTTCGTCACCGAGCCCATCAACAACTACGACGTCGCCGTCAACGCCGGCTACTACACCCACTTCAGCGACGTCCACCAGGGCGAGAACGGCAAGCTGACGCTCGACTACTGGCCGCTCTCCTATCACCTGGAGGCCGCGAAGCGGCAGTTCACCCAGGTCAAGTCCATGCTGAAATGTTACGAGCACTGGTTCGGCCCGTATCCCTGGTACCCGGACGGGTACAAGCTCATCGAGGCACCGCACAACGGCATGGAGCACCAGAGCGGCATCGCCTACGGCAACGGCTACGCCAACGGCTACCGCGGCCGCGATGTCTCGGGCACCGGGCTGGGCATGAAGTTCGACTTCATCATCGTGCACGAGAGCGCCCACGAGTGGTTCGGCAACAACATCACGTCGAAAGACCTGGCCGACATGTGGGTGCACGAGAGCTTCGCCAACTACGCGGAAGGCCTCTACACCGAGTGCCGCTGGGGCAAGCAGGCGGGCGCCGAGTACATCATCGGCAGCCGGCGCGGTATCCGGAACGACCGGCCCATCATACCCGCCTACGGAGTGAACGCCGAGGGCTCCGGCGACATGTACTACAAGGGCGGCAGCATGCTGCACACCATCCGCCAGATCATCGGCAACGACTCCACCTGGCGCATCATCCTGCGCGGCCTGAATCACACGTTCTGGCACCAGACCGTCACCGGCGCGCAGGTCGAGGCGTACATCAGCGACAAGGCAGGCATCGACCTGTCGAAGGTGTTCCAGCAGTACCTGACCACGACCATGGTGCCGACGCTGGAGTACCGCATCCGCGGCGACACGCTGGCCTACCGCTGGACCGACGTCGTGCCCGGATTCGACATGCCCGTCGCCGTCAACGTCTCGGACGACGGCTACACCGCGATCCGACCGTCCGAGCAGTGGCAGACGATTCGCATCCATCTGAAGGACCCGACGGATTTCAAGGTAGACCCCGATTACTACGTGGTCGCCCGGAACGCGACCGTGACGGACGGAAAGGCAGGACCCTGATGCGCGTGAAGCTGTTGCTGTCGGTTCTCGTGGCCCTGGCCGCCTGCGCCAACGGCGCGGGCCCGGAGCCGGTCTCCGGCCAGGAGCCCTCACATCGGGACTGGCTCCGCTTCGGGGTGGACGTGGGCCGGTCCAGCGTCTTCGACTCCGCCACCGGCATCACCGCGGCCAATCTCGACTCGCTCCAGCGGCAGCAGGTGACCATCGACGGCACCGTCGACGCATCGCCGATCTACCTCCACGGCGTACCGGTCAACGGCGCCACACACAACGCCTTCTTCGTCACCACCACGTACGGCAAGACGCTGGCAATCGACGCCGACGACGGCACCGTCCTGTGGACGTACACGCCCGCCAGCTACGGCTCCCTGGCCGGCACTTATCGCATCACCACCGCCACGCCCGTCGCCGACCCGGATCGCAGCGCCATCTACGCCGCCTCGCCCGACGGCAACATCCAGAAACTGGCCGTCGCCGACGGACACGTGCTCTGGACCACCCCCATCACGAAGCTGCCGGCACGGGAGAAGATCGCGTCGTCGCTCAATTACCTTGGCGGACGCGTCATCGCCACCACCGGCGGGTACATCGGTGACGCGCCACCGTACCAGGGCCATGTGGCCATTCTCGACGCCGCCAGCGGCAACCTGCTGCACGTGTGGAACGCCCTCTGCAGCGACCGCGCCGGGTTGATCGATCCATCGTCCTGCCCCCAGAGCGACGCCGCCATCTGGGGGCGTGCCGGCGCCGTCATCGACTCCGCCAGTGGCAACATCTTCGTCGCCACGGGCAACGCCACCTGGGACGGCAGCACGTACTGGGGCGACGCCACCCTCGAGCTGGATCCGGACGCCACTGGCATCGTCGGCAACTACACACCGTCCAATACACAGACCCTGAACCAGCAGGACCTGGATCTGGGCTCCACCTCGCCCGTGCTCCTCGGCTCGGGGCTGCTGGCCCAGGGCGGCAAGGATGGCAAGATCCGGCTGCTCAGCATCCAGCGCATGCAAGGCACCACGCCACACCAGGACGACGAGCTCCAGGTCGTATCCACGCCCTCGGGCACGGACCTGTTCACCGCGCCCGCCGTCCTCCACACCGATTCCGTCACCTGGCTGTTCGCCGCCGACAACGGCGGCACCGCCGCGTGGACCCTCAGCGGCGGCACGCTCCACCCGGCCTGGAGCAACAGCACGGGCGGCACGAGCCCCGTCGTCGCCGGCGGACTGCTCTACGTCTACGATCCCCACGGCGGGCTCCACGTCTACGAGCCCCAGACCGGCCAGTCCATCGCCACGCTGGATTGTGGCTCGGGCCACTGGAACAGCCCCATCGTCGTCGACGGCCGTATCGCCCTGCCCGAAGGCAACGCAAACCATCACGCCACCAGCGGCGTGCTCGACATCTGGCGCCTGCCCTCGTAGGGCGCCACGGTGGCCCCCGGCCACCGTGGCTGCAGGTGGCAGGTAGTAGCTTCGGGGGCGCGGCTGAACCACCGGCAACGCCGATCACACCGCGAACCCGACGGGCCGACGCGACGAACGTTGTGCGTTGGCGGGCAACCGAACCACCCGGCGAACACAGCCACTGCCACCTGCTACCTGCAAGCCGACGCGGCCGCGAGCCGCGGCAGCGCCCCCCCTTGACACCCGGTGTAGTATTCTACCGTTCGGTAACTTACCCGTCGTGAAGTCCCTTGTGGGCGGCGCGGTCCTTGCGTCATGCCCCGCCATACGCTCGCATACGTCTGGGTAGATTGGCCGGAGTAATCAGTCACCTCATCGCCGAAGGGGAACGCCGATGACGGCAGATGGCGTCCGGTGGAAGCGAAGGCCGGATGAACGACCGCACGAATTGCTGGAGGCGGCACTGAACGTGTTTGCGGAGCGGGGGTACAGCGCGACGCGTCTGGAGGAAGTGGCGGCGGCGGCGGGCGTGTCGAAGGGTGCGATCTACCACTATTTCGACGGCAAGGATGACCTGCTCCGCAAGGCGCTGCAGAGCCGGATCGATTCCATCATGGAGGATCTGTGCGCGGAGCTGGGCGAGACGACGCGCCCGGTCTCGGCGAAGCTGCGGTTCGTGTTGCGGGAGGTTTGGAATCGCTGGATTACGCCGGAATGGGGTCGAGTGTTCCTGCTGTTGATCGGCGAAGTGGGCACGCAGCTGCCGGCGCTGTTCGAGGCGTGGGCGCGGGAGGGTCCGATCCGGGGCTGGTCGCTCATCGAGCAGCTGATCGACGAAGGCAAGGAGGCGGGTGAGTTCCGGCCGGACGTCGACGCGAAGGTGGCGGGTCGACTGATCACGTCGGGTCTGGCGTGGCAGGCAGTGCTTCACATCCACATGGATCTGCAGAGGCTGGATCCGTGCGAGCCGGATCGGATTTTCGACTCGTCGGTGGAAATCTTCATGGAAGGTCTGAAGCACCGCGGTTGACGGTGCGGAATGCGACAGGCGTTTTCGGCGGGTGACCGTCGGAGGGTTCAGGAAGAGAAGAGAGGAACGTGGGCATGGCGGAGAATCAGGACACGAAGAACGGCGGCGGCGCGCCGCCGGGCGGTGCGAGTGGTGCGCCTGGTGCGAGTCCCGGGGCCGGCCGTCCCAACGGGAAGCGGCGTGGCAGGAAAGGCGTCCTCATCCCCCTTCTCATCCTGGTCGCATTGGCGTTACTGGGAGGCGGATACTGGTACGTAAGGCTGCGGGGCGTCATCTCGACGGACGACGCCTACGTGGATGGGGACCGCGTCGCGGTGAGCACGAAGGTGTCGGGACGCATTACGATGCTGGGCACGGACGAGGGCGACACGGTGCAGGCGGGCCAGCTTCTGGTCCAGCTGGATGATTCGGATTTGCAGGCGCGCGAGGCGGAGACGAAGACGGGTCTGGCCCTGGCGCAGGAGAACGTGAAACTGGCGGCGGCCCGCCTGTCTCAGGCGAGCGACGACTACAAGCGGGCGGAGGTGCAGTTCAAGGGGCACGCAGTGAGCCAGGAAGCGCTGGACCACGCCCGCACGGCCCTGACCATGGCTCGCGTACAGCACTCCATCGCGTTGGCCCAGGTCGAGAAAGCGCGCGCGGCACTGAACACGGTGGAAACGCAGATCCAGGACACGCGGGTGGATGCGCCGTCGTATGGCGTGGTCGCGAAACGCTGGGTGCTGCCGGGCGATGTCGTACAGCCGGGCCAGCCGATCTTCACGTTATACGACCTGAAGAACGTCTGGGTCACGGCCAACTTCGAGGAAACGAAGCTGGCATCGATTCCGGTGGGCGCCGTGGTGGACATCTCGGTGGACGCGTTCCCGCGCCACCACTTCGTGGGCCGTGTGGTGCGCCTGGGCGCGGCCACGGCGTCACAGTTCTCGCTGATCCCGCCGAACAACGCGTCGGGCAACTTCACCAAGGTCACCCAGCGTGTGCCCGTCCGCATCTCCATCGCCCCCCAGTCGAACACGGGTGACGATCCGCCGACGCTGCTCCCCGGCATGTCGGTGGAGGTGACCGTGCGGCATCCGGCGAAGTAGGGTCCGCGGCGATGCCCGAGCGGACCCATTTCCGGGAATCGCTGGTCGAGCGATTCCCCGCGCTGGATCCCAGCCACGACACGTACCGCTGGATCGTGCTGGCCACGGTCATGATCGGCACGTTCATGGCCGTGTTGGATGCCACCATCGTGAACGTGGCGCTGCCGAAGCTGATGGCCACGTTCGGCGTGTCGGTGGACCGGGTGGAGTGGATCCTGACGGCGTACCTGCTGATCTTCGCCGTCATGCTGCCGTCCTCGGGGTGGATGGCCGACCACTGGGGCTACAAGCGCATGTTCATGGCCGGGCTGCTGCTCTTCACGTCCGGGTCGTTCCTGTGCAGCCTGGCGGGCAACTTCGATATCCTGATCGCGTTCCGGGTGCTCCAGGGTGCCGGCGCCGGGTTCCTGATGCCGGTGGGCATGGCGATCATCACGCGGGAGTTCCCGCCGGAGAAGCGGGGGATCGCGCTGGGGTTCTGGTCGGTGGCCGCATCGGCCTCCGTGTCCCTGGGCCCTACGCTGGGCGGCTACCTCATCGACCGGTTCGCGTGGAACACCATCTTCGACGTGAATGTGCCCGTGGGCATCGCCGGGCTCCTTGTGAGCTTCATCGTGTTGCGCGAGCACAAGCCGGCGCCGGAAGGCGGCTTCGACATCGTCGGGTTCCTGTCGCTGACGGTCGGCCTGACGGCGCTGCTGTTGGCGCTGTCCAGCGGCAACTCGGCGTGGAACACGGGCGGCTGGACCTCCAACTTCATCCTGGCGTGCTTCGCCCTCGCGGTGCTGGGCCTGGGCCTGTTCCTCATCGCCGAGTTCAACGTCCAGCACCCACTCATCAAGATCAAGCTGTTCGAAAACTTCAATTTCGCCGTCAGCAACGCGGTGCTGTTCATCTTCGGTCTGGGCATGTTCGGCGCGAACTTCCTGGTGCCCATCTACCTCCAGAACTCCCTGGACTACACGCCGTTCCAGGCCGGGTTGGTGTTCCTGCCAGTGGGGTTGCTGCTAGCCGTGACGGCACCCTTCGCTGGTATGTTCGCTGACAAGTCCGATGCGCGTATCCCGGTGGTGCTCGGGCTGTTGTTGCTGGCGTTCAGCTTCTACAAGTTCAGCTTCCTGTCGCTGTTCTCCATGAAGGCCCAGATCCTGTTTCCGCTCTACTTGCGGGGCATCGCCATGGGCCTGCTGTTCTCGCCCCTGACCACCATTGCCATCTCGGACATCGCCAACAGGCAGATGGCGCAGGCGTCGGGCCTCATCAACGTGATCCGGCAGGTGGGCGGCAGCTTCGGCGTGGCACGCCGCTACGCATGCCAAGGTCCTGCTCTTCTCGTTCGTGCAACAACAGGCGTTCGTGAGCGCCATCGACGACGTGTTCATCCTGGCCGGCATCGTGGTGCTGGTGGCCACGGTGCCGGTCTTCTTCCTGCGCTCGCACCACGCCAACAAGGAGAACCGGCCCGCGCTGACCGACTGAAGCGGGCCTGGAGCAGAGAAAGGTTGGGATATGAAGGGAATATTCACGCTGGTGCTGGCCGCTTGCGCCGTTCCTGCGGCGCTCGCCGCGACACAGCTCCCCGGCTCGCTGGCCGGGCAGTGGGTGCCGCCTGCCGCACAGACGGCCGCTGGCGCCGGGCAGGGCGACTCCCTGACCGTGCAGCAGGCCGTGGCACGAGTCATCGCCAATCATCCGGCCGTGCGGGAGGCCAGCCAGGGCGTCGCGGTCTCTCGCGCACGCGTCGAGGAGCGCCAGACCGCGTTCTCCCCCGTCGTGGCGGCCGAGGGCCTGTACTCCCGCATCGGTCCGGTGGAGAAGCTGGACTTCCAGGGCGAATCGTTCGCGCTCTATCCGGCGAACAATTACAACGCGAACGTCTCGCTCCGCCACACGCTCTACGACTGGGGCCGGCGGCAAGCGGCGGTGGACCAGGCCCGCACCATGGAGAAAGGCGCCACCGAGAACGTGGAGCTGGTGAAGTCGCGCCTCGCCTACCGGACCATCGGCGCGTTCTACGCCATCATCTTCCTACGGGACAACATCGCCGTCCAGGACGAGGAGATCGCGGCGCTCCAGAAGCACCTCGACATCACCCAGGAGAAGGTCCGCAGCGGCACTGCCACGAACTTCGAGGTCCTGACCACGCAGGTACGCATTGCGACGGCGAAGAGTCAACGCGTGGACCTGGTGGACGCCCTCGAGGAGCAGACCATCGCCCTGCGCCAGCTCATGGGCGCACCCGACGATGAGCCGCTCAACCCGGCGGGCGACTTCATGGCGGACACCAGCGCCGTCAACGCCGATTCCCTAGTCGCGCTGGCCCTGAGCCAGCGGCCGGAGCTCACGCTGGCGAGGAACGCGGTGACCACCGCGCAGGCCCAGACCCACCTGGCCTCCCTCGGGGACCGGCCGGCCCTGAACCTCGACGTCACGGTCGGCGGCAAGAACGGCTACATCCCCAACCTGAACGAGATCAAGCCCAACTTCGTGGCCGCGATGGCGTTCCAGTTCCCCATCTTCGACGGCCACCTCACGCGCACGCGGGTCAGTGAGTCCGAGGCGGCCGTGCAGGCGGCCCAGGCGCGTGTGTTGAGCCTGCAACGCCAGGTCACGACCGAGGTGCGACAGGCGACCGCGGCCGTGCAGGCCAGCATGGACAAGATCCGGGCATCACAGCTCCAGGTGCAGCAGGCTCAGGCCGCTCTCGAGCTCGCCCGCACCCGCTATCAGGCTGGTGTCATCACCAACCTGGACATCCTGGACGCCGAGACATCGCTCTCCGGGGCAAGGCTCATGGAGCTTCGGGCGCGCTACGCCCTGGTCCAGAGCCGTTACAGGCTCCGTCAGGCGGTGGGGCAGAAGGTCTGGTGATTCGGGATCGGATTCGAGGAATGCCAGTCCGAATTTGACTCTGGAGATCCAGGGTCGGAGTCGAGACGACGGTGGTCGGCGAGCCAGGGGTGCCCGCCGACCACCGTTCTGAAGGAAACGTCATCCGGCGGTGCGTCGCCCGCGTCGACCACGTCTTGCGACGCCGGCGAACGCACGCGTCATGACGCCCCGGGAACGCTTCTCAGCAGATCAGGGCATTGCCGTCCCACCCCCCATACCGCCCGCCGGCGCCGCTTTCTGACCGCCACCCATCTGGCCGAACGCGGAAGCCGCAGCCCAGAACGCCGCCAGGGCGGTGACCAGCCCGATATAGCCGCTCAACACCATCCAGAACCTGCCGCCCGCCCAGCCACCGATGGCGGAGGCGACGTACGCCAGCGTCACGCCGATGCTGAGCAGCACGACAGGCATTCCGAGAGCGGACCGGAGCGCGGCCGCGAACAGCAGGAAGCTCACCAGCGCGATCGTGATGTCGTACCAGGCGCCGTAGGCACTCATTCCCATCATGCCCGTTTCCATGCTGGTCTTGTACCCCATGATGAGGGCCCACCAGAAAAGGAAGAAGACCGCATGCCACGCCTCTCCGCGCAGGAACGACGCCAACGCCACGATGAGCAGTGCCAGCGCCGAAAACACGACCACGCCGTGCATCACTGCAGTGTCCGGCGTGTACCATCCGGCGCTCACCATGGAGCTCATCCATGCAATGATGGCGAAAGCGGAGAACCCGAGAGCCTTCGCGTCCGCTACACGATCACCCATGACCTTACCTCCCTTGCATCGAGGACGACGTCATGGCTGCCCTGGCGCCCGCCGGGGGTCATGGCGCCGGCAATGCTTTAACAACGAGATAATTACTATATGCGGCGTGGGCATCCGTCACTCAAGCGTGACGTCGAGGGCCATGGCGTCAGGACATGCCGCCAGGGCTCATCCCACCGCCCACGCTTCCACCGCCGACCGCCCCGCTCGACGCGCCGCCGGCTCCGCCACCTATGATGCCCAACGCTGACGCCGCGGCCCAGAAGGTGGCCAGCGCCGTCAGCAAACCCACGTAGCCACCCACCACCACCCAGAAAACACCACCCAACCAGCTGCCCAGGGCGTACAGGAGGAACGACAACGCGACGCCGATGGCGAGCAACACCACCGGAACACCGAGCCCGTCCTTCAGCGCGCGCAGGAACAGGAAGAAGCTGACCAGCGCGATGGTGAGCAAGTACCAGCCCCCGACTGCATCGACGCCGGCGGGCCCGGCCCGATAACCCATGAGGAGGGCCGACCAGAACATGAAGAAGACTGCGTGCCAGGTCTCTCCGCGGAGGAAGGATGCCAACGCCGCGATCAGCAGCGCCACCGTGGCGAATGCCGCCGCGCCGTGGAGCGTCGCCGCGTAGCTCCCATTCGCGTACCACCCGGCGTGCTGCATGGAATACACCCACGCCATCATGGCGAAGGCGCCAAATCCCAGCGCCTTCGGATCGGCTACACGATCACCCATTACGTCACCTCCATGCATCGAGGACGACGCCATGGCTGCCCTGGCGCCCACCGGGGGTCACGGCGCCGGCAATGTTTTGCGGGTTAGACGCTTACTATATGGGAAGCACTGCTGTGCCACTCAAGGGTGACGTTTTCTGGGCCGGCGTCGGGAAATGCAGCGCGGGCCACGCAGAAAGCGCTGCCGCGGGCATCGTCGTCGCATTCAGTGGATCCGCAATTCCTGCCGTTCGCCGGTCGCCGGGAACCGCACAATCAGGACGTGCTTCAGGGAGTCGTACGCCCAGCCGCGGCCGGCCGGTGTCTCCGCCAGCCGTCCCGCCTCACCCTGCAGCTCCACGGAGGCCGGCGCGTGCTTCGCATCGTGCAATCTCACCACGAGCATGCGTGCTCCGGGCTCGTAGCCGTCGTGCTCGACGATGCGGACGAAACGGACCCCCGCGTCCCGTCCGGCCCGTGCGCCGCTGCCATCGCCACGCGCCACCTCGAAGCGGGTCACGCGGTAGCTGCCCTTCTCGAACGCGTACGACTCGCCATCGTCCTCGTACAGACGGAATGATCCCACACTGTCTGCGGGGAAGGCATCGATGTACATGGTGTCCGCCGGCCGTTCCCCCACATGCTCTTCGGGCGGCCGGCGCGGCAGGATGCCGCCGGCCTCCAGGAACATGGGCAGTCGTTCCAGTGGTGCGGCCACCACCACCTCCCGCCCGCCGTCGTAGACGCTGTCGGTGGCAAGGTCGAGCCAGCGGCTGCCGGCAGGCAGGTAGGCGCGCTTCAGCGTCTGCCCCTCGCGGACCACGGGCGCCACCAGCAGGTGGTCACCCGCCAGGAACTCCTCCTGGTGCGCGGTGGCGTAGGCGGCGGTGTCGGCCTGGTGGCCCCAGAACAGCGGCCGCAGGGGCGGGCTGCCGGTCTTGTGGGCCTGCCACATGAGGGTGTAGAGGTACGGCAGCAGCGCGTAGC
>JARRJS010000025.1:0-54730 GCA_037388885.1 Gemmatimonadota bacterium
CCGGACGCGCTGGGGTTCGCGGCGAGCTACCGGGACACGGAGACCGGGCTCTACTACATGCGGGCGCGCTACTACGACCCGGACCTCGCCCGCTTCATCAGCGAGGACCCGATCGGGCTCGCGGGCGGCATCAACCCGTACGTATACGCGGGCAACAACCCGCTCACGCACCGCGATCCCAGTGGACTCACGCAGCAGGCGCCTTGCGGTGTGGCGAAGCCTGTTTTTGAAAGGTCGGTGGCTGTCGGAGCGTCGCCGGATTCCCCGTCGATCGTGGGCCCCCTCGGGAGCCGCGGCGTGCGGCCGTGGGCCGCCCGGTGTACCTTGAACTCGACGCTCCACCGGCCCTCGCCTCCGCCCCCAACCCGGAAGGCGTACCCCGGCGAGGCGCGACGACCCGGGGAACCTGCGGTCAAGATGAAGTGGGCTCGCACACCCCGGTGAGGCAGGCGCTCAACCGGCAACCCACAGCCCCCCGGCAAGCCCGGAGCTACCACCTGCTACCTGAAGCAATGCGCACGACGATTCGCGACCCGATCTGGAATACCATCGTGCTGGACGACACGGCAGTCCGTATCGTCGACTCGCCGGTGTTCCAGCGGCTGCGCTACATCAAGCAGCTGGGGCTGGCCCACCTGGTGTACCCGGGTGCGACGCACACGCGCTTCGACCATGCGCTGGGAGTGTACGCGCTGGCGAAGCGGGCGATCCGGGCGTTGGAAGAGCGCGGCGAGCTGGCCGGCCTGGACCCGACGGAATCGCGGCTGGTGCCGCTGGCGGGCCTGCTGCACGACATCGGCCATTACCCGTTCTCTCATGCCCTCGAGGAGCTGGAGGAGCGGCGCATCCCGGGCCACCACGAATCGCTGGCGGGCCGGTTCCTGGGTGATGCGGAGGTGCAGGGGGCGCTGGAGAGTGTGGCGCCGGACGGGCCGGCGCGCATCGAGGCGCTGATCCGGGGCGCGTCGCCGAGTCCGTTGCAGGGCCTTGTGAGTGGCAGCCTCGACCTGGACAAGATCGAGTACCTGAAGCGGGACGCGCGCTTCTGCGGAGTGCCGTACGGCGAAGTCGACGTGGACCGGCTGCTGTATTCGCTGACGCTGCTGGAGGCGCCCGACACGGGCCGCCGCGAGGTGGGCGTGCGGCAGAAAGGTGTCGCGGCACTGGAGTCGCTGCTGTTCGCCAAGTACCAGATGTACCGCAACGTTTACTGGCACCACGCCGTGCGTGCGGCCACCGTGCTGTATACCCGGGCGGTGGGTGATGCGTTGGAGGCGGGGCTCATCGAGCCTGAGGAGCTGGTGGGCAGGACGGACGAAGCACTGCTGTATCTGCTGGAAGCGCGCGCCAAGGGCGTTGACGCGACGGCCGCGGAGGCAGCGGGGGTTTTGGCCAAAGAGCGGGTGGCGGCGTTCGTGGAGGCGATCCACGCGCGCCGGCTGCCCAAGCGGGCGGCGGAGGTCGTGGCGACAGAGCTGGAACGCGATGCCGTCGGCGAGTGGGTCGTCCAGGACTCGTCGCTCAAACGGCGCGTGGAGGACCGGCTGGCCGACGAGCTGGGACTCCGGCCCGGCCTGGTATTTCTGGATTATCCGGCCAAGCCGGCCATGTTTCAGCTGGACCTGCTGGTCCGGCTGCGCGATGGCCGGTGCGAGCGCCTGGGCCCCGCCGGGCGTTCCGGACTCATCGGCTTGCCCGGCATCGCCGGCGAGCTGTACCACACGGCCCGCGTGCTGCGACTGTTCACGCTCGGCGCTCGGCGGGAGCTGGACGGCGCCGCCCTGACGGCGTTGGTGCGGCGGTCCGCGAAGGATGTGGAGGCGGCATTGGAGGGCGGAGTGCCGTTGCTCGGTTGACAGGCCGCTGTGCCGCGAGCTGTTCGAGGCTCCGGGTCGCGTCGGCCGTTCTCTGCCAGCGGGCCGGGCCGGGCGTTCGGCAAACCGGCGCAAAACCCGCCATACGTGCGGGCAATCCCGGCTACGTGGCGGATATTGGCCGCTGAGCGAGCAATATCGACCACGCCAGGCGTTTGCAGGACGTCAGGAGGGCAGTTTTTGCCGAATAGCGGGTAAAATCGACCTCGAACGGCGTTTTTCCGTCACGTGTGGTGCCTTTTGCCCCTTTCTCGGCCGCGGCTGGCGGCCGCGGTTGGCGGCGGTTCACGAATGCGTGTTGGCGGTGCCTGCTGGTGCGCGTTCTGGCCCTGCGCCCGTCAATCCACTCGAGCCACGAGAACGACGGTGATGTTGTCGGGTCCGCCGCCCTCGATGGCGGCGCGGACGAGTGCGTCGGCCCGGGCCTGGAGGGAGTCGGGTCGGCCCAGAACGACGTGGAGGGCGGCATCGTCGAGGACGGCCGTCAGGCCGTCGCTGCAGATCAGGAACAGGTCGCCGGGACGGGCGTCGCCGTCGATGAGGTCGACATCGACGACGACGTCCGTGCCGAGCACGCGGGTGAGCACACTGGCGAACGGGTGCCGGCGGGCGTCCTCTTCCGTCAGGGCGCCGCGTCGCACCTGTTCGTGGACCCCTGTGTGATCCACGGTCAGCTGACTCAGCGCCTCGTCGCGCAGGAGATAGACGCGTGAATCCCCCACGTGGGCGATGCGGAAGCGGGCATCGTCGGGCGTGATGAGCACGCTTGCAGTGGTGCCCATGCCCTGTTTGGCAGCGTCGCGGCGGGCCTCGTCGAGGATGGCGGTATTCGCGGTTCGCACGGCGTCGGCGGCGACGTCGTACGGGCCGGCGCCGCGCTCCACCGCCGTCTCGGCTTCCCGCTCGATGGTCTGTACGGCGATGGCACTCGCAACCTCTCCGGCGGCGTGGCCGCCCATCCCGTCGGCCACGGCGTAGACGCCCAGGTCGGGGCGGACGAGCAGGGAATCCTCGTTCTGGGGCCGGACGCGACCTGTGTCGGAGCGTTGCGCGTGTTGCCAGGACATCGGGGAAGGCTAAGCGACGGACCGGGCCGGTGGCAAGCCGGAAAGTTGTGCGGCGCATGAGTCGGGCGGATCCGGGCGCGCCGTTCGGGGGTTTTGTATATGAACTCACGGCACGTCGGATGGAACCCTGACGGGGTCCCGGGTGTTATGTGGCGGACGCGAACCCGGAGGCGCGGTGGGGGTACACGGGGGTGAGCGTGGTTTTCAGGCAAAAACCTTGCATCCGGTACGGGGTGTGAGGTCGGCGGCAGGGGAGTTCACGGGACCTGAGCACGACGGCATAGATGGCAAGCACTGAGACGAAAACACGGCGGCGCAAGCGCCGGTCGCAGGTTGGGGGGACGACCTCGTTCCGGTCGTCCTGGGGCGACCAGGGCGCGCTCGACCAGTACCTGCGGGAGGTGAGTCAGCACGAGCTGATCACGCCCGAGCAGGAGATCGAGCTGGGTCATCGTGCGCTCAAGGGCGACGAGGACGCGGTGCAGGCACTCGTGCGTGCCAACCTGCGGTTCGTAATCAGCGTGGCGAAGAAGTACCAGAACCGCGGCGTGTCGCTCATCGACCTGATCCAGGAGGGCAACGTGGGGCTGGTGACGGCCGCGCGGAAGTTCGACCCGGACCAGGGCGTGAAGTTCATCTCGTACGCCGTGTGGTGGATCCGGCAGGCGATCCTGTCGTCGCTGGCGAACCAGGGGCGGGCAGTGCGGGTGCCGCTGAACCGCGCGAGCGACCTGGCGCGCATCTTCCGTGAGCGGGAGCGGCTGAAGCAGGAGCTGGGCCGGGACCCGAGCACGGAAGAAGTGGCGGACGCGGCGAAGCTGACGCCGGAAGTGACGCGGCATCTCCAGACGCTGAACGCGTCGGAGATCCGGCTGGACGCGCCCATCGGCGACACGGACGACAGCCAGCTGGTGGAGCGGTTCGTGGTGGAGGAGGCCTCGGAGCCGGAGGAGGGCGTCGAGGAACGGCTTCTGGCGGAGCAGATCAACGACGCACTGGAAGCGCTGAACCCGCGGGACGCCAGGGTGGTGCGGCTCTATTATGGGCTGGACGGCGGCAAGGAGCACACGCTGGAAGAGATCGGCAACATGCTGGGCGTTACGCGCGAGCGCGTACGCCAACTCCGGGACCGGGCCCTGAAGCGGCTGCGGGAAGGGGACATGGGACCGGCGTTGGAGAGCTTCGCCGCCTGACCATGGCGCCCCGCCCGGCGGAGCGCGATCCAACACCCGGCCACGAACGTGGCCGGGTGTTGCGCGTCCATGGGGGTGTATACGAGGTGGAGACGGCGCCGGGCCGCGTGGTGGACGCCTCGCTGCGCGGCCGGCTGAAGCGTGAGCAGCGCACGGGCGACCGGGTCGTGGCAGGCGACGAGGTCGTAGTCCGGCGTCACGACGACGGCACCGTCACCATCGAAGCCGTGGAGCCGCGGCGGAGCGAGCTGGTGCGCCGAGCCCCGGGTCGCGGCCGGCGTGGGCGGCGGCCGGGACCCCGGATCATCGTGGCGAACGTGGACCAGGTCGTCGTCGTGTTCGCCGCCGCGGAGCCCGCTCCGCGCCTGCGCATGCTGGACCGGGTCCTGGTGCTGGCCGAGGCGAATGGCCTTGCGGCCGTCGTGCTGGTGAACAAGGTGGACCTGGCGGACGAAGCCGCGACGGGGGCGCTGTTCCAACGCTACGAACACGCCGGCTACCCGGTCCTGCTGACCAGCGCGGTGACGGGCCGCGGTGTGGCTGATTTTGCGGACCGACTGCGCGCCGCCACCAGCGTTCTCGCGGGCCCATCAGGCGTGGGCAAATCCAGTCTGTTGAACGCCATCGAGCCTGGGCTGGAGCTGCCCACGGCGGAGATCAGCGAGGCCGTGGGCAAGGGCCGCCACACCACCGTGACGGCCCGCCTCATCCGGCTGCCCCACGGGGGCTACGTGGCGGACACGCCGGGCCTGCGCGAGCTGGGCCTCTGGGGCGTATCGACCGACGAGCTGCGCACCTGTTTCCCCGAGTTCCACGAACCGGCCGCCCGCTGCCGCTTCGGCAACACCTGCACCCACTCCCACGAGCCCGACTGCGGGGTGCGCGAAGCCGCCGAGGCGGGCGCGGTCCATCCCGAGCGGTACGCGAGCTATCTGGCAATGCTGGAGTCGGAGACGCTGGAGGAGGCCTGAACGATGGTCGATGATCGATCATCGGCGGCCCCGCTGGTCGCTCAGAACCTGACCCGCAGCCCCAGGGCCACCGTCCGCCCCCGGGCGGGAAAGCCGGCGATCTCCTGGTAATGGGCGTCGAGGAGGTTGTGGATGCGTAGAACGGCGGTGGTGTGCTGGCCGAGGGCGTCGAAGGTGTAGTCCCCGGACAGCTGGACGGTGGTGACCGGGGGAAGGGTGATGCGGGGGGACGGGTACGTGGATGCGCCGAAGTCCACGTCGTCGCGGGGGCCGGTGTGGCGGAGGCCCAGTCGTGCGGTGACGCCGTGCGCGACCGTCCAGCGCACGCGTGCGCCGGCGGTGACGGGCGTGCGTCGCAGCAGGCGCATGCCCTGGACGAACGTGGAGTCGCTGGCCAGGCCCTGGTCGGTGACGCGAGTGCGCAGGAGCGTGACCTGGCCCTCGAGGCCGACGGCCCGGGTCAACGCCCAGTCGGCGTCAAGCTCGATGCCGCGGGCCGTTGCGCCACCGACGTTGTAGTAGTTGGGTGCGCCGGGCATGGGTGTGGTGAAGGTGTACTGGATCAGGTCGGTGAAGCGCTGATCGAAGTACGTCGCCGAGAGGTCGACGTGTCCGGCGAGGGCGGTCTGCCGGATACCGGCCTCCCAGGTGCGGGTGCGCTCGGGGCCCAGGTCCGGGTTGCCGACGTCGCCGTAGCCGCTGCCGTAGCTCTCGGCGAAGCTGGGCTCCCGGAACGCGGTGCCGAATGCGGCACGCAAGCGGGTCGTCGGTGTCAGGCCATAGCTGGCGCCGAGGCGGTAGGTGCCGAACACGCCGAAGGCGTCATTGTGCTCGCGGCGCACGCCCAGCTGGGCATGCAGGTGGGGCAGCGGCGTCGTCACGAGCTGGGCGTAGAGGGCGCGCGTGGTACGCTGCTCGTGGATGGCGCCGCCGATGGGGCCGTACTGTGACGCGTACTGGCTGCCGCCATCCACGGCGCCGCGCTCCAGCATGGCGCCCACGGTGAGCACGTCGGCGGCCGACAGGAACAGGTTGAGGCGCCCGTCGAGGCTGCGCCGGCTCTGCCGCTGCCGCCCGTTGCCCGCGTACGTGCCCAGCGTGTCGGCCGGGCCGTCCTGCCGGTCCCGGAACGTGCGCCGCGTCTCGTTGTCCGTGGCCAGCAGCCGGGCCTGGACGCGGCCGCCGAAGTCGTGGCCGGCATCGACGGACAGCGTCAGCGTGCGACCGTCCTGGACGGCATTGGTGTCCACGACGTTGCCGGCACCATCCGTGGGGTAATGGTACTCGGCATCATGGTAGCGCAGGTTGGCCGCGATATCCGATCCACGGCCCGCCAGGGACAGCCGGCCGCTCAGCGCGCGGTTGCGGTACCCGTTGTTGAGGGGCAACAGCCCGTCGCTCCGGTACCGGGAGATGCCGAGGGAGTAGCCGAGCCCGGCATCGCCGCCCGACAGGTCGGCCTCGAGGTCCAGCGTCGGGTAGCTGCCGGCGGCGTCCCGGCGGGCGCCCAGGCCGGGCAGTGCAGACGCCGTGACCTTCGGGGGCCCGTGACCCCGGCGTGTGAAGATCTGGATGACTCCGGTCACCGCGTCGGATCCGTAGAGCACGCTGGCCGGCCCGCGCACCACCTCGATGCGCTCGACGTTGGTGAGGTCGAGGTCCGCCAGGTCGATGGCGCCGCCCGGGTCGTTCAGAGGCACGCCGTCGACGAGCACCTTCACGTAGTCGCTCTCACCGCCGCGCAGGAACAACGACGTCTGGGCGCCATCCGGCCCGGCGCTGGCGATCTCGACACCCGGCACGCCGCGCAGCGCCTCCGCCAGGGAGCGCACGCCGCGAGCGCGCAGGCTATCGCCCATGAGCACCGTCACGGGCACCGGCAGCGCACCGCGACGTAGCGGCAGGCGCGTCGCGGTCACCACGATCTCCGGCAGTGCGAACGTGTCGGCGGGCGCCTGGCCGGTGTCGGCGACCTGGGCGGCGGACCCGGCCGGGACGGCGGCGGCCGCAGCGGCCGCTGCGAATGCGCCGGCGATGAGCACGGCCCGGCCGGACTTCTCCCTTCTCATGGGTTCCTCCCCTCCCGGTGGGCCCAGTCACCGTTTCCGGCCAGCGGTACCACCTGCGGCGCCCCGGCATCGCGGCCAGGCCCGGCATGCTGCGTGATGGCGACGGGCCAGCGGTAGACCTTGTGCACGTTATGCTCGGTGAGCACGTCAACCGGCGCGCCCTCGGCGGCGGGACGCCCCCGGTCCAGCAGGAGCAGCCGGGGCGCGTAGCGGGCCGCCAGGTTCAGGTGATGGGTGACCAGCAGGACGGTGACGCCGCCGTCGTCGGCGAGGCGGCGGAGGCGCTCGAAGATCTCCATCTCGTGGCGGATGTCGAGGGCGGCGGACGGCTCATCCAGCACGAGGGCGTCGGGCCGCTGGGCCAGGGCGCGGGCCAGGCGCGCACGCTGGCGTTCGCCGCCGGACAGCGAGTCCACGGAGCGGCCGGCCATGTCGAGGATGTCGCACCTGGCCATGGCCTCGTCCACGGCCTCGCGGTCGGCGCGGCCGGTGGCGCGCCACGGGCCCAGGTGCGGGTAGCGACCCATGGCCACCAGCTCGCGCACGCTGAGCGGGAAGGCCAGCTCTTCCACCTGGGGCACGACGCCGACGCGGCGGGCCAGCTCGCGGCGGGACCACTCTCCGATGGCGCGACCTTCGAAGCGCACATCGCCGGCATCGGGCCGCAGAACGCCGAGGAGCAGGCGCAGCAGCGTGGATTTCCCCGAGCCGTTGGGTCCAATGACCGCGTACAGCGCGCCACGCGGCACGGCCAGTTCGACACCGTCCAGCGCGGGCCGATCAGCGCCCGGGTAGCGGAACGACAAGCCGGCGGCGTGGAACACGACGTCGTCCGTCACGCCTTCCTCCGTGTCAGCAACACGACGAACACCGGCACGCCTACCAGCGCGGTGACGACGCCCACGGGCAGCTCGACGGGAGCGGCGACGGTGCGGGCGAGGGTGTCGGCCAGCAGCAGGAACGTGCCGCCGGCGAGTACGGATGCGGGCAGCAGGAAGCGGTGCTCGCTGCCCCAGACCATGCGCAGGGCGTGGGGCACGATGAGACCAACGAAGCCAATGACGCCGGAGAACGCCACGCTGGCCGCCACCAGCAGGGACGCGATGACGTAGGCGAGGCGCTTCACCCGTTCCACCCGTGTGCCCAGGTACGCCGCCGTTTCCTCGCCGATGGCGATGAGGTTGAGCGGCCTGGCGAGGGCCAGCAGCACGATGACCGCCGGCGCGAGGTACAGCGTCAACAAGCCGACGGATGCCCAGCTGGCGTCCGCCAGGCTACCCATCATCCAGAAGACGGCAGACCGGAACGTCTGCACGTCGGCCAGTGTGAGCAACAACAGGATGACGGCGTTGAAGAACGCGCCCACGACGACGCCGGCGAGGAGGAGGACACGGGCATCCATAGCGCGGCCGGCGGCGACGGCGATGCGGAAGACGAGGGCGATGGCCAGCACGGCGCCACCGAAGGCCGCCACCGGCGTGCCCCAGCCGATGCCGGCGGCCAGGCCCAGGACGGCGGCGCCCACGGCTCCTACGGCCGCGCCGCCCGAGACGCCCAGGATGTACGGCTCCGCCAACGGGTTGCGCAGCAGGGCCTGGAACACGGCGCCACTGAGGGCCAGGCCGCCGCCCACGAGGACGGCCAGGACGGCACGTGGCAGGCGCAGGTCCAGCACGATGGTGCGCGCCGTCGGCCCGCCGCCGCCCGTGAGGGTGTGCAGCACGGTGGCGGGGGTCAGGTCCGCCGCGCCCACCGCAATGCTCAGCACGGCGGTCGCCAGCAGCAGGAACACCAGGAAGACCATGCGCATGGGCACGGGCAGCTCGCCGAGACGACGGATCACGGGTGGGCTCCGTGCAGCAGACCCGCCAGGTCCCGGGCGATGTCCACCATGTGGGGCCCGGGTCGGTTGTACCGGTAGGCGTCCACCTGGTAGACGCGCCCGTCGCGCACGGCCCGCAGGCTGCTCCAGCCTGCGGTGCGGTGGAGGTGGGCCAGCAGCCCGGGCTGCTCCGGCGCCTGGGCCACGATGACCACGTCCGGGTTCCGGCGCAGGATCTCCTCCAGGCTCAGCTGGGGCCACAGCACGCCCGTGTCTTCGAGGACGTTGCGGCCGCCTGCGACATCCAGCAGCTCGTCCACGAACGTGCCCGGCCCGGCACCCATGGGCGGGTCCAGCCCGATGAGGTAGAGCACGTCCGGCTCGGACTCGCCCGCCACGGACGTTCGCACCGAGTCCAGCCCGGTCCGGATGGCCCGCACGAGCGAATCCGCGGCGGCGTGGCGCCCCAGCAATACGCCCAGGTCCTTCGCCACCGAGAGCGCGTCCTCGATGGTCTGGCTGGGCGCCGTGTACACCGGAATGCTGAGTTCCCCCAGACGCTGCACCAGCGAGCGGGAGCGCGTGTCCGGCCAGCCGATCACCAGATCCGGGCGGCGCTGCGCAATCCATTCCAGGCTCGGCGTCAGACCGCCTCCCACCGACGGCAGCTCCGCCAGCCGGGGGTCCTTGTCGTAGTCCGTCCGCGCCACGAGCCGGTCCGCGCCGCCCATCGCCACGATGAGCTCGTTCACGGAAGGGATCAGCGAGATGACACGCGCAGCCGGTGCCGCCAGCGTCACTCGCCGGCCAGCGCCATCCACCACGGCGAGAGGCGAGTCGGCAGGCGCGGAGCTCCGGCCGGCGGTTGCGGTGCTTTGCCTGCCCTGCGATGCATGCCCGCTGTCCGAGCCGGCCCGGGCCGCCGGCACCGCGCCGCCCCCGCATGCCGGAGAGAGCGCCGTGAACAGCACCAGAGCAATGGCAACGGTACGCCGCAAAAAAACCCGTCCTTCCCCAGTCGGGGAAGCAACGGGCAGGATCGACGGCCGCGTTTCGCTACCCCGACCCTTCCCTCGAAGGGTGATCATCGGGCGCGAACGGAACCCGTCTCCTGGCTTCGAGGCGGCAACGCTCGCCTTCCCGGGAACCCTCCCAGTGGCTCGTTGAGCGCGCCACACCGCCGCCCTCGGGCGACGGGCCTCTCACAGTGGCGGGGCCGCGCCGGCATCACACCGGACTTCCGAAGGCCCCGTTCGCGTATGTCGAGATCAGAAGCTAGGCACAGCTCGGGCGGACGGCAACTGGCGGCGCCACGGAATACCGCAAGAACGCGGATCGCGCAGCGGCGGGAACGGCGCTGCTACGTGGTCAGGCGGCGGGCCTTGGCGTCGTGTCGGGCGGCGGTGCTGCCGGGCGGGGCGTTGTGTCGCGCCGTGCCGTGTCTCTCCGGGCGGTGTCGCCCGGGGCGCCCTTATGGCCGACGACGCCGACCTTCGGCTGGATCTGCGGCAGTGCCGGCATGGTGTTGGCCGGCGGAGGACGGCGTACGCGCCGCGACGACGTGGGTTGAGTGGTGGCCCCGGACCGGCTCGTTTCGGACTGCCCGACGGTCGTCTGCGCGGATTCTGCGGGCAGGGTCGTCGTATCCGGCGGTGGCAGAGGCTGGCAGGTCTCATCGAGGAGTGTGTGCCAGTTGTCGTCTGTGCCGCCGACAGCCATGAAGTGACTGCGCCGTGTGGTGTAGACGTCCAGCAGCAGGTCGGGCTGTCCGTCGTGGTTCCAGTCGAGGTAGTCAATGAGGCGAGGCGCGCTCTTGCCGGTGTTCGCGTAGTCGGCGAACCGCACGTAGACGGTGTCGTACCCGACCTGAGCGCGAGGCACGGCGACGTAGAAGAGCGATTCACCGACGTCGTCCAGGCCTTGCGCGAGGGTGTCACCGACGAGGAACGTGGCGGCGAAGGCGGCATCGTCGGATCCCTCGACGGGGAACGCCGTGAGCTGTGCGAGGGCGTGGCTCCAATCGGTGGGCAAGGCGGCATGCCGTGCATCGAGCGCCTGGTTGGCGAGGATGGGTGCGACGAAGCGCATGCGGCGGTCGATGGTCGGCGGTTTCGGCGGCGTCGGCTCGGCGGTGGCTGCGCGCGGACGGACGAGGGCCAGGAACTCGCGGACTTCGGTATTCCGGTCGAGCTTCACATCACCGATGCCGTGAGGCAGGGGGCGACAGGCGTCGGGTGCTGCGTTGCCGGCGGAGTCGACGGTCAGCATGCCCGACTGTTGTCCCCTGCGGAAGAGGAGGTAGCGGGTGCCGGCTTCGAAGTGCTGGTGGATGAAAGCGGGCTCATAGACCGCCGGATCGACGGGTGTGAGCGCACCGAGTCCGCTGCTCTGGATCTCGGCGACGGGGTAGATGACGCCGCGATGTCCGGCCGAGTCGACGCGGACATAGAAGAGAACGGGCCCTTCCGGAAGTCGCTCGCCGGGTGCCTTGGCTGCGGTGGTGAGCTTGCCGCCCCGGGGGGCCGGGTGCACGATGGAGACCCGGATTCCGCCCCAGTCGACGTTGTCGCACCCGGTGGCGAGCGTTACAATCAGGAGGGCCGCAAGCGGCGTGATTCGTCGGATTCCTGAGCTCATCAACCCCCTCAACGTGCAACCGAAGTTAGAGGCCGCCATCCACGGACGCAACGTAGCAATGCGGACCGTGTGCGGTACCCCATGCGCGGCTGTGTGTGCTGCCTGCGCAGCCGGGTCCTGAAACATGTGAGGATGGATGAGCTTGGACAGCGCGGAATTTCGCCGGATCATGGGCCACCTGGTGACCGGAGTGACGGTGGTGACGACGACGAACCCCGAGAACGGCCAGCCATGCGGCCTGACGGCGAACGCGGTGGCGTCGGTGTCGTTGAAGCCTGCACTGGTGCTGGCGTGCGTGGAGCGTGGCGCCGACACGCACGACCGCATCGAGCGTGCGGGCGTGTTCGCGGTGAACGTGCTGCGGGAGCAGGACGAGCGAATGTCACGGCGGTTCTCGGCCTGGGAGGTGGACGCCAAGTTCGAGGGCGTGGCGTTCCACGGCGAGGTAACGGGCGCGCCGGTGCTGGACGAAGCACTTGCCTGGGTGGACTGCCGCGTGTACGCGGCCTACGACGGCGGTGACCACACGATCTACGTGGGCGAGGTGCAGGCGGGTGACGCGAGCATGGGCTCGCCACTTCTCTACTACCGCGGTGGTTACGGGCGGTTCGTGCCATGAACGGTGCGCGCGCAGACTGGCGCCGGGGCATCGGTGCGACCGCGGCCGGACTGGCCGTGGGCATGGGCGGCGCCGCAGGCGTCGCGTTGCTGCTCTACCGCGAGCACGGCATGCTGGTGCCCGCCGGTTTCCTCACCGCCCTGGCGTTGCTGTCCATCGGGGTGGGCGTGTGGGCCGGCGCCGGCGGGACGTCGGCGGGTCGCCGGGGTCTGGTGACCATCGTCGGCTTCACCGCGGCGGCCGTGTTCGCGCTGTTCTGGACATCGGTGACCACGTTGCAGACGACGCGTCTGGGACCGGCTCTGGCCGTCGTCCTGCTGCTGGCCGAACCCATGTTCGCCGGTGGAGCGCTGCTGGCCAGCCTGGGCGGACGGGGCACGCCCGTGGCGGGGCTGGTGGCGGGCGGTGTGGGCGTGCTGCTGGCGACGGCCGCACTGATCCCGCACCTGCCGGCGACCAGCGTGTACCTGATCGCGGCCACGGTGGTGGCGGTGGGAATGCTGTGGACCGGCGGATCGAGGAGCGAGGCAATGAGCGGCCAACGGGTGATCATCACGGGTGTGGGCGGGCGTGGCCAGGTGGGCTACGCGCTGGCGGAGGCGTTCCTGGCCGAGGGCGCACGGCTCGTTATCACGGGCCACTCGACCGAAGTCGAGGAGCATGCGCGCGCGCTGTCGGCGAAGGGCTCCGTGATCGGCGTCGTCGCCGACTTGACGCAGCCGGTGCAGGCCGAACGGGTCGTGGCGGCGGCCCGCGAACGCCTCGGCGGCCTGGACGCGCTGGTGAATGCGGCGGGCGGGCTTCGCGTGGTGCGACCGCTGGCCGAGACTTCGGTCGAGGAGTGGGACGACGAGATCGACCGGAACGCGCGTACCACGTTCGTCATGTGCACCGCCGCCCTGCCGCTGCTGCGTGAAAGCCGGGGCGCCATCGTGAATTTCGCGTCCCCCGCCGGATTCCAGGCCGGGGCCAACGTGGGAGCGTACAGCGCCGGCAAGGCGGGCGTCATCGCGGTGACTCAGGCACTGGCCGAGGAAGAGAAGGCCAACGGCGTGCGTGTGAACGCCGTGGCACCCGGCATGATCGACACGGAGCAGAACCGGGGCGAGGTGGAGGACGCTTCTGCGGCGCGGTGGGTGACCCGGGAGCAGATCGCCGCGCTGGCGCTGTTCCTAGTGGGTCCGGCGAGCGGGGGTGTGACAGGGGAGGTGGTGCGCGCGGTGGGCGGCGCCGACGGCGCGGCGCCGCCGACCGCCGACCGACGGCCGACTTAGGTTCGCGGCGGGCGTAGGCTTGCGGCGCGATCGACCCGTCGTCGGTCATCGCCGGAGGGCGCGGTTCTGCCTAAGTTGAGGAGCAGGGGGAAACGGGCAACAGATGGGGCAGGCAATGGCACAGGCGATTACGCAGATAGACTCGTTCACGGCGCAGCCGTTCCGGGGCAACCCGGCGGGTGTGTGCGTGCTGGAAGTGGACCGGGATGCGGAGTGGATGCAGGGGGTGGCGAAGGAGATGAACCTGTCCGAGACGGCGTTCCTGCGTCGTCGTGAGGACGGGGACTACGACCTGCGCTGGTTCACGCCGGCGGTGGAGGTGGACCTGTGCGGGCATGCGACGCTGGCGAGCGCGCATGCGCTGTGGGTGGAAGGCCATCTTCCGGAGGGTGCGCCGGCGCGATTCCATACGCTCAGCGGGCTGCTTACGTGCCGACGCATGGGCGACTGGATCGAGATGGGCTTTCCGGCGGAGCCGGTGGTGGAGCGGCTGGCGCTGCCGGGCGAATCTTCGAGGGCCGGCGGGGCGGCGCCGCCGGCGCTCTTCGAAGGGCTGGGCGTCTCGCCGGAGGATGTGCGGGAAGTCTGGCGCAACCGCGTGGACCTGCTGGTCGTGCTGCGGCACGAGGCGCATGTGCGCGGCATCGTGCCGAATCACACGGTGCTCGGCACGATCGACACGCGGGGCATCATCGTGACGGCGCCGTCCGATTCCGCGGACTACGACTTCGTGTCGCGCTTCTTCGGGCCGGCCTCGGGCGTGCCGGAGGATCCGGTGACCGGGTCGGCGCACTGCTGCCTGGGCCCGTACTGGGGCGACCGGCTGGGCAAGCAGGAGCTGGTGGGCTACCAGGCGTCGGCGCGCGGTGGCGTGGTGCGGGTGCGGCTGGCGGGCGAGCGCGTGACGCTGGCCGGCCAGGCGGTGACGGTCCTGCGTGGCACACTGGAGGCATGACATGGCCGACGCACTGACTCCACTGCGCGAGATGGCCCGACTGCATACCCGGCTCTTCCTGAACGCGCTGGACGGCGTGGACGACGAGGCGGCGGCAGAGCGGCCCGGCGGCCGCACCAACAACATCACGTTCGTGGCGCTGCACGTCCTGGACGCGCGCTGCTGGCTCGCCGGCTACCTGGGCGAGCCTTTGAGCCACCCGTT
Organism: Gemmatimonadota bacterium; assembly: GCA_037388885.1. Classification (GTDB taxonomy): domain Bacteria; phylum Gemmatimonadota; class Gemmatimonadetes; order Longimicrobiales; family RSA9; genus JARRJS01. Next base: position 14,686 of record JARRJS010000025.1, read on the forward strand.
CGACGAGCAGTTCAAGGACGTGAACAGCGTGGACGACGTGGACGTGCTGCCGCCGCTGGACCAGGTACGCGCGGCGTGGCGCGAGGCGTCGGCGTCGTTCGAGGCGTTGCTGGGTCGGCTCGACGCCGCGGACCTCTCCGGGCCCTCGCCCATGCCGTTCCCCATCGACGACACGAGCACGCTCGGTGGCCTGGTGTTCCTGCTGCACCACGAAGCATTCCACGTCGGGCAGCTTGCCTTGCTGCGCCGCTACGTCGGGCTGGACGCGCTGAGCTACGAGTGACCTCGTCGGCGCGCGTCCTGACGGTCCGGTTCCAGACCCGCGTATCATGATCATTGCCCACCTCGCCGATCTCCACCTCGGCTACCGGGCGTATCACAGGATGGCGCCCGGCGGCATCAACCTGCGCGAGCACGACGTGGCGGAAGCGTTCCGCGTGGCGCTCGACCGCGTCATCGCGCTGGAGCCCGACCTGGTGTTGGTGGCGGGCGACGTCTTCCATACCGTGCGGCCGTCCAACGCGGCGATCACCAACGCGTTCCGCCAGTTCCTGCGACTGGAGCGCGCGCTGCCGGCGACGCCCGTCGTGATCATCGCGGGCAATCACGACGCACCGCGCTCGGTGGAGAGCGGCAGCATCCTGCGGCTGCTGGGTGAGATCGGCAACGTGACGGTGGCCGATGGCGAGTCGCGCCGTGTGGAGCTGGCGTCCCTCGACACATCGGTGCTGTGCGTGCCGCACCCGGCACTGGCGGTGGGCGAGGAGATCGACTACGCGCCATCGTCGTCGGGCACGAACATCATGGTGCTGCACGGCACGGTGGGCGGCGTCGATGTGGAGGAGAGACTGAGGCGGTTCGGGGAATACGGCGGCGTGCGCGTGGAGGCCGACGACCTGCAGCCGGAACGCTGGGACTACATCGCGCTGGGCCATTACCACAACGTCGCCCAGCTGACGCCCAACACGTGGTACGCCGGCGCGCTGGAACGCTGCTCCACGAACATCTGGGAAGAATCGACCGTCGAGAAGGGCTTCCTGACGTACGACACGGCGGCCCGCGAGGTCGCCTTCCACGCCGTGCCCACCCGGCAGGTGATCGATCTGCCGCGGTTGTCGGGAAGGGACGAGAACGGCGGCTGGCGCGCCGCGGAGGCCCTGGACGACGCGATCCGCGAGCGCATCGAGGCCGTGGACGGCGGCATCGACGACCGCATCGTGCGTCTCGTCATCACCGATATCACCCGCGAGCTGTTCCGTCAGCTGGACCATCGCGCGCTACGGGAGTATCGAGCCCGGGCGCTCCACTTCCACCTGGACGCCCGCCGGCCGGAGATCCGCCGCGAGATCGGCACGGGCGCGCCCGGCACCTACCGCACGCTGGAGGAGGAGGTCGAGTCCTTTCTTGCCCGCCGTTGGAAGCCCAGCTCCGGCGACATCCGGCCGGAGCGTCTCGTGGAGCTGGCACGGACGTACCTGAAGGGAACGGGCGAGAAGTTGCCGCTGCTGGAGGGCAGCGAGCCGTTGATCGAGACCGGGCAGGATGAGGGCAATCCTCCAGCGGAGGGCGAGCCGAGCTCGGCCGAGCCTCCAGCCGAGAGTGGGGCCGAATGAGCGGGCGCCCATCGACGGCCGACGCCGCGAACCAACGTCGATCGTCGATCGTCGGTCGTCGATCGGGCGGTCGTCGATCGGGCGATGGCAGGAGGCGGTGGCGATGCGCCTGACACGCCTGAAGCTTACCAACTTCCGTCAGCACCGGGACACGGAGATCGTATTCCGGGAAGGGCTGACGGGCGTGATCGGGCCGAACGGGGCGGGCAAGAGCACGCTGCTGGAAGCGGTCGCGTGGGCCATCTACGGCGCTTCGGCGGCGCGAGGCACGAACGACACGATACGCTTCCTGCGGGCGGAAGGCCGGGCTCCGGTCCGCGTGGAGCTGGACTTCGCGCTGGGCGGGCACGAGTACCACGTGCGCCGCTCGCTGACGGCCGCGGACGTGTTCCTGGACGGTGGCGAGAGCCCGGTAGCCACCAGCGTGCGGGGCGCGACGGAGTACCTGGAGCGCCGCCTGGGCATGAGCCGCACGGAGTTCTTCAATACGTACTTCACGGGACAGAAGGAGCTTCAGTTCCTGGCGCAGATGGGTCCCACGGAGCGAGGGCGCTTCCTGGGCCAGGTGCTCGGCTTCGAGCGGCTGCGGCTCGCGCAGGAGCACATCCGTTTGCGGCGCAATGAATTACGCCACGAGGCGGCCGGCCTGCGCGCCGGCCTGCCGGACCCGGGGACGCTGAAAGAGCGGCGTCGGGCCGCGGAGTCGTCGGAGAAGGAGGCGCGCGCGGCCGCCGAGCAGGCTGAAGCGCGACTGCAGGAGAGCCGGCAGGTCGTGGAGACGCTGGCTCCCCGGTGGACGCGAGCGCAGGAGGAGCAGGAGAAGCGACGGGACCTGGATCACCGGCTCGAAATCGCGCGCCGGGAGCTGGTGGACGCCGAGCGGGAGATTGCGCGGGCGGACGAGGAGCTGAAAGCGAGCGCGGGCGCGGAGGCGGACCTGGCACCGCTGCGCGAAGCGCTGCGGGCGATGCCGGAGCTTGCGGCGCGCGCGGAGCGACTGGCGGAGAGCTCGCGCCTGGACGTGCGGCGGAAAGCGCTGATGGAGCGGGAACAAGCGCTGGTCGGCGAGCTCAAGGAGCTGGGGGAGAAGTTGGAGGCGCGGAGACAGGCGCCGGAGCTGGCCGACCGGTTCCGGCGCGAGATCGAGGTGCTGCGCGCCGAGCTGGAGACGACCGTGCAGGAGGCGACGGAGCAGAGGGACGGCTGGCAGCAGAACCGGCAGGAGGTGGAGACGCGGCTGCAGACGTACCGCGATCGAACGGCGGAGTTGCAGCAGCAGTTGGACCAGCTGCGGGAGGAGGGACCGGAAGGGACCTGCCCCACGTGCAAGCGGCCGCTGCACGACCACTACGATCAGGTCATGCGTCGGCTCGAGGACGAGTGGGAGACGCTGGTCCAGGATGGCAAGTGGCTGAAGCAGCGGCAGAAACAGTTGAAAGATCCGCCCGAGACGCTGACGAAGGCGGAGGGTCGCCGGGAGGAGCTAACCGGGCTGATGGAGCGGAAGCGGGAGAAGCTCCAGCGGTGCGAGGTCGCCATCGACGAGCGCGCCGACTTCGCGCGGACGGAGGAGCAGCGGCGGGCTGAGCTGGAGCGGCTGCGCGCCGAGCTGGCCGGCCTGCCCGCCGACTACGACCCCGAGGCCCACCGCGCAGCGGAGCGACGCCTGGGGGAGCTGCGCGAGTTCGAGAAGCAGGCGGCGAAGCTCGAGGAGCAGCTGTCGCGCCGCGAGCGCGTGGAGAAGCAGCGAGTGGAAGCGGTCGAGCGTCGGGACCACGTGACCACTGAAGACAAACGACTGCGGACCGAGCTGAATGACCTCGCCGTCGACCGGGACGCCGTCGACGCACTGCGCGCGGAGCACGAGCGCGCCGAGGAGGCCTTCCGCAAGGCCGAGCTGGACGCGACGGAGAAGCGCGAGCGCCTAGAGGGCGCCACCCGCGCGGTGCAGCAGGTCCGGGACGCCGAGGCGGAGTACGAAGAGAAGGCCAAGGCCGCGACGGCGCTCGAGCTGGAGCAACGCCACCACACCGAGCTGGACAACGCACTCACGGAGCTGCGGGGCGACCTGAACGCGCGCGTGCGCCCCGAGCTGGGTCAGCTGGCCAGCACGTTCCTCACCGAGATCACCGACGGGCGCTACAACGCCCTGGAGGTCGACGACAACTACAACGTGCTCGTGCTGGATGACGGCGAGGAGAAGCCGGTGATCAGCGGGGGCGAGGAGGACGTGGCGAACCTGGTCCTGCGCCTCGCCATCAGCCAGATGATCGCCGAACGCGCCGGCCACGTGCTCAACGCCCTCATCATGGACGAGGTCTTCGGCTCCCTGGACGTGGACCGGCGAGACAACGTCGTCCAGCTGCTCCACCGTCTCACCGACCGCTTCGAGCAGGTCATCCTCATCACTCACATCGAGACCATCGTCGACAGCCTCGACCACATCGTGCGCGTGTCGTTCGACGACGAGTCGGGGGCCAGCGTCGTGCGGGAGGAGGTGGCACAGGTGGCGGTGCCCGCGTCGTGATCACACGAAGGAAGAGTTTCCTGCGGCCGGCAACCTCCGCCCCCGCCCCTGCCCCCGCCTGCTTTCCGCCGCCCTACCGCCGGCTGAGCCGGATCCAGTTCTCCGTGCGATCGGCGAACTGCTGGGCCTGGGCGGAGTCTCCCTTGAGGGACGCAGCCATGGCCAAGGCGTAGTAGGTGTAGCCGTAGTAGGCCGGGATGTTCTCCGTGGACACGTCCACCCACTTGGTCCATTTGGTCGGGATGCCGGGGCTCTGGTGCATGAACACGGAGTCCATGAGCACTTTCGTGCGCGGGTAGTCCAGGAAGTGCCCGGTCAGGCCGCCGTAGCGGGAGGGTAGCGCGACGATGTTCGTGTCGGTCTGCGCCGGGACGGGTCCGTTGCTCAGCTCGAAGGCCACGCCCTGTCGGATGAGGTCGTTGTCGAGTCCGAAGCGTGCGTACGCCTGCGTCGTGGTGGCGTAGTAGACGGGCCGGTCGCCCATGGCCGTGCGCAGGATGTTGACCATGAACACGTCCGACGGCAGCAGGATGCGGTTCGCAGGGATGGTGACCGAGAGGGAGTCGGCCTTGAACGCGAACGGCTTCTGCAGGGCGAACTGGTACGGGTTGGTCATGTAGATCTGCGGGATCGAGTCGATCTGCTGATCCGACATGGACAGAATCGAACGCGTGGGCTTCTTGATGTCGAGGCCCAGGTGTTCATAGAACTCGGCCTGCTTCTCGGGCTGGAACGGTCGTTGGCAGATGATCAGATCGGCGTGGTCCAACGGGTTGACGCCGGGTGGGCACGGCGTGGACAGCTGCTTGAGCTGCTTCACGTACCAGGACGTGTTCAGGTAGCTCATGACGATGACGATGACGTCGCGCCGGATGCCTTCCACCTCCTGGAGGTACCACAAGGGGAAGGTGTCGTTGTCGCCGTTGGTGAACAGCACACTGTACGGCTTGACGCTCATGAGCAGGTTGTACGCCCAGTCGCGGGCGGTGTAGTCCTTGGCGCGGGACGCCCAGGTCCAGTTCAGCACCAGGGGCAGCAGGGCGATGGCCAGCAGGGGCGAGGCGACGAGCTGGCGGGTGCTGAGGGTTCGGAACCGGGCGGTCAGCTCTTCGGACAACCGCATCCAGAGCACGGTGAGGCCAAGGCCGGCCCACAGGCCCCACAACGAGAAGCCGACGATGAAGAAGTAGTCGCGCTCGCGGACCTCGTGCATCTCCATGTTGTTGGGATGGAACGGCGTGGTGTAGCCGTACTTGAAGTTGAGGTAGCCGACGAGGCCCAGAGACAGGGTGACGAACAGCACGGCCACGTAGTAGAAGCTGATGCGGTCGCGCTTGTAGTGCGTGTACGCGCCATATCCGCCCAGCACCGTGAAGGCCAGGGTGAACAGCGGTCGTGGCGAGCCGAAGTAGTTGATCTTGCCGGCCACCGAGCGGGCCCATTGCCAGTCGAAGTACTGCACGTAGTTGACGATCTGGGCCCAGATCATGGACGCGGTGCGTGGCAGTGACGGGTCAGTGGGGTCCGAGAAGATGGACGGCTTGTCGTACTGCTGGCGCGTCAGGGATTCCCACAGCGCGTGCAGGGTGCTGGGGTTGGCTTCGTTGATCACGGGTCCCAGCGATGCGCGCAGCGGTAGGAAGGCGTGGATGGAGAGGCCGACGATGGCCACCGCAGCGCCCGCGGCGTACAGCTTCCAGTTGGTCAGCGTCCGGGGGTGGACCAGCAGGATGAACACGAAGAACGCCGGCGCCGCCAGGAACGCCATGAGGTGGTTGCCGACGGACAGCGCCAGCACGAAGATCGCCAGCACCAGCAGGTTGTCGTCCTTGCCCTTGCCCAGGTTGTCCCGCCAGTGGAACGCCAGCCAGCTGAGGAGCGCGATGGTGAACAGGGAGACAGTGTAGACCTTCTCGTTCACGACCGACTGGTTCCACACGGTGAACGCCGTGGCGCTGATCAGCACGGCCATGGAGGCGCCCACGAGGCGGTAGGAGCGCCGTTCGGTGTAGAACGCCAGGATTCGGTCCACCAGCAGGAACCAGAACCCGTGCGCCAGCGCGCTCATGGTGGCGCTGAACAGGTTGATGCGCACGGCCGTCGGCAGGGCGAACAGGGACAGGATCGCGTCCCAGGCACGGGCCAGCACCACGAACGTCGGGTTCCCCGGCGGGTGCGGGATGCCCATGATGTGGGCCGTAGCGATGTATTCGCTGGTGTCCCAGAACGCCGTGGTCGGGCACAGCGTCAGTATGTAGAGCACGAGCACCGCCAGCGCGGCAATGCCGGCGGCGATGTACGGAGGCCGGTAGGCGCCCGCGTCTGCGGACGGCGCGGACGCTTCGGAGACGGCCGTAGCCTGATTCATTCGGGTCCCATGCTGAGAGAGTATGAACGAGCGCTGAAAGCTATACGCTCGTCCACCTCTCTCTCAAGTCCGGAGTGCATCTTCTAGAACAGACCGAGACGCAGGCCTGCCATGACGAACAGGTCTTGCTGGAACTTCTTCGTGCTGCCGCTTTCGAACTGGTACTGGTTCATGTAGTCGCTCACCTCGGCCACGAGCGCCAGCGGGCCCAGCCCGACGTCCAGCCCGACGCCCAGGTGATACGCCAGGTCCTTTCTGTCCGTGAAGCTGGACTGGAACGTCGTCGGGTTCGTCACGTCGCTCAGCGAGTAGTTGTAACGCTTGACGCCCAGGCCCGCCATGAGGTACGGCTGGACGAGGATGATCTTGGGCAGCGGCCGGAACACCAGGTCGCCGAAGATGGCCATCATGGTCTGGTCCACCGAGCCGCTGGAGACGCCTGCCGCGGAAACCGACTTCTTGGTCGTCGCGTCCACGTCGGCCCGCAGGCTGAACGGGCCCGGCAGGCCGAGCTCCGCGGCCACGCCCCACGCCAGCGTGCCGTTCAGGCTCGCCACGGCGCCCGCCGAGGGCGTGGATGGCAGGTCGGACATGGGGATCGCCGCCCCGATCTTCGGCACGATGCTGAGGCCCGGCACCTGGGCCGCCGTACCCGTCGCGCCCAGCGCGAACAGGCTCGTCACCGTCAGGACCAATCTCGAAACGCGCATACGCCCTCCGTCGGGAACTGGGTCATGGAAACGCGGACACGGCCAGAATCGTGCCCGCCGCCTCAAGCCGGCTCCACCAGCAAGCTGGCCGATTCGAGTGTTTGCGCCCGCCAGCCGGGCGGAAGCCACAGTGTTGCACTGTACTCCGTGATGACCGCCGGGCCTTCGAGCCGGTGACCGGCTCGAAGCGAGTCGCGCGGCAGCACCGTCGCCTGCAGGGCTCGCCCCTGGAACACCACGTCCCGGGGCTCGCCGGGCGGCGTCTCGCCGGTCGCTGCCGGCAGCCGCCGGTCAGGCAGCCGCCGTACCGGCGCCGTCGCCTGTACGCGCAGCGTGACCACCTCGACCCCGGCGTCAAGCCGGGCGTAGCCGTAGCGGCTCTCGTGCAGCCGATGGAACGCTTCGCGCCAGCCGTCCGCCGGCACGCGCAGCTCGTAGCTCTGGCCGTGGTAGCGTGCATCGACCGCGCGGCTCATGGTCAGAGAGCCAGGCGCGAAGCCTTCCTCCTTCATGGCTTCCACCGCCCGCGCCTCCAGCTCCGTGAACGCGGCCTCCAGCGCCTCCGGCGTCGCGTCCGAGTCCACCAGCATGACGGAGCGTGATACGTCCTTGCGCACCGGCGATTCCAGCATGCCGAACGCCGACAAGAGACCCGGGTCCGGCGGCACAAGCAGGCGCGGCATTCCCAGACGTACGGCCAGGCCGGCCGCATGCAGCGCCGCAGCACCTCCGAAGGGCACCAGCGTGAATCCCGCTGGGTCGTGCCCGCGCTCCACGCTGATGACGCGCAGCGCACCTTCCATGGCCGTGTCCGCCACCGCCAGCACGCCCTCGGCCGCCTCGTCCGGCGTGGCCCCGATGCGGTCCGCCAGCTCCCGCAGCGGAACCTCGATCGCCGCACGGTCCAGCGGCTCCGCACCGCCCAGGAAAGCGTCGGCCGGCAGGCGGCCCAGCCAGACATGCGCGTCCGTGACCGTCACCTGCGTGCCGCCACGACCGTAACAGATGGGGCCCGGGTCGGCGCCTGCGCTGCGCGGCCCCACCCGCAGAGCGCCGCCGGCGTCCACCCAGGCCATCGAGCCGCCGCCAGCCCCCACCGTGTGGATGTCGATGACCGGCACGGCCACCGGCAGCCCGGCAATGGAGAATTCCCGCGTCGCCAGCGGGCTGCCGGGACACAACGACACATCGGTTGACGTGCCGCCCATGTCGAACGTCACGATGTCCTCCATGCCCGCCGCACGCGCAACCTCCAGCGCACCCACCACCCCGCCCGCCGGGCCCGACAGTACCGTCTGCACCGCCTCCCTGCGCGCCAGTGCCACCGGCAACGCGCCGCCCGCCGAGCCCATGATGCGGACCCGACGCGCTCCCGCCTCCGACTCCAGCCGGCCCAGGTACCGGTCCATGAGCGGCGACACGTACGCGTTCACCACCGTCGTCGCCATGCGCTCATATTCGCGGTACTCCGGCAGCAGCAGCGCCGAAACCGAAATCGGCACACCCAGGCTCGCCAGCGCGTCGGCCACCACACGCTCATGCGCCGGGTTCGCATAGCTGTGCAGCAGACAGATCGCCACCGCCTCCACCCCGCCCAGCCGCGACGCCAGCGACGCCAGCTCCGACGCGTCCAGCGGCGCTTCCTCCGAGCCGTCAGGTCCCAGCCGCCCCCCCACCCCGTGGCGGTCGTCCGCCGCCACCAGCGGAGGCGGCCGCTCTCCCACCAGCGCGTACAGCTGCGGCCGCGTCTGCCGTCCGATCTCGATGATGTCCTCGAATCCCGCATTCGTGACCAGCCCCACCCGCGCGCCGCGCCGCTCCAGCAGCGCGTTCGTCGCCACCGTGCTGCCGTGGATGAGGGTGAAGCCGCCTTCGGCGGCGACCGACGATCGACGATCGACGATCGACGGTTGGTTCGCGGCGGAGCCGGGTTCGCGGAGCACGCGCCCGTGCGGGGCGGTTTCAGCCTCGCCGGCGCCTGCCGGTCCGCCGGTCGCCCTGTCTCCCTGGTGGGGTGGAGGCGGGGTGGTGGGGGTCTCCCCCCCTCCCTGTCGGGGTGGGGGCGGAAGGGTGGGGTCGGGGTCGGGGGTGGCGAGGACCCGGCGGATCCCTTCGAGCACGGCTTGCGCCGGATCGCCGGGCGTAGACGGGATCTTGACGACGCGAAGCGCAGGGCCGGCGGCGGCAATCACGTCCGTGAACGTGCCGCCGGTGTCCACCGCGATGATTGACACCCCTTCCGCAGGATCCGACATTCGCCGCCTATGCTCCGTCCCGAATTCGATGAGTTCGTGCAACTGGCTGCACGGGCACCGCTCGTGGCCGTCAGCCGCGATTTCCTGTTCGACGCCGACACGGCGGTGACGGCGTACGCCAAGTTGGCCCGGCCGCCGTTCGGGTTCCTGCTGGAATCCGTGGTCGGCGGCGAAACATGGGCGCGCTACACCTTCCTGGGCTCCGCGCCGCGCGAGGCATGGCGCCTCCAGGACGGCCGCGTGTCACGCTGGACGCCCGACGCCGGCTGGAACGACGGCGAACCGGTCGACGATCCGCTGGGCGCCCTGGACCGGCTGGTCAGCGAACGGGCCGTCGCAGCGCCCGACGGGCTGCCGCGCTTCATCGGCGGCGCCGTCGGATACCTGGGCTACGACGTCGTCCGGCTCATCGAACGGCTGCCGACGCCGCCGCCCGACACGCTGGGCCTGCCCGACGCGCTGTTCATGCTCACGGACACCGTGCTGGCCATCGACAACGTGTACGGCCGCGCCCACGCCATCGCCACCGTCGATGTCGCCGACACCCACAGCCAGGCCGAGCTGCGACGTCGCTACGACGAGGCGCTCGCCCGCCTCGACGACGTCGTGCAGCGCCTCGCCCGGGGACCTGCCGTGCCCCCCCTCGACTTCGAGCCCGCGCCCGCCGAGCCCCACTTCGAAAGCAACACCACCCGCGACAGGTTCGAGGACAACGTCCGCAGAATCAAGGAGTACATCGCCGCCGGCGACGCCTTTCAGGTCGTGCTCAGCCAGCGGCTGGCCGTGCCGCTGGAGGCCCCGCCGTTCGACGTGTACCGCGCGCTGCGCTCCCTCAACCCGTCCCCGTACCTCTACTTCCTCGAGCTCGATGGACTCTCCGTCATCGGGTCCTCGCCCGAAGTGCTCGTGCGCGTCGAGGACCGCAACATCACCGTCCGGCCCATCGCCGGCACCCGGCCCCGCGGTGTTGATCAGGCCGACGATGAGGCGCTCATCCGCGACCTGCTCGCCGACGAGAAAGAGCGCGCCGAACACCTCATGCTCGTCGACCTGGGCCGCAACGACGTCGGCCGCGTCGCCGAATACGGCTCCGTCCAGGTCAGCGAGCTCATGGGCACCGAACGCTACAGCCATGTGCTCCACATCGTCAGCCAGGTGGACGGACGGCTGCGCGACGGACTCTCCGCCATGGACGCCTTCCGCGCCGCCTTCCCCGCCGGCACCGTCAGCGGCGCTCCCAAGATACGCGCCATGGAGATCATCGACGAGTTGGAGTCCACACGGCGCGGCCCCTATGCCGGCGCCGTCGGCTACATCGGCTACGGCGGCCATACCCTCGATACCGCCATCGCCATTCGCACCATCCTCGCCCACCACGGCCGCGCCTACGTCCAGGTCGGCGCCGGCATCGTCGCCGACTCCGATCCCGCCCGCGAGTACGACGAGACCCTCGCCAAGGCCCGCGCCCTGCTGCGCGTGCTGGGCCTGACCGCCCGCTAGCACGCACCGCGGCGCGGTCCCGGCCCCACCCTCTCCCAGCCACTCCTCGTCTTTCAACAAAAACATGTGTTTATCCGGCACGCAATTTGCCCTGTCATGCTTTTCAGGTTTCGGACGTTTAGGGGATAGAAAGGAGGATATATCCTACCACGCCTTGTCTGATGGCAGGGGAAGGCGCGCACCTGATCGAGGCCAGTGAGGCTTCGGCGTGGAGTGCGCCTTTGTGATTTTCCAGTAATTACAAACAAATGTTGGCGGCTCTCGTAGCGCCGCCTTCCGGGAGGAGAATCATGAGCAGGACCTTCAACATAGCCGTAATCGCGGCCGCGCTGCTGCTGGCACCGGGAGCGGTGCTGGCGCAGCAGGGGCGAAACGGCACGATTGTCGGCCAGGTCACCGACGCGCAGGGCCAGCCACTGGCGACCGCGCAGATTTCGGTGGTCGGCACGAACCGGGGCAACCTGACGAACGACAAAGGTCGGTACCTGATCCCGGGGATCCCGGCGGGTCAGTATGAGATTCAGGCGACGCTGATCGGCTATACGCAGGGCACGCAGCAGGTGACCGTGTCTGCGGGCCAGACGGTGCAGGCGAACTTCACGTTGAACCAGACGGCGATCCAGCTGGGCGCGGTGGTCGTGACGGCCACGGGTCAGCAGCAGACGAAGCGGGAGATGGGCAACTCCGTCGGCGTCATCGACACGAAGAACGTGAACCTGGCGCCTGTGAACAACTTTTCCGACCTGGTGCAGGGCCGGAGTGCGGGCGTGCAGGTGACGACCAGCAGCGGTGAGGCGGGCGGTGGCTCGCGCATTCGCATCCGTGGCTCGAACAGCGTGACGCTGTCCAACTCTCCGCTGATCGTGATCGACGGCGTGCGCGTGGACAACAATCCGCAGGGATACGGCCTGTTCACGGGTGGGCAGCAGACGTCGCGTTTGAACGACCTGGACCCGCAGGACATCAAGAGCATCCAGATCCTGAAGGGTCCGGCGGCGTCGGCGCTGTACGGGACAGCGGCGGCGAACGGCGTGATCCAGATCACGACCAAGGAGGGCGAAGCGGGGAGGACGCGGTGGCACGCATGGTGGGAGAGCGGCCAGATCGACAACACGTTGAATCCGCCGAACAACTATTTGGCGGTGGACAGCACGGGGGCGCGCTGCGATCTGCTGGCGCGTGCCGCGGGCTGCACGATTGCGCAGACCTACATGTACAATCCGTTGAAGCAGTGGGGGTACTACCGCATGGGCTATCACCAGCTGTACGGGGTGAGCGCGTCCGGCGGCAGTGACCAGGTGACGTACTACGTGTCGGGCGAGCGCACGAACGAGACAGGGGTGACACCGGACAACGGGCTGAACCGGACGAACCTGCGGGCGAACCTGAACGCGGCGCCGACCGACGAGATCACGTTGTCGGCGAAGGTCGGCTTCGTAAAGAACCACGTGCAGCTGCCGCAGGCGGACAACAGCGCCCTGGGCGCAATGATCAACGGCCTGCTTGGCTCGCCGGATTCCGTGAACGTTGCCAACAACCAGGGGTTCCAGGTTTGGACGCCTACGGAGTCGGAGGCGTGGAAGCAGTACCAGGACGTGTCCCACTGGACGGCCAGTCGCCCAACTCGATCCGCTACGTGGGCCCGCCGTTCTCCATCGGGCTGCGTGAGACGTGGAACTACGGCATCACGACGTACACGGCGAACGGCAATGTCTCCGCCACCTACTCCCCGCTGTCGACGCTGGTGTCCAAGACGTCCACAGGGGTGCAGTACAACAAGGACCGCAGCCACAACATCTTCGCGTCGGGCAACGGCCTGACGCCGGGGACCGGCTCGCTGGCCGGTGCCAGCTCGGGTTTCCAGGCGGGCGAGGGGACGGTGGAGAACGTGACGCTGGGCACGTACCTGCAGGAGCAGCTGGCCTGGCGCAACAACGTGTTCCTGAACGCCGCGGTGCGGGGTGACAAGAACAGCGCGTTCGGCGTGGACATCGGCTGGGTGTGGTACCCCTCGGTGAGCCTGGCATGGTCGCTGGGCGACGAGTCGTTCTTCCCGAAGCCGAGCTGGCTGAGCAACCTGCGGTTGCGCACGGCCTACGGCCAGTCGGGTCTGCGGCCCGGGTTCCTCGATGCGCTGCAGTACTACTCGGGCGTGAGCGCGGTGACGGCGCAGGGGCTGGAGCCGGGCTTCGTCATCACGGGCGCCGGCAATCCGTCTCTGAAGCCGGAGATCTCCCGGGAGTACGAGTTCGGTGCCGACCTCGGCTTCCTGAACGGGCGGGCGGCTCTCGACCTGACGTACTACAACAAGAAATCGACGAACGCGCTCATCAACCGACCGTTGGCGCCGTCGCTGGGCGCGAGCACGTCCCGCTACGAGAACATCGGCAGCATGCTGAACAAGGGCCTCGAGCTGTCGCTGAACGGCGGAATCATCCAGACGAACGCGCTGGACTGGGAAGCGACCATCACGGGCTCGTACAACAGGAACGAGCTGCTGGTGCTGGGCCAGGGCATTCCGCCCATCGTCGGCGGCTTCGGCGACACGCAGCAGTACCGCCCGGGCTACCCGGCGGGCGCGTACTTCGACAGGCCCATCACGTACAAGGACGCGAACGGTGACGGCACCATCTCGCCGAGCGAAGTGACGGTGGGCGACACGGCCGCGTACCTGGGCCAGCCGTTCCCCACGCGGCAGTACTCGTTCTCCACGGACCTGACGCTGTGGAACCGGGTGCGTCTGAGCGGGCTGCTGAACTATTCGGGTGGCCAGAAGCTGTTCGACCGCACGATGGCGAGCCGCTGCACGACGGCGCAGGCCGTCTGCCAGGCGCGCTTCGACCCCAATGCTCCCTTGTCGGAGCAAGCGGCCATCGTGGCGTACAACCAGACCGGCACGTACGCCGGGTTCATCGTGCCCGCGACCTACTGGCAGCTGCAGGAAGTGTCTCTGACACTCATGGCGCCGAAGAGCTGGCTCGGGCGCATGCGGGCGCATGACGTGAGCCTCACGATCTCGGGCCGCAACCTGGCGACGTGGAGCAAGTACCCTGGCTTCAACCCGCAGGTGAATTTCGACGGCCAGTCCAACTTCACGACGGCCGACTTTTTCACCCTACCGCCGGCCCGATACTGGACGGCGCGGGTCAATGTGACGTTCTGAGCGAGGGGAGAGACGACAATGTCAACGAATAGAAAGACCCGAACGGCGCGCAGGGCGGCACGCGCGTTCGCCGTGACGGCGCTCGCCGTCGCGCCACTCGCCGCCTGCAACACAAATTCCCTTCTGCAGGTGAACGACCCGGACATCGTCCAGTCGAGCGTCTTCAGCAACCCGACGAACCTCCAGGCCGTTCGCAACGGCGCCATCCGCGAGTTCGGAAGGGCGTATGGCGGCCGCGAGAACACGGACGGCGGGCAGATCCTTTACAGCGGTCTGCTCGGCGACGAGTTCTACGCCTCGGGCACCTTCTCCACACGCCGCGACATCGACGAGCGGCGTATCCTGCAGACCAACGGCTCCAACGAGCAGGCGTACTACTGGCTTCAGCGTGCGCGCAACCACGCCGAGGAAGCCGCGGACGCCTACGCCGCCGACGACTCGGCCGGCACCGCGGACGACGCCTACATGCTGAACCTCGCCGGGTTCAGCTACGTCATGTTCGGCGAGAACTACTGCTCCGGCGTGCCCTTCAGCAAGCTGCCGGCGACCGGCCCCGCGGACTACGGCGCGCCGCAGACCACGGAGCAGATCTTCCAGCGGGCGATCATGCGCTTCGACACGGCCATGGCCATGGCGCAGCTCGCCAACTCGAGCGAGCAGATGAACCTTGCGCGCGTGGGCAAGGCGCGCGCCTTGCTGGACATGAGCCTGGACAGCGCTTCGGCGGCCGCCGCGGTCGCGGCGCCGGTGCCCACGGACTTCGAGTTCGACGTCCTCTACGACGGTTCGGTGCAGGACGTGTGGAACGCCGTCTGGGAGTTCAACAACAGTGAGAAGCGCTGGTCCGTGGCGGGTGGCGAAGGCACCAACGGCCTGCCGTATCTGACGGACAACGACCCGCGCACGCCCACGGCAGCGTCGGGCACTGGTTTCAATGGCACCGTCGCCCACTACGACGAGCTGAAGTATACGGGCGCCGGCTCGGGCATTCCCCTGGCGACCGGCATCGAGGCCCGCCTCATTCAGGCGGAAGCCGCGCTGAACGCCGGGAACCGAGCGCAGTTCTTCACGATCAACAATACGCTGCGTGCCACTGTCAACCTGCCGCCGCTGACGGATACGGGGCAGACCATGGACCAGCTCGTAGACATCAATTTCCGCGAGCGGGCCTACTGGTTGTGGCTTACCTCGCACAGGCTGGGGGATATGCGGCGCCTCATCCGGGAGTACGGCCGGAGCAAGGACAACGTGTTCCCCGTGGGCATCAGCCCCAACGGCGGCACGTTCGGGCCGGACGTGAGCTTGCCGGTCCCGTTCGCCGAACAGAACAACCCCAAGTTCAAGGCGGCCGGCGGCTAGTGCGACAACACGACCCAGTGATGCAGTCCGGCTTGACCTGATGGATCCGTCCCCCCACGGGCACCGCCCGTGGGGGGACGATTGCAAGGGATGGGAAGGTCCATTCGAGCCCGCAGGTCAGCGCGGAGGGTCGGCGCGGGAGCCCGGCTCACGAGTGTGGTGAATTTACAGGCATTCGTGGTGATACTACTGTCCGATGCGGTGGCCCGGCCGGGCCGCCGTCCGGCCCGCCGCGGCGCGGGGGGGCTGTTGGCTTCGCGGCGCTCACGATTCCCGTGACCCTGGAGCGGTCTGACGCCGTACATCACCCTGCCACCGGCTCCCCCGTGCTGAAGCCGGACCGTTCCGGCTTCGAGCGTCTGCTGGACCGCCACGCACCGCTGGCGCCCGCGCCGCTGTGCCCCGAGGTACGCGTGTTCCAGGCCCGGGACCTCATGGAGGTGTGGGAGGCCGTGGACCGGCTGGCCGGCGAGCCGACACCGTCGCCGTTCTGGGCCTATGCCTGGCCGGCCGGCGCGGCGCTGGCGCGCGTGGTGCTGGACCGGCCCGCGCTCGTGCAGGGCTTGCAGGTGCTGGACATCGGTGCCGGCGGCGGCGTCGCTGCGCTGGCGGCCGCGAAAGCCGGCGCGGCACGCGTCGTGGCCAACGACGAGGATCCACGGGCCCTGGAAACCGTCGCCCTGGCAGCTGGGCGCCAGGGACTGCACGTGGAGCTCCTGCAGGGCGACCTCACGGACCGGCCCGATCTTCTCGCCGGCCACGACGTCGTGTTGTGCGCGGACCTGGGCTATGAAGGCTACCGGGCCCGACGCCTGCACGCCTGCCTGCGCGACGCCCACGCAGCCGGCGCCGCCGTATTCGTAGCCGACGCCGAACGGAAGTACTTCGACCCCACCGGGCTGGAGCCCCTGGCGCGCTTCCAGGTCGACGTGCCGGAGGACCTGGAGGGGGTGCAGATGCGGGAGGCGACGGTGTATCGGCTACCCTGAGGCGTCTTCGTCGTCGTGGTCGTGGTCGTCGTCGTTGCCCGGCCTGGTTCCTCGCGGGGCATGGTGCCGGTCGCCGGTTAGATTCCGGCGAAAATCCGGAACCGGCGCTGCGGACACGCTTCGCCCCGGACCCAGCCGGGAAACAAAGACAACCCCGAAGACGACCCCGCTCTCCGGGATTGGGCGCATGGACGCCTCCTGCAGTCGAGTCAGCCTGACCGTGCGGGTGTGCCCGCCGGGCCCAGCAGCGCTGCCAGTCTGTGGGCGCTGATGTTGCCGCCGCTGGCCACGGCGACGACGCTGGCGCGAGCGACGTCGGGGACGCGGCCGGCGAGCAGCCCGGCGATGGCCGCGGCGCCGGCCGGTTCGAGCACGAGCTTGGCGCGCTCCAGTGCGAAGCGCATGGCATCGATGATCTGCGCGTCGCTGACCAGCACGACGTCATCCACGAGGGCCTGGACGTGGGCGAGCGTCCGTTCGCCGGCGGACGGCGGTGCGAGCCCGTCCGCGATGGTGTCGATGGCGTCCAGGCGGACGACGGCGCCGTCGTCCAGAGCCCGGCGCAGGTTGGGGGCGCCCGTGGGCTCGACGCCGTAGAGGCGTGCCCCGGGCCGCAGCGCCTTGACGGCGGCGGCGATGCCGGACAGCAGACCGCCCCCGCCCACGGGTACGACGACGACCTCGACGTCCGGCGCGTCCTCCACGATTTCCAGCCCGACGGTACCCTGGCCGGCAATGATGGCCTCGTCATCGAACGGGTGGGCGAAGAACAGGCCGCGGGTGTCCCGCAACCGGAAACACTCATCGAATGCGTCGTACACGTCGCCGCGCAGCACCACCTCGGCGCCGTAGGCGCGGCTGGCCTCGATCTTGGCGGGCGACGCGTTCTCGGGCATCACGACGGTGCAGGGCACGCCGTCGGCCGCGGCAGCCCACGCCAGTGCCTGGGCGTGATTGCCGGCGGACACGGTGACGAGTCCGCGGCGGCGGGCGTCGGCATCCAGGGACCGGACCCGGTTCAGCGCGCCCCGTGCCTTGAACGAACCCGTCTTCTGGAGGCACTCCGCCTTCAGGCCCGCGGTGGCCCCGACCCGTTCGCCGAGGGAGCGGGACGTGAGCAACGGTGTGCGGTGTACACGACCGGCGAGTCGGTTGGCGGCGGCGCGGATGTCGGAGAGACCGATCAGGTCGGGCATGCCCCGCATCATGCCGGTGGGCGGCCCCGCCGGCAAGTATGACGCCCCAGAGGGCGGTTCGGCTCCGTCTGCGCAGGCGACGCATCCGCCTGTCGACCCGCCACCGACGGCCGCCGGGTGCGGCATGTCTCTTGCCTCCTTGGGCAGCATCATGAGCCCAAAGAACGGTAGCCGCGGCCCGATTGATCCACGGGACCCTCACGGCACGGGATCGTCCGACGGCGGGAAGCAATCCGGCCGGCGCCGGAGTCCCATGGGGAGTCCGCGCACGCGGTTCTCCATCCTCTATTTCCTTCTCACCATTGTGCTGCTGCTCGGCCTGAACTACGTGCTGGGCCGGCAGAACACGTCGCAGATCACGTACAGCCAGATGAAGAAGCGGATCGCGGCGGGCGACGTGAAGAAGGTCACGATCAGCAACGACATGATCACGGCCCAGGTGGTCGACAGCCTGGTGAAGAAGGGCAAGCCGGACAAATGGACGGCGGTGCGGGTCCAGGGCGACACGGGCTTCATCCCGCTGCTGGAGAGGAAGAACATCAACTTCGAGGGTGAGACCCAGGGCTGGCTGGGTCAGGCCCTGGTCTGGCTGCTGCCCCTGGGCCTCATGCTCGTTTTCTGGATCTGGTTGTTACGGCGTATGAACCCGGCGCAGGGCGTGATGCGTGTGGGGAAGAACCGGGCGCGCATCGTCGGCATTGAAGGCACGGGTGTGGACTTCGGCGATGTCGCCGGCGCCGACGAGGCGAAGCAGGAGCTGGAGGAGGTCGTCGAGTTCCTGAAGACGCCGGAGAAGTTCAGACGACTGGGTGCGAAGATCCCGAAGGGCGTGTTGCTGGTAGGCGCGCCGGGCACAGGCAAGACGCTGCTGGCCCGTGCGGTGGCCGGCGAGGCGGGTGTGACGTTCTTCTCCATCAACGGCTCGGAGTTCGTGGAGATGTTCGTGGGCGTGGGCGCCTCGCGGGTGCGCGACCTGTTCGAGCAGGCGAAGTCGAACGCGCCGTGCATCGTCTTCATCGACGAGCTGGATGCTCTGGGGAAGGCCCGGGGCATCGGCGGCGTCATGGGCGGCAACGACGAACGGGAGCAGACGCTGAACCAGCTGCTCGTGGAGATGGACGGGTTCGATCCACGCCAGGGCGTGATCATCATGGCGGCCACGAACCGCCCGGAGATCCTGGACGTGGCGCTGCTGCGTCCGGGCCGCTTCGATCGCCAGGTCGTGGTGGACCGTCCGGACTTGAAGGGCCGGGCAGCGATCCTGCGGGTGCATGCCCAGGGCAAGCGTCTGGCGCGGGACGTCGATCTGAAGGTCGTGGCGCAGCGTACGCCGGGCTTCGTGGGCGCGGACCTGGCGAACCTGCTGAACGAGGCCGCACTGCTGGCGGCGCGCCGTGACAAGACGGAAGTCTCCATGTCGGAGATCGACGAGGCGATCGATCGCGTGGTGGCCGGGCTGGAGAAGAAGAACCGGCTCATCAACGACCGGGAACGCGAGATCGTGGCGTACCACGAAACGGGGCACGCGGTGGTGGCGGAACGGGTGGACTTCGCCGATCCGGTCCACAAGGTGTCCATCGTGCCGCGAGGCGTCGGCGCGCTGGGCTACACGCAGCAGCTGCCGGACTCGGACCGCTACCTGCTCCAGCGGCGGGAGCTGCTGGACCGGCTGGCGGTGCTGCTGGGTGGGCGTGTAGCGGAGGAGATCGTGTTCGGCGAGATCTCGACGGGCGCGTCGAACGACCTGGAGCGCGCCAGCGACATCGCCCGCCGCATGGTCCGGCAGTATGGCATGTCGGAGACCATCGGGCCGGTGACGTACGAGCACGAGCGGCGCTCGTTCCTGGACCGCAACGGCAACGGCGGCCCGCACCTGCCCGGCGGCGAGCCGCGCGAGTTCAGCGAGGCCACGGCGGAGACCATCGACCGCGAGGTACACAAGATCGTCACGACCGCACACGACCGCGCGGAACGCGTGCTGCGCGGCGAGCGCGCGGCGCTCGACCGGATCGCGCACAAGCTGATGAAGGACGAAGTCATCGACCGGGCCGAGCTGCGCAGCTTGCTGGATCAGGAAACGGAAAACCCGGACAAGCCGGCGCCGGACGTTGCTGGATCAGGAAACGGAAAACCCGGACAAGCCGGCGCCGGACGACGCGGAGGCCGCCCGGACCTAGGGACCGCTCGTCACAGGCGTGCGACGTACTCCGGCGTGAGAGGCCGGCGTCCGGCGAAGCCGGCGTCCAACTCGTGCCACCATTCGATGTGGTCCTCCCCCAGCTTCCAGCACAAACACACCGACCGACCGTCCAGCCAGGCGTGGAAGTCCACCAACCCGTCTTCGAAGCCTTTGAACATGCAGCCGATCTGGTCCAGCTCCCGCAGGTAGCGGTTCAGCTCGTCGGAGTCGTGTTCCAGCCGATCCCGAAGCATTTCCATCTCCTGCTCGAGCTCCGGCGACGTGTGCCGGTCCGCCAGCTCGCGCAGCTCGGCCAGCTTTCGCTGCACGTCGGGATACATGGCCACGATGTCTTCCACCACGCGGCGCACGAGCGGCAGCGTGCGATTGGCCTCGTCCAGCGTGAAGTAGCGCGGCTCGACGGTGCTCATGACGCGATCGTCCAGACGCAGGACACGGCGCCCCGGGTGGCGCAGCGGGTTTCTTCCACCTCCGGACGCTGCCCCGTGACGCGAAACACCGTCTCCTCGATGACGGCAGCGTACAGCACGCAGGCCGTGCCGGCCTCGCCGCGCAGCGTGGCCAGCGATTCCCGCAACTCGACGGACAGACCGCCGCTCACCTTCAGCACCGCAGGGCCGACCAACCGCCGCATCACGTGTCGCGTCGCACGTCGCGCCACCCTCATGCGCAGCCGGCGGGGCAACGGCACTCTGGCCAGCGCCCGGCCCGGGTAACGGCGCGTCAGTCGCCGCGCCACGTCGGCCCCGGCCTCCCGGAGGATCGCCGCCGCGTCCGGACGCCGGAGTACCAGGCGCAGCAGGTGCGTGATGTCTTCCGGACGGACCCCGTGTCGGCGTCGCACTTCGCCTTCGTAACGCCGGATCTGGGTCTCCACCACACCGGTCAGGCCGAGGCGCCGGGGCAGACTGACCGTCAGATCTTCCTCCTCCAGCACCTCTACGGGCCGATCGTGGCGACGCACCGACTCCAGGATTGACAGCGGCAGCTGGGGCGCGATACCGGCCGGCGCCGGAGGCGGCGTAGTGTCGGACGAAGATGGCTCTGGAAGGGTCATGGCCGATAATCTGGCGGGGGCATCCACGAACCCGCAACTGCTACCGTGATCGTGTCGCGAGCCGGCTCGGGCGTATATCCTGCGTGTTCTGCACGTGGACCTGCACGTGGGACCCGGAGGCAAACCATGGATGAAGATTGCGTGTTCTGCAGGATCATCGGCGGTGAAGAGACGGTCAGCCTCGTGTACGAGGATCATCGGGCGATTGCGTTCATGGACATCCATCCGGTGAGTCCCGGCCACGTGCTTGTTGCGTCGAAGCAACATCACCAGGATTTCTTTGCGATTCCGGCGGAGGAGGCAGCCCACTGCCTGACGGTGGCCCACCGCCTGGCGCCGGGCATCCGGCAGGCGACGCACTCCGGTGCGGTGAACCTGTTCAGCGCCAATGGTCGGGTGGGGGGCCAGGATGTGCCGCATTTCCACCTCCATCTGATTCCCGTGCGTGAGGGCGAGGCTTTCGAGCTGCAGCTGCCCAAGCCGGGCGCGCCGGTCCCGTCCCGGTCCGAACTGGACGTCATGGCGGTGCGCATCGGGCGTGCAATCCAGAGCGAGGTGGCCGCGCTGTGAAGCGGTATCCCCCGTTCGACCCGCCGGAGTACATCGACTGGGCGCCGGACCCGGAGCTGGTGTCGTCGTACCGCGCGCGGGTCGGCGAGGACGACGAACGCCGCGCGATCATCGAGGCGTTGGACGACGAGCAGCTGCTGACGCTGTATCGGGGCATGGTGCGGTTCCGGTTGCACGACATCTCGCTGAAGCGGTGGGTGCGTCGGGGCGTGATCTCGAAGGCGTGGCTGGCGACGGGTGAGGAGGCGGTGACCATCGGAGCGGTACACGCGCTGGACCGGTCGCAGGACGTTGTGGCGCCCATGATCCGCAACGCGGGCGCGCTGCACGAGATGGGCGTGCCGCTGCCGCGCATCTTCCGTGGCTACCTGGCCTCGGCGACCGGACCCAACGGCGGCCGCGATGGGCACTTCGGGGACCTGGGCCAGGGCGTGCTGCAGCCCATCTCGCCCGTGGGCGACATGGTCCCCGTCACGACCGGCATGGCCCTGGCGTTCCAGCAGCGAGGTGAGCCGCGCGTGGCCCTGACCTGGATCGGGGATGGGGCCACCAAGGCGGGCACGTTCCATGAAGGCGTGAACCTGGGCGCCGTGCTCCGCGTGCCCGCCGTCTACATCATCCAGAACAACCAGGTGGCGCTGGGGACGCGGCTGGACCAGCATCAGGCGGGCAATTTCCTGGACTGGCCGGCGATGTACGGGATGGCCGGCGGCTGGGCCGATGGCAATCACGTGTTGGATGTCTACGCCGCCGTGAAGCTGGCGGTGGACCGGGCCCGCAGAGGCGATGGCCCGACGCTGCTGATCGTGGACACCTTCCGCATGGGCGGCCACGCCACGCACGACGAGAAGGAGGCCCGGGAGACATTCCCCGCCGAGCTGTTCGAACGTTGGGGCAGACGCGACCCCATCGGCCTGTACGAGGAGTACCTGGTCTCCGAAGGCGTGGCGGACCGGGCCGCCCTGGAATCGGCGGAGGCGGAAGTGACTGCCGAGCTGGAGGCTGCCGTCCAGGAGGCACTGGCGGCGCGCGACGACGAGACGCCGCAGGGCCCATCCGCGGAGTACCCCGACGTCAGCGCGGGCGTGCGCCAGCCGGGTCTGGCAGCGAGACTGCGGGCGCCCTGACGGCTCGGTCAGTCGGCGATGCCCGCCGCCTGGGCCACCTCCAGGAACTGTGTCAGGATCCGGTGGGTCAGGCCCCAGATGACATGGCCGTTCACCGTGAACGACGGGAACGCGCGCAGACCGTCGGGAAACTCGATGTGCACTTCGCCCGCGGCGTCGCCCCCCAGCAGCCGCAGCGGCACCCACAGGGCCTGCTCCACCTCGCCCGGGTTGGGCGCCGCATCCGTCTCTGCCGGCACGACGCCGACAAACGGCGCGATGACCAGCGGACCCAACCGTCTCGAACGGGGACGGACTTCGTCCAGGGGGCCCAGCACGGCGCCCCGGGGCACCACCACGCCCGTTTCTTCGCTCGCCTCCCGCAGCGCGGTATCCAGCAGGTCGGCGTCGCCCTCATCACGCCGGCCGCCCGGCAGCGCCATGTGGCCGGACCACGGGTCGCCTTCAATCTCGGCCCGCTCGATGATGAGCAGCTCGAGGTCGTCGCGTGGCCGGATCACGAGGAGCACGCCGGCCTCAAAGCCGTCATCGCCGTGTGGCATCTGATGCACGGCGTGTTGGACGAGGTGCTGCCGGAGCGCCCGGATGCGAGGATCGGTTGTCATGTCTACACTGGAACGGGACGAACCGCGCCGACCAGACGGTGCGGACCCACGGACCTGGATGCACGGATCGGACCGTGAGCACACGACGACGGGACGGCGACGCCGACGACCGGCGACAACGCATCTTCCGGCGCGACGACTTCACCTGCGTCTACTGCGGCCAGCGCTTCGACGTCGATGACCTGACCGTGGACCACGTCGAGCCGCGCGTCAAAGGCGGCGACAACTCCGCCGGCAATCTCGTCACCGCCTGCACCGCATGCAACACGGAGAAGGGCGGTGCGCCCGCCTGGGCCTATCTGGCAGGTCGGCCCGAGAAGCGCGCCAATTTCCTGAGGCTGGCCGTGCGGGTGTGGCCACGCCTGAGGCGCGCGATCGACGAGGCCGCGCGGGACGGTTGAGGGCCCCGGTACAGAGGGCGCCGCTGCTTCGCACGGCTGAAGGTAGCAGGTAGCAGGTAGCAGGTCCGGGTTTCGGGTTCGGACGGTTCGCGGGGGGACTGCAGCCGTCGTCGCGTTCTTCCTTTCTTCCTTCGGGGTTCGGCCGGCTGCGCGGGAGACGGTGGTTTTCGCTCGCCTTCGCGGCCGAAGCCCGGCGTGCGCTGCCGACATCGGTCCGCAACGCGCGGCTGCGGTGGACCACCCCGGTGGGGTGGCAGTCCCCCCGCGGACCGTCGAAGCGACGGACCCGGACCTGCCACCTGCAGCCGGCGCGGCGAAGCCGCGGCGGCGCCCTGCGGCGGCGCGCCCTACACGCCGGCCGTGTCCGGGCCCCAGATCAGCTTGTGCAATTGGGTCTGGAACCGGACGGGCAGCCGATCCTCCAGGATCCAGTGCGCCAGGTCGGCGTACTCCAGCTCGCCCCAGACGGGTGCGAACAGTATCGCACGCAGCGAGCCGTTGCGCACGCGGGCGTCCAGCCCGTGCTCGCGCAGCACGGTGCGCGCCCACTCGTAGTCGGCCCGGTCCCGGATCACGAACTTGAGCTCGTCGCGCTCCGTCAGGTGGCCCAGGTTGGACCACAGGTTCTTCTCCGACTCGCCGGAACCCGGGCACTTCAGGTCCATGATGCGGTGGGCGCGCGGGTCCAGCGTGCCCACGTCCACCGCTCCCGACGTCTCCACGAGGACGGTGAATCCGTCATCCAGCAGGCGCCGTGTCAGCTCGAAGGTGTTCCGGTGAATCAGCGGCTCGCCGCCGGTGATCTCCACCAACGGCGTGCCGATCTCGCGCACGTGTTCCACGATCTCGTCCAGCTCGAGCAGCTCTCCGCCATGGAACGCGTACTCGGTGTCGCACCACGAACAGCGCAACGGGCACCCTGTCAGCCGCACGAAGGTGCACGGCAGGCCCGCCCAGGAGCTCTCGCCCTGGATGGAGTGGAAGATCTCGGTGACGGGGACCGACTCGGCTCTGGTCATAGCGGCATAATACCCGCCGGAGCGTGGAAGTTCGTCCGACGTAGGGCGCCGTTGGTTCGCACCGGCTGCAGGTGGCAGGTGGCAGGTAGCAGGTAGCAGGTAGCAGGTCAGGGTTTCCGGCTCGGACGGTTCGCGGGGGGACTGCTGCCGTCGCGGCGCTCTTTCTTCCCTCCGGGTTCGGCTGGCTTCACTGCAGCAGCGATCGTCGTCGTTTGCGGCGTTCGCGGCCAGGGCCCGGCGTACGCCGCGGAGATCGCTTCACAACGCTCACCTGCGGACCCACCCCGGTGAGGTAGCAGTCCCCCCGCCAACCGTCGAAGCGACGAACCCGGACCTGCTACCTGCTACCTGTAGCCGACGTGGCGGGGCCGCGCCGGCGCCCTGAAACGTCGGCGCTGCTCAATGTCGGCGCTCCTTCAGGACGTTGCCGACGATGAAGAAGAGGTTGGCGGGTCGCTCGGCCATGCGGCGCATGAGGTAGGGGTACCAAGCGTCGCCGAAGGGGAGGTAGACGCGCATGCGGTAGCCTTCCTTCACCAGCTGCCTCTGCAGGTCGCGGCGCACGCCGTAGAGCATCTGGAACTCGAAGCGCGACGTGTCGATGCCCTGCTCGGCGACGAACGCCTTGGCGGCATCGATCATCTTGGGGTCGTGGGTGGCGATGCCGGGGTAGTGTCCGTCCCGGAGCAGCAGCTTCATGGTCTCGACGTAGTTGGCGTCGACATCCTTCTTGTCCGGGAACGCGACCGTGGGCGGCTCGGCGTACGCGCCCTTGCACAGGCGTACGCGCAGGCTGCGCGCGCTGGCCGACGCGGCGTCATCGCGCGTGCGGCGGAGGTAGGACTGGAGCACGATGCCGATCTCCTCGTAGCCTTCGTCCCACAGCGAGGCGACGAAATCCAGCGTCGGCTGGGTGTGCTCGCTGTCCTCCATGTCGAAGCGCACGAAGATGTCCAGCTCCGCCGCCCGTTCCAGGATGCGACGCACGTTGTCGTGCAGGAACTCGGGCCCGATGTCCTGGCCCATCTGCGTCAGCTTCACGGAGATGTTGCCGTCGATGCCATCCGTCGCGATCCGGTCCAGCACTTCCAGGTAGGCATCGGCCGCGGCCCGGGCGTCCGCTTCGCTCTCCACCGACTCGCCCAGATTGTCGATCGTGACCGTCATGCCGGCCTGGTTCAGCGCCCGGGCGGCGCGCATGGCGTCGTCGATGGTCTCACCGGCGACGAAACGGCGGGCTGCGCGGTGGGCGAAGGGCGCATGCGTCACCAGGGCGCGTGCCGTGCGGCTCTCGCTCAGACACAGCATCGTTTGTTTCAGCAAATCAGTTCTCCAGTTCTTCTTCCCGGCGCCGGATGGCGGCGTCCAGCTCGGACTTCAGCTCGAAGAGCGTGAGGTCGAGGGCAGCCATGCGTGCCTCGTCCTCGGTGTTGCCGTGGGCGACGTCACCCGACTCCACGTGGCCCATGATGCCCGCGCCCGTGGCCGCCCAGCGTACGAAGATCAGGAAAGCCGCCCACGGGCGGTCCGGTTCACCCGTCTCCTCGGTGTCGATGTCGACCGTGTACGGCTGGCCGTCGGAGCCTTCGAAGGCGGGAACGCGTTCGTGCGTCTCGACGTAGCCCCGAAACGTCAGGTCCGGCGCCGGTGCGTCCGGCCCCGTGGGCTCGCCGCGCGCGGCGTCGATGATGTCGAACGGCCGCTCGGCACCTTCCTTCTCGTGCGCCCGTTGCTCGGCCTCGCGCTGCATCCTGCGGAACAGGTTTCCGCGCCCGTTCTCACCCACCGGTCCCTCCACGTCCGCGTTCAGCGCGAAGTTAACCCCGCCCCGCCCGGCCGGCCACCGCAGGGCTGGGGTTTTGGAGGCTGGCTTGGCACGTTGTGCGCGGCTGAGGTCTCGGGGCCTGGACAGGGATGGGGCGACTCCCGGCGGGCGGCTTCGTTTCCAGGCCCGCCGTGTTTTTCGCCTGAGCGGGCTTTTCGGGCCTGGGCGATCGGGAGACGGGGAGACAGGGCGCACCGGCGGTCCCCCAGTCCCCCAGTCCCCCAGTCTCCCTTTCACCGTCCAAGCGCCGCCAATCGGCCTCACCAACGCTCGGCCAGGCCCTGCACCGCCGCGCTGCAAATCTCCCCTTCACCGTCCTGCCACCGGCGTCTCCGCCATCGCCGCGACATATGCCTGGTACCGCAGACGTATGTCCCGCACATACCGCACGGGTTGGGAGCAATGGCAGTAGCCGTAGCGGGCGCGGGTGTGGTAGCGGGGTCGGGCCAGGAGGGGCATGACGGCGTCGAGGCTGCCGAACCAGATATTGGGGTCGCGGTCGAGCCGGCGAGCGAGGCGGCGGGCGTCCATGAGGTGGCCCCAACCGGCGTTGTAGGCGGCCAGGGCGAGCCAGATGCGGTCGGCGCCCGTGACGGATTCCGGAAGCTGGTCACGCAGCCAGTCCAGGTACATGACGCCGGCCTTGATGCCGTGGGCGGGTCGGCGCAGGGAATCGACGCCCAGCTCCCGGGCCGTACGGGGCAGCACCTGCATGAGGCCCAGCGCGCCTGCGAAGGACCGGGCCCGCGGGTTGAACTGGCTCTCCTCGTAGGCCTGGGCGGCGATGAGTCGCCAGTCGAAGTCGTAGCGGTCGGCGAAGACGTGGAACAGGCTGTCGAAGGGCGAGATGCGGCCGGTACGCGTGGGCCGGTCGGCGACCTCCTGTCGGATCCGTGCCGGGTTCCGGAAGTAGCGCCGGTAAAGCAGGTTGTAGAACCGGCCGCGATACTCGTGATGAACGAAGGAGTCGATGGCGGCCAGCAGCCGGGGCTGGTTCCGGCGCACCGCCCAGCCGTGGGGCACCGAGTCCGTGAGGGGCATGACGCCGCGCACGTCGTCGCGCCAGCTGCGTTCGATGGCCAAGATGTGGCTGTCGGCGACGGTCAGGTCGTAGGCGCCGCTGGCCACGCTGTCGACGATCTCCTCGGTCTCCAGCTCTTCCGGCGCCGCCTTCAGTTGCAGCCGGACGCCGCGTTTTCGGAGCGCCTGGAGCGTCGGCCAGTAGGAGCTGCTGCGGCGCACGACGACGGTGCGTCCGGCAAGCTGCTGCGGTCGGGTGAGCGTCGAGTCGGCGGGCCGGGCCACGACCATCTCCCGCACGTAGTTGTACGGGCGCGAGAATGCGATGCCTGTGGCTTCGCGCTGCGGCGTGATGGTGAGCCCGGCCGCCACGAAGTCGCCACGCCCCTGGCGCAGCCAGCTGAGCAGCGAAGCCCGGTCGGGCGCGACGACCACCTCGAGCCGCACGCCCAGCTGCCGGGCGAATCTCCGCGCCAGCTCATACTCGAATCCCACCAGCTGGCCGCGCCAGATGAAGTACGTCGCCGCGCTGTTGCGGGTCAGCATGCGGATCGCGCCACGCTCGCGGATGCCCGGCAGGTCCACGCGGTCGCGTTCAGGTCGCCGGCCGCCGAGCGCGGCGTCCTCCAGGAAGTCGTTCACCGCAACAAGCAGCTCCGGCGCATCCGGTCGCACGCCCCAGCCCACGCTCTGCCGGCCGGTGGCGTTGAAGGCCACGCGCAGGCCCGGCATGTACGCCCGCGCTTCCTCCACCAGGTTGTCGTCCGCCACGGTCGCGTCGTACTCGCCCCGGGACACGCGGTACAGGATGTCTTCCGTGTCCAGGTCCTCCGGGGCCGGCCGCAGCGTGATGTCCGGGTACCGCTGCCGCATGCGCTCGACCGTGTCCCAGTACGACGACGACCGCCGCACCACCACGGTCCGGCCCACCAGGTCCGCAGGGCCCGCCACCAGCGAGTCCGGCGTGCGCATCACCACCTGCTCCACCACGTGGCCGACCGGGGCGCTGAACGCCATACGCGACTGCCGCTCCGGCGTTTCCGTCAGGCTCGCCGCGATCAGGTCGCCACGCCCGTTCAGCAGGGACGGGATCAGGTCCTCGTAGCGGTCCACATACACGAAGACCGGCTTCAGGCCCAGGCTACGCACGAACGACTCGGCCAGATCCTGGCCGAACTCCAGCGGCTGACCCTGCCGCGGCAGCACCTCCGGCTCCCGCAGCCGCGGCGCCAGGATGCGCACCTCGCCCGACTCGCGCAGCGCAGGCAGGTCGCCGGTCCGCGGCTTCGGGCCGCAGCCTGTCGCTGCCAGCGCTGTCAGAAGGAAAACAGCGCTTCCCGGAAGTTGTTTGTTCATGGCCAGGAACGCTGGGCAGAACGGCAGAGCCTGGCAAGGGTGTTTGCGGGGCAACGCGCATGTGCATGGACGGTGACAGGGAGACTTGTAGGGCTGGCGTGCAGGGCGTGGTGGGTGGAGTGCGGGGCTGATCGACGGGGCATGGCCAGCGACGGGGAGAGGGGGAGAGGGGGCCGCGGGCTGGCGTGCGCAATGCTCCCTGTCTCCCCTTCTCCCACCGGTCCAGGCCGACGCACGCTGATCACGCCGGACAATATTCCGGGCCGGGGAGCGCAGCCAACGCCGGGAGTCTCCCCATCGGGATGGCGGGGAGAGGCTGGGAACTCTCCCCATCGGGGTGGAGGGGGAACTCGGGGTGGTGGGGCATGGCCGGGCATTGTACCCTGACCGGAAACGCTGGAACGGGGAGGCGGAATGCGCGCAGCGATCTTTCATGAGCACGGGGGCCCGGAAGTGGTGCGGGTCGAGGACGTCGAGACGCCGGAGCCGGGGTCGGGCGAGGTCCGGCTGCGGGTCGAGGCGGCGGGCATGAACCACCTGGACCTGTGGGTGCGCCGCGGGCTGCCGGTGGAAACGACCATGCCGCACATCGGCGGCTCGGACGTCGTGGGCGTGGTGGAGTCTGTGGGCCACGGCGTGGACGAAGGCCTGACGGGTGGGCGGTTCGTGGTGAACCCGTCGCTCTGGTGCGGCCACTGCGAGTGGTGCCGGCGGGGCGAGGAAAGCATGTGCGTGCGCTATCGCATTCTTGGGGAGCACACGCAGGGCGGGTTCGCGGAGTATGCCGTCGTACCGGCCCGGAACCTCCTGCCGCTGCCGGAGTCGTACGATGCGGCGCGCGTGGCGGCCGCGCCGCTGGTCTTCCTGACGGCGTGGCGCGGGCTGATCAGCCGGGCGCGGCTGCGGCCCGGGGAGCGGGTGCTGATCACAGGCGGCTCGGGCGGCGTGTCCACGGCCGCCATCCAGATCGCGCGGCTGGCCGGCGGCCGGGTGTACGCGGTGACGTCGACGCCGTTCGTGGACCGCGTGCGGGAGCTGGGTGCCGACGTCGTCTACGACCGCAACGAGGTGGACTTCTCCAGGGAAGTCTGGAAGGACACCGGCAAGCGCGGCGTGGACGTCGTGCTGGACTCGGTGGGGGAGCAGACGTTCACGCAATGCGTGCGGGCGTTGGCGAAGGGTGGCCGGCTCGTCGTCTACGGCGCCACCACGGGCCCGAAGGCCGAGCTGGAAATCCGGCAGGCGTTCTGGAAGCAGATCGAGGTACTGGGCACCACCATGTCCAGCCGCCACGAGTTCGAGGAGGTAATGGGGCTGATCCTGGACGGCCGCCTGGAGCCGGTGCTGGACGTGGCCTGGCCGCTGGACAAGGCCGCGGAAGCCCATGCCCGGCTGGAACAGGGCGAGTCGTTCGGCAACATCGTGCTGACGCCGTGAGGGGGAGCATGGCACCCGCGAGCAGCGAACCGACCGGGACGACGGTCGCGTGCGGGAGGGCATTGTGAGGCAGACGCTGCTGATCGTCGCGACGGTGCTGGTGCTGTTGGCCTTGCTGGGCTTCGTCGGCATCTCGAGGCCGCTCCGGGGCGCGCGGGCCTGGACGCTGCTCTGCATAGGAGTGGTGCTGGTCGCGGCGGCGCTGTTTGTCTAGGGCGCGACCCGTGGGCTTTGCCCGCGGGTCGCTTGCAGGTGGCAGGTGGCAGCTGCCTCGTTCGTGGGGTGCGCCGGCGTCCGGCCAGGGCGCCGTCGTTCATCGCGTGCGCATCGCGGGGCGTCAGGCGTGCGGCGTTGGCCCTCCTTCATGGCGGGCGCACCCTGCCGGTAAACGAACGTACCCGGGGGATGCCCGCACGAAGGCCGGCGCCCTTTGCCGGCAAACCCGCGCACCCCCGGGCGCGCCCACGACGAAGGCCGGCGCCCTGGCCGGTATCATGCGCACCCTGGGACCGCAGCAGCTGCCACCTGCCACCTGCAGCCGGCGTGGCGAAGCCGCGGCGGCGCCCTATGACTTCCGCGTCCACCTCGAGGCGTCGCGCGCTTCGTACTTGTCCAGCACCTTCAGGAACGCGCTTTCCAGGTCGATCTTCTGCTCGTTGGCCAGGGTGAGGAGCACGAACAGGACGTCGGCCAGCTCCAGCGCCAGGTCCTGGTCCGGCTCTTCGGGCTTCTTGGGTTTGTGGCCGTGGCGGTGGTTCAGCTCGCGGGCCAGCTCGCCCACCTCCTCCACCAACCGGGCCAGGTTGGACAGGGGTGGCCAGTAGCCTTCCTCGAACCGGGAGATCCATGCGTCCACGGCGCGCTGGGCTTCGGCGATGGTCAGGCCGGCTCGCGGGCTGCCGGCCGCATCGTCGTCCTTGTTCGGCGCCCCGGCGTCGGGCCTCGAACCGGCGTCGTCGCCGCTCACCTGTCCCTCCAGTGGACCAGCTCGTCCATGACGAGCTCGATCTCTTCCTCGGTGTTGTAGAAGTGCGGCGAGACGCGCACGTAACCGGGTCGCGCATCCACGATGATGTCCCGGTCGGCGAGGCGCGCCACGGCGCCGTGCGGGTCGTCGGCCGCGATCATGACGATGGCCGACCGGTCTTCCGGCCGGGGCGCGATCCGCATATCGAAGTCGTTCTCGATGGCCAGCCCGATGATCCGGTCGGTGAGGAACCGGTTCCGCTCTCGGATGGCGTCGACGTCGATCTCGTCGATGATGGACTGGCCGCCCAGCGCGGCGTGCACGGTGGGCAGCGCGGGCGTGCCCTGTTCGTAGCGGCGGGCATCGTCGCGGAGCGCCAGGTGCTCGATGTCGAAGGCGAACTGGTCGCGGTGGGCGAACCATCCGACGACGGTGGGCCGCAGCCAGCCGAGCAGCGACTCGCGCACGTACATGTACGCCAGGCCGGGCCCGCCGAGGAGCCACTTGAGCGGACCGGTGATGAGCACGTCGACGTCGGCTGCATGCACATCGATGGGCACCTGGCCGGCGCTCTGGTACGCGTCCACGAGCAGCAGGGCGCCGGCCCGGTGTGCGATGTCGGCCAGGGCCTTCAGGTCCTGGATGGCGCCGGTCGTGAAGAACACGTGGCTGGTGGCAATGAGGGCGGTGCGTTCGGAGACGACGTCGGCGAAGCGCTGCACGTCGACGGTGGCACCGTCACCGCTCGGCACGCGCACGACGTTCACGTTCGGTCGCCCCAGCCACTGGTATGCCAGGGTGGGGAAGTCGAGGTCGGTGATGACGACGTCCGGTCGGCGCTCGTAGTGCAGCGTGGAGCCGATGACCGTCAACGCTCCGGACACCGACGGCGCAAAGGCGATCGTCTCCGGTCGTGCATGAAGCAGTGCCGCGACACGCGCCCGCAGCTCCTCCAGGCGTCCGAGCCAGGTCTCGTACCAGGCCGAGGCGCCGTAATCGTGCCATTCCTCCTGGAACTGCTGCACCCGCTCCACGGCGCGCCGGGAGAGCGCGCCCAGCGAGCAGGAGTTCAGGTAGGTCTTGCGCGCGAGGATCGGGAACTCGTCGCGCCATGCGGTCCAATCCATAATTCGGCGAAGGTAGGCCGCCGGCGCCGCGCGGGGCAAGCCTGTCTCGACGGCGGCCGGCGCCATAGCTTCAGCGGTCCATGACTCCGTTCATCGCATTCCTGCCCTGGGCCGTGCTGTTGCTGGTCGCGCTGCCGCTGAGCTTCTGGCGACGGCCGCGCCTCGCCGCCAGCCCAGCCGACCCGCCACCCGATGCACCACTGGTTTCCGTCATCGTCCCGGCGCGCGACGAAGCGGAGAACATCAGCGGTTGCCTGGGTGCGCTGCTGCAGTCGAAATGGCCGCGCTACGAGATCGTCGTCGTGGACGACCGCAGCCAGGACGGCACCCGCGAGATCGCCGAAGCGCTGGCCGAGCAGACCGCCCGACGCGTGCGCGTGGTGACCGGAGACCCGCTGCCGGATGGGTGGATCGGCAAGCCGTGGGCGTGCTGGCAGGGCTACCGGGCCGCACGTGGGGACCTGCTGTTGTTCACCGACGCCGACACGCGCCACGGACCCGAGCTCCTACCCCGCGCCGTGCGCGCCCTCCAGGACGGGCGCGCCGACATGCTCAGCGTGCTGCCGCGCCAGATCATGGTCGGGTTCTGGGAGCGGCTCATGCTGCCGCACGTCTGGTTCGTCATCACGTCCCGTTACCCGCTCATGACTCGGGTCAACCGGTCCGACAACCCGCTGACCGTCATGGCCAACGGCCAGTTCATCCTGACACGGCGCGACGCGTACGACGCTATTGGTGGCCATGAATCCGTGCGCGACGAAGTGGTCGAGGATGTGCGTCTCGCCCAGCGCATGGTCGAGGCTGGCCGCTCGCTCTTCGTCGCCCACGGCGAGGAGTTCATAAGCACGCGCATGTACTCTTCTCTCGCCGGCATCATCGAGGGGTGGAGCAAGAACGTGGCGAGCGGCGCACGGCTCGGCGCCTGGCC
Source organism: Gemmatimonadota bacterium (assembly GCA_037388885.1). Classification (GTDB taxonomy): domain Bacteria; phylum Gemmatimonadota; class Gemmatimonadetes; order Longimicrobiales; family RSA9; genus JARRJS01. The sequence goes on from JARRJS010000025.1 coordinate 48,005, forward strand.
CGCCGTGCGCGCCGTCGCGCCGTGGGTGGCCGTGGCCCTGCCCCTCATCGCCTGGGTGCTGCCGCCTGCGCTGCTCGCGGTGGTCATCGCCGGCCTGGGCGGGCCCGGCCTCCGACTGTGGGCGCTGGCCGCCACCGGCGTTTCCCTGTTCTTCTGGTCCGTTTTCGACCTGCACCACCGCGTCCCCATCGCGTATGCGCTCACGTTCCCGTTCGGCGCCCTGGCGACCGCTCTCATCTTCGTCCGCAGCGCCCTGCGAGGCGGTCGCATCCGGTGGAAGGGCAGGGAGTATTCCGCCCGGCCGCCCGGCCCCTCCGACGGGGAAAGTGCCGCCCGCCCGCCCCTCCCTTCCGACGGGGAGACCGTCGCCCGGCCCGACCCCGCCACGGGGAGAGAGGGAGACGGGGAGAGCGGGCGATAATCCCGGGCTGGCGCCGGGAGCGTGTCCAGGGGAATCAGCCTTGCCCGCGGTTGGCTGCCGTGCCAGGATTCCTGCACCGCCGTCTCTCCCTGTCGCCCCGTCCCCCTGGCGGTGGAGAGGGTGGGTGGGGGTCACCCCCTCGGGGCAGCAGGGCGGGGTGGAGGCGTTTCCCGAACCTGGAGGATCGATGCGCGCTTCAGATCTCGTGTCGTCGGCACTGGTGGCGGGATTGACCGTGCTGGCGGCCTGCAGCAGCGGGTCGACCGGCGGGACCGACCAGACGGCGCAGGCCGCGCAGTTGGACGTCGATATTCCTGCGAACGTGTTCGAGCCCGTGTCGGCCACGGCGCCCGAGCTGCCGGACAACGCGGCGACGCCGGAACGTGTGGCGCTGGGCAAGATGCTGTTCTTCGAGCCGCGGCTCTCCTCGAGCTGGCTCATCAGCTGCAACACCTGCCACAACCTGGGCCTGGCGGGTGTGGACCTGCAGGAGACGTCGGTGGGGCACGGCTGGCAGCGCGGCCCGCGCAACGCGCCGACGGTTCTGAACGCGGTGTACAACATCGCGCAGTTCTGGGATGGCAGGGCGGCGAACCTGGAGGAGCAGGCGAAAGGGCCGGTGCAGGCGGCCGTCGAGATGAACAACACGCCGGACCGGGTCGTGGCCACACTGAAGAGCATGCCGGAATACGTCGACCGGTTCCGTGCGGCGTTCCCCGGCGAGGACGACCCGGTGACGTTCGACAACATGGCGCGGGCCATAGAAGTGTACGAAGCGACGTTGATCACCCCCGACTCGCGCTTCGACCAGTACCTCAAGGGCGACCTGAGCGCGCTGTCGGCCCAGGAGAAGCAGGGCCTGCGGCTCTTCGTGAGCCGTGGCTGCACCGCGTGCCACAACGGCGTCAACGTGGGTGGCCGGTCGTACTTCCCGTTCGGTGTGGTCAACAAGCCCGACGCCGAGATCCTGCCGCGCGATGACCTGGGCCGCTACAAGGTGACCCGAGCCACCACCGACGAGTACGTGTTCCGCGTGGCCGCGTTGCGCAACGTGGCCCTCACGCCGCCCTACTTCCACTCCGGCAAGGTGTGGGACCTGGGCGAGGCCGTCCGCATCATGGGCACGGCCCAGCTCGGTGCGGACCTCACCGACGCCGATGTGCAGGCCATCACCGCGTTCCTCCAGACCCTGAACGGCCGGCAGCCGGACGTCGCCTACCCCGTTCTGCCGCCCAACGGGCCTTCGACCCCGAAGCCGTTGCCGGGGGCCGCGGGGACCCGGTAGTCCGCGTCGTTCGTCGCGTACGCGAGTGACGGGGGGAGCTCCGTCCGCCCCGCCGCCACCCCCACGGGGAGAGCCCGTCCGCCCCACCGCCACCCCGACGGGGAGACGGGGAGACTGGGGGACAGGGAGAATCAGAAGACGCGGCCGCGCTGCTGCCCGGCGATGCAGCTTCGCCGGGCGGTTGGCCACAGGCCGCGAACGAAGCTGCGCCGCTCTCCCAGTCCCCCCGTCTCCCGGGTGGTGGTCGGGTGGGGTGGCGAGGGTCTCCCGGTCGGGGCGGATGGGCAGGAAGGGTGGAATGGAACAGGGGTTGCTTCCTGTTCGTGGCGGACAAACCTTCCCCACGTTGCTTTTCCCGCACGACGGAGGCCATCTGATGAATCTGACCAGCAACTCCCTTGAAGCCGGCGAACGGTGTCCCGAGAAGCACGCATTCTGTGTGGCGACGGATGAGGGCAAGGCGACGCTGGGCCCGAACGTGAGCCCGCATCTGCACTGGTCGCTGGAACCAGCGGGCACGAAGTCGTTCGCCGTGATCTGCTGTGACGTGGACGCGCCGCAAGACAAATCGGACGCCAACCAGGACGGCAAGACGATCCCGTACGACATGCGCCGGAAGGACTTCTACCACTGGGTGCTGGTGGACATACTGCCTACGCTGACGGAGCTGGTGGAAGGCGTGGAGTCGAACGGGATCACGGCGCGGGGGAAGCTGCGGGGCCGGCGGGACGTGGGCGTGTCGGGCCGCAACAGCTACACGGAGTGGTTCGAGGGCGATCCCGACATGGACGGCACGTATGGCGGCTACGACGGCCCGTGCCCGCCGTGGAACGACGAGCGCCTGCACCACTACCATTTCACGGTCTACGCGCTGGATGTGGCCAACCTCGGGCTGTCGGGCGACTTCAGCGGCGATGACGCTTTGGCGGCTATGGATGGCCATGTGCTGGCCCAGGCCGAGATGTTGGTGACCTACGCGGAGAATCCGGACGCGCGCTGAGCGCTCCATTGCCACGCAGACGGATCCGACGCCGACCGCGGCGGACCCGGGAAAGGAGGCCCGGATGGGCGACACGATCTTCGGCAAGATCGTGCGTGGGGAGCTGGATGCGGACATCGTGTACCGGGACGATCTTGTCACGGCGTTCCGCGACATCGATCCGAAGGCGCCGACGCACGTGCTCATCGTGCCGAACGAGGCGATCCCGACGGTGAACGACGTGGAGGCGTCGCACGAAGCGGTGCTGGGCCACCTGTTCGTGGTGGCGCGGCAGATCGCGGAACAGGAGGGCATCGCCGAGGACGGTTACCGGCTACTGGTGAACTGCGGCCGCAACGGTGGCCAGGAGGTCCTGCACCTGCACATGCACCTCCTGGGCGGGCGACCCCTCGGCCCGATGCTGGCCCGTTGACTTGATCGGTTGCCCGCCGTGTTAGCTTACCGTGGCCCCGCACGGTGCGGGGCCCGGATCCGTACGGGGGCGCGTGTGAGGCACACGATCTTTGCCGGGCTGGTCCTGGTGCTGCTGGGTGGCGGCCTTGTCGGCTGTGGCCCGGAGCGGAATGCGGACACGGCCGGCGCGGGCGCAGGCCCCACAGTGGTCGTGACCATTCATCCCGTCGCCAGCCTCATGCGCATGATGGCCGGCCCGGCCGCGAACGTGATCGAGCTGCTGCCGGCCGGCGTGAGCCCGGCAACCTACGATCCGACGCCGCTGGCGGCGCGGGAAGTGGCGTCGGCGCGGGTGGTGGTGCGTGTAGGTGGCGCCATCGACGACTGGGTGGCCGGCATCACGGAGGACTCTGACGTGCCCGTCGTCGTGCTCACCGCGGGCATGCAGCTCGAGGGCGCCACGGACCAGCCGGGCACGGGCAATCCCCACGTGTGGCTGGACCCGATCCTGGTCCGGGACACGCTGCTGCCGCGCATGCTGAACGCTCTCGAAGGCGTGACGCCCGATTCTGCGGCAGCGATGCGCCGTCGCGCTGTCGCCGTGGCCGACTCGCTGACGGCGCTGGACGCGCAGATCCGAACCATCCTGTCGGGCATCAAGTCCCGGGATTTCGTCGCCTCGCATGCCGCCTGGGACTACTTCGCCGCGCGCTACGGACTCGTCGAGGTTGGCGTGCTGCACCCGTCGCCGGGCCAGGAGCTGGGGGCGCGCGAGCTGGCAGGCCTGGTGAATGACGCGCGCCGTCTGCACGTGGCCGGCGTGATCGCCGAGCCGCAGCTGGGCGAGGCCGGCGTGAAAGCGCTGGCGGCAGAGCTCAAGCTGCCCGTGGCCATCGCGGACCCTCTGGGCGCCACGGGCCTGCCGGGTCGTGACTCGTACTTCGATCTCATGCGCTACGACGCCCACGCGTTCGCCCGCGCGCTGGGGGCCGGATGACCGGCGCCGGCGCCGCCACGCCTGCCGTGGTGTTCGACGACGTCTGGTTCGGCTACGGCCGCTCCGAGGTGCTGCGCGGCGTCACGTTCGAGGTGCCACACGGCAGCTTCACCGCCCTGATCGGCCCCAACGGCGCCGGCAAGACGACGACGCTGCGCCTCATGCTCGGGCTCCTCAGGCCGAGCCGCGGGCACATCCGCATGTTCGGCGAGGAGCCCGGCGGTCGCATCGTCGGCGTCGGCTACGTGCCGCAGCGCACCGGTGTGCCGGACAACTTCCCGCTCACCACGCTGGACGTGGTGCTGATGGGCCGCTACGGCCACATCGGCTGGCTGAAACGCCCGGGGGTGGCGGACCGGGACGTGGCGCGGCGCGCCCTGGACCGGGTGCGCCTCGGTCCCCAGGCGGACCGGCAGTTCGGCGACCTTTCGGGCGGGCAGCAGCGACGCGCCCTCATCGCCCGGGCCTTGGTGGGCGACCCGCGCGTGCTGCTGCTGGACGAGCCCACCGCCGGCCTGGACCCGGGTGCGCAGCTCAATTTCTACGACATGTGCTGCGACCTGCAGCGCGAAGAGCGCATCACCGTGATCGCGGCGTCTCACGACGTGGAGGTGGTCTCGGTGCACGCCGACAACGTCATCCTCATCGACGGCAAGGTGGTGGCCGCGGGGCAGCCGCCGGAGGTGCTGAAGGACGAGGTGCTGGACGGGCTGTACGACTTCGCGTCACACCGCGTCCACCTGGCGCAGGAGGCCAGGCGGGAGGAGGAAGGGTGATCGAGGCGCTGGGCTACGACTTCATCCGACGGGCGCTGCTGGCCGGCACGCTGGTCGGCCTCACGTGCGCCGTGCTGGCCGTGTTCGTCGTGCTGCGCCGCATGGCCTTCGTGGGCGTCGGCATCTCCCACGCCGCGCTGGGCGGCGTCGCCCTCGGGCTCGTCGCGGGCGTGGATCCCATGATCGCCGCCCTCGTCTTCTCCGTGCTGGTCGCCTGGGTCATCGGCTGGACCAGCGAGCGGGGACGCATCTCCGACGAGACCGCCATCGGCATCTTCTTCCCTACCGCCATGGCCATGGGCGTCGCCCTCATGAGCCGCGGGGGCAGCTACCGCCAGGACCTGCTGGGCTACCTGTTCGGCAACATCCTGACCGTGCGGTCGGAAGACCTTGTGTTTGTCTTCGTGGTGGGCGGCGTCGCCCTCGTCATTGTCGTGCTGCTGTTCAAGGAGTTCCTGTTCATCAGCGTGGACGAGGAGAGCGCCCGCGCCGCCGGCCTGCCGTCCACGTTCCTGCGCTACCTGCTCCTCACCGTGCTGGCCGTCACCATCGTGTCTGCCATCCGGCTGGTGGGCATCGTGCTGGTGTCCGCGTTCCTGGTCATCCCCGCCGCCACCGGCCAGGTCATCGCCCGCTCCATGGGCTGGATGGTCTTCACCTCCGTCGTCGTCGCCCTGGCCGCCGTCGCGGGCGGTCTTGCGCTGTCGTGGTACTGGAACCTGCCCTCCGGCGCCGCGATCGTGCTGTTCGCGGCGGGGCTGTTCTTCGTGGCGCTCGCCGCGTCGCGGGCGGCGGCCATGCGTGCCGGCGCTGGCTAGTCGAGGGCGCCGTCGCGGCTTCGCCGCGCCGGCTGCAGGTAGCAGGTCTCGGCTCGTCGCTGCGAAGGTTCGCGGAGGGACTGCTACCTCACCGGGGTGCGCCAGGCCGCGAGTGCATAGCGCGAAGCGGAGCGGCCTGCGCGGCGTACGCCCGGTGCGTATGCTGCCCGCGAGCACGCGTGGAGCGCCGCCCGCCCGACCCGTGCGATGTAAGGTGGACCTCACCCGCGAAGCCAACCGACCCAGGGAAGAACGCGGTGAAGCCAGCAATCCCCGCGAAGCCACCAAACCCGGAAAGCAGAACGCGACGAAGCCAGCAGTCCCCCCGCGAAGCTTTCGAGCCGGAAACAAGGACCTGCTACCTGCAGCAACCGCGGCCGAAACGGCCGCGGTTGCGCCCTGCTACCTGAAGCCGGAACCGAGACGCGCGCCGGGAACGCGGCCCTGTCGCGCCCTCAAGAGCCCCGCGAACCCAGATCGAACAGCGCGCCGTACAGGTCGATGCCGTACCAGAGGTTGCCGACGCGCAGGTTTTCGTTGGCCGCGTGCTGGTTGTCGTCGTAATTGGCGATGGGCACGATGAGCGCCGGCTTGCCCAGGCCGCCGGTGAACAGGTAAAGCGGCAGCGAGCCGCCCATGCCGGGCACCAGCACCAGGTCGCCGCCGGCGGCGGCGCGCACGGCGGACACGACCGTCTGCACGATGGGCAGGTCCATCTGCGTGCGTGCCGCCGGGTAGCCGCGGAAGCGCACGACCCTGGCGATCTTCGGGTACTTCAACCGGGTCGCCATGTCCGGGTCCTCGCGCACGATGTGGTAGCCCTGCTTCCGGATGTGCGCTTCCACCAGGTCCTTCATGTGCTCCGGGTCGTTCCCCTGCACCAGCCGGATGCCCAGCGCAGCGGTGGCGGTGGCGGTGATGACGTTCCTCGCCCGGGCGCCCGTGTTGCCGCTGGACAGGCCGCGGATGGTGAGGGACGGCAGCATGAGGCGCTCCGCCAGCGTCTGGGGCTCGCCTTCCGTGCGCACCAGGCCCA
>JARRJS010000026.1:0-26273 GCA_037388885.1 Gemmatimonadota bacterium
TCGATGTCCGCCGCGGCGTTGCCCACGTTGTAGCCGCGCATGTCGCCGCTGCCTGTGCCGGTTCCGCCGTAGCCGGCCACCGATGGCGTCGAGTTGTCGATGGGAATACCGTCGACGATGATCAGCGGCTGGTTCTGGCCCAGGATCGAGCTCGCGCCGCGCACGATGATGCGCGCCGAGCCGAAGGGGGTGGATGAGTTCGTGACACGGACGCCCGCGACGTTGCCTTGCAGCGAGGATGCCATGTTCGGGGTCGGCACCTCGCTCACGGCTCCGCCGGATATCGACTGCGCCGCGTACGAGATCGAGCGTTGCTCACGTTCGATCCCCAAGGCCGTCACGACAAGCCCTTCGAGAGCGATCGCCTCCACACGCATCGTCACGTTCACGACCGACGCGATCTGCCGCGTCACCGTCCGGTAGCCAATGTACGTGAACTGGATGCTATCGGCGCCGGCCGGCGCCGATAGCGCGAAATGCCCGTCGCTGTCCGTGAGCGTGCCGACCGTCGTGCCGAGCACCGAGACCTGGACGCCGGCCAGCGGGTTTCGCGCGTTGTCCTGGACTTGCCCCACTACGCGCTGCTGAGCAGTCGCTGCCATCGGCAGGACCAGCGCCAGCACCAAGGCCACTGCCAGGAACCGCAAGCATGCTCTCATGAGCCCTCCTGGAAGGAGTACGAAGGAATACGAAGGAGTAGGAAGGAGATCGGTGTGCCTGTTGAATTTGAAACGAAGATTACGTTTCAGGCCCAGCGGTACTGCGGGCAGTAGTGGGGCTACCGTGCCTCCCCACCACCCTGCGGACCTTCTTCGGTGGCTGTTCATCAGAAGAACCTCACCTTTCGAGATGCGTCTGGTGTGGGTCTCCGCTCACACCAGGGACTGCATGCTTCCACAACAGATGGGGCTGGCTTCTACTGCACCGACCGAACGATCAAGACGTATCCATGGTGCGCTCCTCCTCTCGGGTGCACGGTGTTGCGACAACGGCAATTACGCTCGTAACGACCACCCGGGTCGTATGAACCAAACGCCTCAAGCGTGGCAACCTATGTGCGGCTAAACACGGCCGAGTACATTCAAACACGTCTAGGTGCGTCTAGGTGCGACTAGGTACGACTGCGTACGGCCAGGTGCGGCTAAGTGCGGCTATGCGCGAATCGCACACATGTGTTGGGTGGAAAAATGGCACGGTCGTATTATTTACTTATGCAAGGATCAGCGACAGGAAACAAGGGGTAATCCGAATGAAGTCAGATCGGGCAGTCGTGCCGGGAACGCGACGGCCGCCCGATTGTCGGCGTGGTTACGCGCCGCCCACCTGCCCGGCGGAGAGCTCCAGCTCCTGCGCAATGCCGCGCATGGCCTCGATGACGTTCTGGATGTGCTCGGACAGTTCGATGTCCAACAGCTCCGCACCGCGCTGGACGTCGTCCCGGTTCACGCCCCGCGCGAAGGTGGCATCCTTCATCTTCTTGCGCACCGACTTCGGCTTCATGTCGTCGATGCCGTTGGGCCGCACGAGGGCGGTGGCGGTGATGAGCCCGGTCAGCTCGTCGCAGGCGACAAGCGTACGGTCCAGCGGAGACTCGGGCTCGACACCGGTGAAGTCGCTGCGGTGGGCGAGGATGGCGTGCACGACGTCGTCCGGGTAATCGCGCCGCTTCAACTCCTCGACAGCCTTGAGAGGATGCTCGTCGGGGTACTTTTCCCAGTCCATGTCGTGCAGCAGGCCCGCGAGTCCCCAGAGGTCCTCGTCCGCGCCTTGCTTGCGGGCATAGAACCGGACGGCCGCCTCCACGGCGAGCATGTGCTTCACGAGGTTCTCATTGTCCACCCATTCCCGCAGGAGCGTCAGTGCTTCATCACGCGACGGCATGAATCCTCCCCATCAGGTTGCTTTCCGGTTCCCGTGACCTGCAATCCACGTGTGCCTTCATTCCGTTCCGGCCTGGCGTGCGTCGTGGATGGCTTCGCGGCCTTCGTTCAGGATCCACGGCACCATGACGAGCGCGGCCACCGGATCGGCCCACCACCATGCCAGGGCGGCGTTCAGCACGAGCCCTGCCAGCAACGTGAGGGACAGCAACGCGCAGGCCAGCGATTCCCGGGCATCGGCCATGAGAGCCCGACTGTCCAGGACCCTGCCGGTGCGCTGTTTTCCCCAAGCGAGCAACGGCATGATCACCAGCGACGCGATCGCCAGGATGATACCGATGCGGCTCGCCTCCGGCACGTGGGCGCCCGCCAGCGTGGCCGCCGATTCCACGACCACGTAGAAGCCCAGCAGGAAGAACGTAGTGCCCACGATCCAGAGCGCCCTTTTCTCGCGGGCCGCCGCTTCCGCGCGGGAAGCGCCGAGTCGCTCGGCGCGCAGGCGAGCGAACAGGGCGACCGCAGCAATCATCTCGATCACGCTGTCGAGCCCGAAGGCAATGAGGGCGATGCTGTGCGCGCCCAGGCCGGCGGTCACCGCCACGCCGGCCTCCACCAACGTCCAGGCGATGGTCAGCGCTTCCAGCCACAGGCCTCGTCCCAGCAGTCGCTGGCGGCTTTCTCGCGATGTTGACCTGGTTCCGTTGGGCACGTGCTCCCACACCATGCAGATGGCATCGTCACCGTCCCCACGTCCCGACGGCGAAAGACGAACGTAGTGGACGGCGCCCCGCGACACCATGCGCCCGGCCGCATCAACCGCGGAAGGAACCAACGAGCCGGCGCAGCGCTTCGGGACGCGTCACAGGCGCAGCGCACGTGCGCCCGGCACACACGTATGCCCGCGGCGCGTCCGCCGTGACCATCGCCTGCAGCTCCGGCGACAGCGCGCCGGCATCCACGGCCCCGGGCCGGAACCGGCGCACGACGGTACGCGGACGGTAGGGAGCCAGTGCCGCGGCCAGCAGGGCGTCGTCGTCAGCCACCACGACGACGGTGGTGACCGGCCCGGTGAGCCAGCTCAGCGCGCGATAATAGGTCCCGGCGTTCGTGGCGAAGCGGGCCGCGGAGCCGGCGAACGCACGGGCCGTCGCGCGCGCCGCGTCGTCGTAGCGCGGCTCCCGGGTCAGGGCGTGAAGGCGGGCGAGCACCAGGACGGCCGCGGCGTTGGCCGCCGGCTCCGGTGCGTCCATGATGGAGCGGGCGGGCTCCCGGAGCACAGACACCGCCGCATCGGCATCGCGGGGCCGGTCGACGAACGTGGACGTATCGGGGTCGTGGAACCGGTCGAACAGCACGCCCACGAGGGTCACGGCGCGCTCCAGGTGACGGGCGTTCTGCGTCAGCTCGAACAGGTCCAGGAACGCGCGGGCCGTGTGGACCTGGTCGTCGACGTACACGCCTGCCGCCGGATCGCCCAGCCGTCGGCGGATGCCGCGACCCTGTTCGAAGGCTTCCTGCCATGCCCGGTCCAGGGCGCGCTCTGCGGCCCGGCCCGCGTCGCGTCGGTCCAGGTGACGCGCCGCCGCAATGTGGCCCGCGGCGACCAGGGCGACCCATCCCGCGTACCGGGTCTCGTCGACGAACGGGCGTGGGCGACCGTCCCGGGCGTCCTTGAGGCGGGCACGCACGTCCGCGAGCTGAGCGCGCGCGGCATCCACCGTCAGGCCCAGCTCCCGCGCCACGTCGGTCGGCGACGCGGCCCGCCGCAGCACGTGACGCGCCGGATCCGCGCGCATGCTCGTAGCCGGATCATCCAGGCCGTACACCATCGTGGCGGCCCGCACGGCCGCTTCGTCACCCAGGGCCGAGCGAACCTCGTCCAGCGTCCACGTCCAGTAGTCACCGTCGTCGTCTTCGCCCACATCCGCATCCTGCGACGCCGGGAAGCCGCCGGCGTCCACCAGCCCCGGCGCCACGTCCCGGTAGTAGTCCAGGATTCCGCACGCGATGGCGACCCAGAACGGCTCATCCAGCACGGATGCCGCCCGTGCATACAGCGCGAGCAGCGTTCCATTGTCGTACGCCATCTTCTCGAAATGCGGGATCAGCCAACGGGCGTCGGTGGCGTAGCGATGGAAGCCGCCGCCCAGCTGGTCGTACACGCCGCCCCGGCCCATGGCGTCCAACGTGCGGCGAAGCATGTCGCGCGCACCCTCATCGCCCGTGTCCAGCCAGCGATCCAGCAGCAGGCCCAGCCCGCCCGCATTGGGGAACTTCGGCGCGCCGCCGAAGCCGCCGTAACGGGCGTCGAAGGTCCGCGCCAGGCCGTCCGCTGCACGCTCCACGTCCGCCGCGTCCAACTCTCCCGGCAGCGACTCCACCTGCGCGATCTCCCGCAGGCGCTCCCGCAACGCCGTGGCCGACGACTCGGCCCGCCCCCGCTCTTCGCCCCAGATGCGTGCCACTTCCCGCAACACGCGCGGGAACGACGGGCGTCCATGCCCCTCCACCGGTGGGAAGTACGTCCCCGCGTAGAAAGCCTCGCCGGCCGGCGTCAGGAACGCCGTCAGCGGCCAGCCACCCTGCCCCAATAGCACCTGCGCCGCGCGCTGGTAGCGCGCATCCACGTCCGGCCGCTCGTCCCGGTCCACCTTCACCGGTACATACAGCTCGTTGATGAGCGCCGCCGTCGTCTCGTCTTCGTAGCTTTCCCGGTCCATCACGTGGCACCAGTGGCACCACACGGCACCGATGTCCAGCAGGACCGGCCGATCCTCCCGCTCCGCACGCTCGAACGCTTCCGCACCCCACGGCATCCAGTGCACCGGCTGCGACGCGCCATGGCGCAGGAACGGGCTCGCAGAACCTGCCAGACCCGCGTCAGCCATTGCCCGCGCCTCTCTGCCCCGGCCCGTCCTGCTCTGCCGGTCCAGGGGCACTCGTCTGGTCCTTGATGGTTCGGGCGAGATCCTGCTTCAGCGCCGCCAGCTTCCGTGCTGCCCAGTCGCCCACCTTCGAGCCGGCTGCCTCGTCCGCCAGACGTGCCAGCTCCGGGATCGCCCGGCATGGATCGCCTCCGCCGTGCAGGTGGATGTCAACGATCTCATACGTGGCCGCGTTGACCTGGTCCCGCGTCGCACCGGCCGCGGTGCGCGCCCCCCGGAACCACCGGATCGCATCCTCCGGCTGCTTCAGGTGGTCGCGGTACACACGCGCGATGCGAAGATACGGCTCCGCATCCACCGGCCCGGCCTCCGCCTCCTCCCGGATCGCCTCGCGGTACGCCGCAATGGCGTCCTCGTACCTCCCGCGCGCCACCAGCGAATCGGCATACGAATACTGCGGCGTGGGACGCATGGGACCGCCCGTCATGATCCGCCGCATGAACTCCCCCGCTCCGCTCGAGATCGCCAGGACCGTGAACGCGCCGCCGCCGAACAGGAACGCCATGAGGTACGGCAGCCCACTCACCGGCATCTCTGGACTCGTCATCCAGATGAGACCCCGGATGATCGTCCCGGCCAGGAAACCGAACAGGGCGCACACCGCCGCCGTTGGCAGTGCCACCATGTACCAGCGCATCATTGGATCCGGGCGTTTCCCGGGCATGTGCTCTCCTGGGACTGTGCGCAGAGGATCGGTGAGCGGCGAACGACGGGCGATCGACCGGTCCACGGTCGGTCGTCCATCACCCGTCAACCGTACCGGAACCTGGCGCCTCGCAGGGTCAGGGGCTCGCCCTCGGCCTTGACCGCGCCATCGACCACCTCGCCGATGAACAACACGTGGTCGCCCAGCTCCAGAACATCGCGTACGCGGCATTCCACGAAGGCCAGGCAGTCCTTCAGCACCGGCGCCCCCGTGCGCGCACCGTCGGCATGCTCGTACTCCGCCAGCTTGGCTGGCGCCCGCGACGCCGGCCTGGCCAGCCGGGCGGCCATCTTGCGCTGGTCCGCCCCGTACACGCACACACTGAACACGCCCGACCGCCGCATCATGTCGACCGACCGCCCGTCATTCTCCACCGCTACCCCGACCCGCGCCGGGTCTGACGAGACCTGACCCACCCAGTTCGCGGTGAATGCATTCCGGTCGTCGCCGTCCCGCACCCCCACGGCGTAGAGGCCGTAGGAGAAGAGGTGGAGCGCGGCGGAGCTGCCGACGGAAGACTGGTTCATGGGAGCCCTCGTGTTCGAGTTCGAATTCGAGTTCGAATTCGAGCATGGCGCCATTGCGTGCGCCCGGCTTGCCGCCGACTTCGCCGTTTGGCGCACGCGAGGGACTGTCCGGCCCTGGAAGGCCGGGATGTGCTAGACTCGCGATGAGGGGCACAGGTCGCTGACGACACACGCTTCGCAGCGCGGCCGGCGGGCGTTGCAGACCTGGCGGCCATGAAAGATGAGCAGGTGGGAAAGGTCGGTCCAGTCGTCCCTCGGCACCAGCTCCATCAGGTCCCGCTCCACCCGTTCTGCGTCCGTTTCCTTCGTGACGCCGAGTCGCCCCGCGAGCCGCTTGACATGGGTATCGACGACGATGCCTTCGTCCTTGTCGAAGGCGTTGCCCAGCACGACGTTGGCCGTCTTGCGGCCCACGCCCGGCAGGTTCACCAGCGCCTGCATCGTGTCGGGGATGCGCCCGTCGTGCCGGTCCACGACGGCGTTGGCCATGCCCAGCAGGCTCTTCGTCTTCTGCCGGAAGAAGCCCGTGGAATGGATCAGGTCCTCCACGTCTTCCGACCGTGCACCCGCCAGGTCCGCCGGTTCCGGGTATCTCTTGAAAAAGGCCGGCGTCACCATGTTCACGCGCTCGTCCGTACATTGGGCCGACAGAATGGTCGCCACCAGCAATTCGTAGGGGTTGCGGTGCGTCAGCGCCGTCTTCGGCTCCGGGTACTCTTCCCGCAGCCGCCGCACGATCTCCGCCAGCCGTTCCTTCTTTGCCTTCTTGGATTCCCGCGCCATTCCGCCCCCTGTCACGTGATCTTCCGACTGCGTCGCACCCGACCTGCTAGCTCGGCGAACGGGCCCGGATTCGGCGGTACGCCAACGACGAAGGCGGCAGCGCGTGCGGGGATGACGCCGACGCGTCCGGCGGATTCCGCGTCACCGTGCCCAGCGATTCCGGGTAGCGCTCCAGGTACCGGAACAGCAACGCCATCAGCTTGAGCGCTTCCGCCTGCGTCTCCAGGGACACCAGTTCTTCCAGCTCTCCACCCGGCAGCGTGTTGGCGAAGTCGTCGCCGTCGGGCCTTGCGTTTGTGGACCAGTCCCCCGGGCGACCATCCGCCTCCAACGTCGCGCCGACCGGCACCACGCTGAAGCCGGCGCGGTCCGGCCGCATGCCCAGCACCAGCAGCAGGTCCAGCCGTGCAGGACCATCCTCGCGTTCGGACGACATCGTCCAGAACACGCCGTCCACCGGCTCCGGCTGTGGACCGGCCGCCCGCGCCCACACGCGGTGCCGTGGCAGCTGCACGTAGCCGGCGGGATGCGGCGCCCGCAGCTCAGCGTCGTCTGCGCCGGTGACAGCCAGCACCGCCGCCAGCGCCTCCGGCTCCAGCAGGAACAGCTGGCACCCATGGGTCCAGAAGTTGTACGCCTGGAACAGCAGATGCCCGTGCTCGCGCACCGCCGTGTCCGCCGCCTGCCGCGCTTCGGCAGCGTCTGCCGCCCGCCCCACCGCTTCCGCGTCCGGACCCGCAGCAGGCGACGGAACGTCGCCCGCGATCATGCGCAGCAGCCTGCCCACGCTCGTCAGGAAGACGAACCGCTCCGGGTCCGCCGCATCGACGTCGCGCTCCTCGACCTCGTCCCGGATGCTCGGGAACAGCGTCTCTTCGAAGGTCTCCGGCCCGAACACCAGCTCATACGGCGTCTCACGAGCCAGCTCCGGGGGTTCCGCGTGCGGTGCTCTGTCCATGGCCCCCGATGGTAAGGAAACGGATCGACCCTGGCCAGCCAGAGCCGCGTCATTCGGCGGCCGCTTCCGCCTGGACGATCCGGGGCGGCCGCTTGCGCAGCCAGTCGCGGAGGGCGGCCATCCCGCTGCGGCGACGCACGAGCACGAGGCACAGGCTGGCGGGGGAGTCTACGTCCTCCACGATCTGGAGGAAGCAGACGTCGCCCAGCCCCGCGGGCGTGCGCACGCGGCGCGCTTCGCCTTGCCACGTGAACTCGATCCAGGGGCGCGGCTCGGCGTCACGCGGGTAGCTGATCTCCAGGAAGACGTCGTCCTCGACCTCGAACATGCCGGGCGTAATCTCCTCGCCGGACCGGTAGAACTCGGGGTCGAAGGGCTCGCCGGCCATGCGCTTGAAGTTCTCGTCGGCGGCGTAGTCGACCTCCTCCAGGTCATCCTCGTCGGCCAGGGACTCGAGGTGATGGCGGATTTCGTGGGTGACGGTCTCCCAGATCTCGTATTTCCAGTCGAAGTCGGGGTCGCCGGCGGCCACGCGGCGGAAGGAGTCGTAGTAGAGCACGACGATGGAGCGCACGTTGTCCGGCCCGTCGTACTCCGAGGGGTACGATTCCGTCAAGCACTCCCCCAGGGTGTACGTGTCGGGCAGCGCCGGGTGGAACCGTGCGCCACGTTCCACGACCAGGCCGTCCACGCCTTCGCGGAACTCGGCGGGGATTTCATCCCAGACGCGGCGCGCCCGGCGCTCGAATTCCTTGAAGTCCATGGACTTCAGTCGGCGGCATCCGCCGCCGCCGCCGAGTTTCGCGCCACCATCCAGCGGTTGAGGGCCAGGAAGATCGCCAGGGCCACCGCCCACTGGACGAGCGTGTTGGCGACGCCGTAACGGCCCCACACGTCGTGCCGCCCGATCTCGAACAACCACCAGACAACCAGCACGACGGCTTCCACGATGACGAAGCGGATCACCCAGTCCCACCACCGGCCGATGCGGATGTCCGCACCCTGCTGGTTGATCAGCGTCTCACGGAAGCGCGTCACGCCGTAGCGCAGCACGCCGAACGCGAAGAACAGTCCCGACACCATGAGGCCGACGCCCCACACCCAGTCCTGGTTGGCGAACACGGCATCGGACAGCGCCGAGGGCACGCCCAGCGCGAACCCGGCGACGCCCACCAGCAGGATCGCGCGCTTGCGCAGCATGCCGCCGTCCACCAGCACGCGCGTGGCAAGCTCGATCATGGAGATCAGGCTGGTCCAGGCGGCGAAGAAGAGCGCCAGGAAGAACAGCGACATGAAGAAGCGGCCGCCGGGCATGTGGTTGAAGAGCTGCGGCACCCAGATGAACGTGAGGCCTTCGTTGGACGCGCCCACGATCTGGCTGGCGGCGTCCGGCATGATGGAGAACACCGTGCACAGCACCATGATACCCGCCATGAGGGACACCGAGTTGTTGCCGAAGCCCAGCAGGAAGGCGTTCAGCGTGGTGTCTTCGTGCTTTCGCATGTAGATGGCGTACGTCAGGATCAGGCCCCAGCCGGCGCCGGTGTCCCACGCATTCTGCGTCAGCGCCTCCAGCCACACCCGATAGTCCGACAGGCTGTGCGCGCCGGTGAGCGACGGCGTGAACAGGAAGCTCAACCCGCGACCGGCGCCCGGCAGCGTGACCGCGCGCACCGCCAGCACGACGACCAGCACGAACAGGCTCGGGATGAGCACCCGGGCGGCCTTCTCGATGCCACCCACGCCACGCGACACCACCCAGACGCCCAGCACCATGGCCAACGCGTGCACCCACAGTACATGCGGCGACCAGGCGAAGCTGTTCCACAGGGCGCCGGGCTGGGCATTGGACAGCTGCCCCAGCACGGCGGCGATGAAGTAGCGAATGGTCCAGCCCATGACGACGGCGTAGTAGAACATGATCGCCGTCGCCGTCCACGCGATCCACGCACCCATCCAGGCGAACTTCGGACCGACCAGTCGCGTGAACGCGCCCACGGTGCCCAGGCGCGCCCGCTTGCCCATGGCGAACTCCACCAGGATCAGCGGCACGGACCAGAGCAGAAGGAACACGACCCACGACACCAGGAACGAGCCGCCGCCGTTGGACGCCGCGATCCGGGGAAACCGCCAGATGTTGCCCGTGCCCACCGCCATCCCCAGCATGGCGAGCATCATGCCCCAACGACTGGTGAACCGGTCCGTTCGTTCTGCCACCTGGCCCTCCGGATTGCGTTTGGATCAACGTCCACGACGACCGGTTCAGATTACGCGGCCGTCCCTCGGTCTACCCCGTCCCCCTGTCCCCCTGTCCCCCTGTCTCCCTGTCGGGGTGGCCGGGGGCGGGGCGGTCTCCCAGTCTCCCCGTCGGGGCGGCCGTGGGCAGGGCGGTCAACCCCCCACCCGCTTCCGCACGTACTCCGTCAGCCGGTCCTTGGACACCCGCTCCTGTGCCAACGTGTCCCGGTCCCGCACCGTAGCGGTCCCGTCCTCGCTCGTCTGGCCGTCCACCGTGATGCAGAACGGCGTGCCGGCTTCGTCCTGGCGGCGGTAGCGCTTGCCGATGGAGCCGCTGGCATCGTAAAAGGACGGGATGCCCGCCGCTTTGAACGCGTCGTGGATACGCACGGCGATCTCCGGCAACCCATCCTTCTTCACGAGCGGGAAGATGGCCGCCTTGAGGGGCGCCAGCTCGGGCTGAAGGCCCAGCACGACCCGCTGCTCGCCCTCCACCTCCTCCTCGCGGTACGCGTCGGCCAGCACCACGAGGGTCGTGCGGTCCGCGCCCGCGGAGGTCTCGATGATGTACGGGATGTAGCGCTTGTCCCGGTCGTTCGGGTCGATGTACTCCAGACGCTTCCCCGAGTACTCCTGGTGCCGCGTCAGGTCGAAATCGGTGCGGTTATGCACACCCTCGAACTCCTGCCAGCCGAACGGGAACGCGTACTCGATGTCGTACGCCCGCTTCGCGTAATGCGCCAACTCATCGGGCGCGTGTTCGTGCCAGCGAAGCTTTTCAGGATCGATGCCGAGGCCCTGCACCCACGCCATTCGGCGCTCGCGCCATGTCTCGAACCACTCCTCGTCCGTGCCCGGCTCCACGAAGAACTGCATCTCCATCTGCTCGAACTCGCGCGTCCGGAAGATGAAGTTGCCCGGCGTGATCTCGTTCCGGAACGCCTTGCCGATCTGCGCAATGCCGAAGGGAACACGCTGCCGACTCGTCGTGAGCACGTTCTGGAAGTTCACGTAGATGCCCTGTGCCGTCTCCGGCCGCAGGTACACCACGGACGCATCGTCCTCCACCGGCCCCATGAACGTGCGGAACATCAGGTTGAAGTTGCGCGGTTCCGTGAACCCGTCCTTCGATCCGCACACCGGGCACTGGCCACCCCGGATGTTGTCGTCGTCCGCCCGGAACCGGCGATGGCAGTTGCGGCACTCCACCAGCGGGTCGGTGAAGCCCTCTACGTGGCCGCTGGCCTCCCACACCCGCGGGTGCATGAGGATGGCCGCGTCCAGGCCTTCGATGTCGTCCCGCTCGTGCACCATGGCCCGCCACCATGCGCGCTTGACGTTGTTCTTCAGCTCGACGCCCAGCGGGCCGTAGTCCCAGACCGAGCCGGTGCCCCCGTAGATCTCCGAGGACTGGAACACGTAGCCACGCCGCTTGCACAGCGAGACGAGCTTATCCATCAGGTCATTGCCGTTCGACATACATCTCCCACGCCGAATTTCGTTGAAAATGCGGAAAGCTATGCCGCCCCCGATCCGGGAGCAACTTCCGACGGATGAAGGGACGATGCCCCCTCAACCTCCCAGCAGCCCGGGCAGTTTCCGGGCCACCAGGTCCGTCAGATCCCCGGTCTGCAGCAGGCGTTCGTCGCCCGTGACCTCGCGGTCCCGGTGCCTCGCGCCTCGCATGGAGGCGCCGCCCGGCGCGGCGCGGCGGGACAGGGTCGTCGCATCGACGCCGTACACGCCGTCGGGCAGCGACCCCTCCACGCGACCCGCGACCAGCAGCACAGGCACCTGCCGATGCCGCGCCCGCTGAATCACTTCCCCCACCACTTTGCCCATCCCCGACTGGGCGTCGAACGCCCCTTCGCCGGTCACCACCGCGTCGGCCTCGGCCAGCGCAGCGTCGAAGCCGACGGCATTCAGCACCCACGCACCACCGGGCACCAGCTCGGCACCCACGAACGCAGCCAGCGCGGCGCCCAGCCCGCCGGCGGCGCCCCCGCCGTCGAGTGCCCGCACGTCGCGCCCCACGTCGCGCGTCAGGCATTCGGCGAGGCGAGCCAGCGCGTCGCCCAGCCGATGGACGTCGTCGGGGCCGGCGCCCTTCTGGGGACCGAACACGGGCGCGGCGCCCTCGTCGCCGAGCAACGGGTTCCGCACGTCGTGCAGCGCCGTGGTTGGCGGCAGGACCGGCGCCCGGTCCGGCGGTCGGATGCGGCTCAGTCGCAGCAGGCCGGCGCCTCCGCGGCCGATGGCCTCGCCCACGTCGTCCAGCAACTGCCACCCCAATGCCTGCGCCATGCCGGCCCCGCCGTCCACCGTGGCGGAGCCGCCCAGGCCAACGATGAGGTGAGCCGCGTCAGCCGCGGCCAGCAGCAGCTCGCCCACGCCCCACGTGGTGGTGACCATGGGATCGCGGCGCGCCGGCGGCACGAGGTGCAGCCCGTT
Source organism: Gemmatimonadota bacterium (assembly GCA_037388885.1). Classification (GTDB taxonomy): domain Bacteria; phylum Gemmatimonadota; class Gemmatimonadetes; order Longimicrobiales; family RSA9; genus JARRJS01. Next base: position 12,489 of record JARRJS010000026.1, read on the forward strand.
GGCATCCGCGGTCTCCACGACGGCGGCGTCCGCCAGGCGCAGGATGCGCGCCTGCACGGCGTCGCCCAGCGGACCGGTCACGGAGACCTGTCGGACCACACCGGCCTTCGCCGCGTGCAACGCGTCGATCAGCCCGTTGCCGCCGTCGGAGAGCGGCATCTCCACGACCGGGCGGCCCGGGACCGCGCGACGCGCCCCTTCGGCCAGCGCCCGCGCCGCCGACGGCGCGTCGATGGTGCCCTTGAACGCCGTGGGACAGGAAAGGATCATGGGTGTACCTTACGGTGTCGTCCACCATGCACAAGGACGGCCGCCCGCGGGACCGCCGACGGACAAGGAGGCGCCATGCCGGGCCAATGCTATTTCTGCGACGCGCCACTCACACCCTGGGATCCGCGCAGCGGCGAGCTGCCCGACACGGGCCGCCTCGCGTACGACCCCCTGCGCGGACGGCTCTGGCACGTCTGTCCGCGCTGCGGCCGCTGGAACGCCGTGCCGCTCGAGCTGCGCTGGGAGGCGCTGGAGTCGTTCGAGAGAATCGCCCGCGATCGCGGCCGTGAACGACTCGCGTCGGAGAACCTCGCGCTCATCACCGTTCGCGACACCGAGCTGATCCGCGTCGGCCGGGCGCCCCGCCCCGAATTCTCCGGCTGGCGCTATGGCGACCGCCTACCGGCCCGCGTGCGCGGCTTCATGGCCCGCATCCTCGCCCTTTTCGGCGGCCTGCCGGAACGACCCGAAAGCGGCTACACGTTCCACGGCGCCGTCCGCCCGTTCAGCCCCGACTGGCTGGCATCTCCGTTCATCGAAGCCGCCGGCGGCCTTTCCTGGCTCTTCGCCCAGATCCCTTTCGCCGAGCACTGCCCCTCCTGCGGACGGCTGATGCCCGTGCAGCCCTGGGCGTTCGAGGACGTGACGCTCGTGGTGTCCGGCGGACACCCCAGAGTGGCGGCGACCTGCGGATTCTGTGCTGATCGCGTCGTCCTGGCGACTCGCACCGCACGCCCCGCCCTGCGCCTGGGCCTGGCCGTGGTCAACGTCGGTCTGCGCAACACGATGCTGGCCGAGCAGGCCGGGCGCGCCATCGATGAAGCGGGCGGACAGGACGCCTTCGTCGCGTCGCTGGCCCGAGACCAGATCGCGCTGGGCGAGCTGCCCGACACGCTGCGCGTCGGACTCGGTATCGCGCTGGATGAGCAGGTGGAAGCGGAAGCGTTGGAGATGGAATGGCGGGCCGCAGAGGAGCTGGCCGCTATCGCCGACGGGGAATTGACAGAAGTGCCAGGGTTCGAGGAGTTCCGGCGGAGGGTGTTGCAGGGCCCGGAAGGCTGATCACACGCGTCCACCCGAGCCGTTGGAAACGTCCACCGGCCGACACATCCAAGGGGTGTGGCCGCGGGCGCTCAGCGCGTATGCCTCGCCTGGTCGGGGGACTCGTGCTCCGAAGGCACGCTGCCCCGCCGGGCTTCGATGCGGAACATGCCGATGTGCTGGCCCGTCAGCAGGTACGCCGCGGCGACCGCGACGATGCCGAACGCCAACACACCCCAGAGACCGCTTCCGGCCATCGTGCACAGCGCACCGAACGCAAATAGCATCACGGCGATGCCGATCAGCCCGGCGTCACGTTCGCCGTCCGTCAGATACCGAAAACGCGCGACGGCCAGCGACGCACCCGCCCCGGCATACCCCACCAGCGCGAACACCAGCAGCACGATTCGCAGGCCCTGTACCGTCATACGACCTCCCATCCCATTATAGCCCATCCACCACCATTCGCCCACTGTTCGACAAACACAAAAAGGGCGGTGCCTGTATCAGGCCCGCCCCGGCACATCGACTTCCCGGTCCCGCGTCGGCTACGTCACGCCATGGACAGCAGCACCGCCCGCAGCCGCGATTCCGGCACGTCATACGCCAGCGCGACCAGCTCCTCCAGCGTCGCGCTCCGGAACACGACCGGGCCCTCCTGGGTCGCCATGCCCCGGTTGGCCGGGACCGGCGGCGTCGGCTCGAACACGAACCGACCACTCCAACCATCCCGCCCCTGCCACGTCTCCACACCCACACGCCACCGCACGCCTCGAGCCTCCAGCATGCGAATGGGGGAAACATGCTCGCGGCGCCCGTATCGCGCCGCATCCGGTGTCATGATCATCAGAAGATCCTTATGCTCACGTACTTCTTCGGGTTCTGCCGGACATCCGCCGCCAGCAGCTGCATCTCCTCGAGCGTCGAATTCAGGCGTCCGTAAAGCGTCGTGTCGTTCACCAGCAGCCCCAACGTCCCTTGCCCCCGGTCCACCTTGTCCAGCACCGAAGCCAGCGAACCCAGCGATTGATTCAGCGTCACAGCCGCCTCATTGAACGACCGCGCGCTACCCGCAACCTCATGCAAAGCGGACGCAAGAGCCGCGCCCGCCTTGGCGGACTCCACTTCCTGGCTCGAACGACGCAGCGACGTCGCCGCCAGACGGAACTCCGTCAGCGTCGCCTGGAGCTCCTGCGCGATGTCCGGCAGCACCGACGCCGTCGCCCGCATGTCCTGCACCGTCGCCGGCGACAGCAGCGAGTCCGCACGTGTGAGCAGCGTGCGCGCCTGCCCGCCCAGGTCCGATGCGAGCTCCGGCAGCGGCTGCGCCGTCATGCCCCGGATCGTGTCACCCTTCTCCAGGGTGACCAGCGCCTGGCCCGGCACCAGTGAAACCACATGCTTGCCGAACATGTCACTCTTCACCACCGCCCGCGTGTCTGCCGGCAGCCGGACGTCGTCGTTCAGACGCAGCCCCACGTTCACCGACCCGCTCGGCAGCAGCTTCACGTCCTGCACGGTGCCCACCTTCACACCGTTCAGCTGCACGGGGTCGCTGCGGTTCAGGCCGCCACCGTTCTGCAACGTCATCACCACTTCGGTCGCGCCGGTCAGGATGGGCCGCCCCATCATGAACGAGAAGCCCCACACGAACAACGCGCCTGCCACCAACACCAGCAGACCCAGCGCCGTGACGTTCCTGTATCTGTATTCCATCCTCGGTCCCGCCTCTCGTGCCGCTGCCTCTTGCGCCGGCCGACCCCGCCCGCCGCCCGACCCGCGAATGTTCGAACCTCAGCCTTTAATTGTGAAACATTGAACGTATACAGCGCAATGCCAACCGCGTTCCTTCCGAACCACGAAACGGGCGGCCCGGTTCCCGTCCAGACCCATCAGGGGCTGCGCGCCGCCACGCCGCCGAAGCGTCCGCGGCTCACGAACCGTTTCACGACGGCGTCGTCACTGGCCAGGACCTCGTCCGGTGTGCCGCAGATGTGGATGCGGCCGTCGAACAGGAGGGCCACGCGATCGCCAACGGTGAAGGCGGACTCCAGGTCGTGGGTGACCACGATGCTGGTGACGCCCAGATCCCGGCGCAGCTCCACGATGAGCGCGTCGATCTTTTCCGCATTGATGGGGTCCAGGCCGGTCGTCGGCTCGTCGTACAGGACGTAGCGAGGCCGACTCGCGATGGCCCGGGCGACGCCGACGCGTTTGCGCATGCCGCCGGACAGCTCCGCAGGGTACGAGTCCAAGAGTCCCGGATCCAGATTCACGCGTTCCAGCAGGGTTCCCGCCTCGGGCCGGCACTGGCCGGCCGTGATACGATAGTCGTCATCGATGGCGAGCCAGAGGTTCTCCAGCACGGTCATGGAATCGAAGAGCGCGGCGTTCTGGAACACGTACCCGACGCGCTTGCGCACCCTGCGCAACGCCTCCGACGAAGCCCTTGCAATGGAGGTGCCGTCCACCACGACATCGCCCTCGTCGGGCGTGAGCAATCCGATGGCGTGCTTCAACAGCACGCTCTTTCCGGTTCCGGACGGACCCAGGAGGGCGAGAGTTTCACCTTCCTGCACCTGCAGGTCGACGCCACGCAGCACGGCCTCGCGACCGAACGCCTTGTGCAGGTTGGAAAACTCGATCATCGACTCCCCCTCAGAACGCGCCCAGCAGGGGGACGAGGACGACGTCCCAGATCATGATCGCCAGCGTGGTCGCCACCACGGCAGCCGTCGTCGTCCGGCCCACGCCCTCCGCTCCACCCTTGCCTTCCAGTCCGATAAAACAGGCCAGGTACGTAATGGTAACGCCGAAGATGCCCGCCTTGATCACCGAGAACCACAGCGCCCACGGCCGGAAGTACCAGCGCATGCCATAGACGAAGCCGGCGGTCGTGAGCCCGTCGATCGAGGCCACGCCCACCACCCAGGCCGCCACGATGCCCACCAGGTTGGCGATGACCACCAGCGCCGGGACCACCAGCAGCGACCCCAACACCCGCGGCACGACCAGGAAGGTCACGGGATCGCGGCCCACGGCGTACAGCGCATCGATCTGCTCCGTGACCTTCATGGTGCCCAGCTCCGCCGCAATGCTGGCACCCAACCGGCCGATCAGCACCAGGGCGGTGAGCACGGGGCCCAGCTCCGTGATGACACTCGCCGCGGCCATGCTGCCCACCACCCACAACGGCACGCCGCCCTGGAACTGCGTCGCCGCCTGCCGCGCGATGACCGCGCCACCCAGCGCGGCCATGATCATCACCAGAGGCAAGGAGCGCACGCCCTGCACGTACGCCTGATGCAGCGTGGAGTTGAGGTAGGTACGGGGACGAGGCAGCGCACGGGCAATCGCCACTGCCAGCAGGGACGCCCGCCCGATCCGGTCCAGGCCGCCCCGGGCGGCCGCCAGCACGTCGGGCGTCCGCAACCCCAACTTCCGCGTCATCGTCATCCTGTCGAAATTCCGCTACCGTGCGCGCCACGGTCGTCATGGACACATGATAGCCCAGTAAGATACAGGCGTATGTGCAAGCTCGGTACCCGGAATCGGGTCGTGCGTCGGGCGGGACGAACGGGCGGGAGTGGTGTGAGAGGGCCGCCGTCAGTGGACCAGCAGGAGTACTCCTGCGGAGAGGACGACCCAGAGCCCCATGTTGACCCAGCGGAACGGGTGGCCGTTGGTGGTGCCGCGCCGTGTCCAGGCGATGATGACGCCGCAACCGTTGTCGTCGTAATAGGCCGCCGGCATCTCCGCCTGGCCACGATAGACCTCGATGCCCTCCAGGCTACCGGCCGACACGAGGTTGTCCAGCTCGTCTTCGCCGTGGACCTCGACGCCGTCCACGACGAGCTTGGGCCTGCAGGGCCCGCCCACGCCCTGCATGTAGACGGTGTGGTGGACACCGTGGGCCAGGACGTTGACGCTGGGGATCTCGCGCAGGTAGTCGGACGTGCGGCCCGCGTGGCGTGACTCGATCTGGTCCCGCGTCACGAACACGCCGATCCCCAGCTTCTTGTTCCGGTCCATGCGCTCGAAGAACTCCGCCAGACGGCCCACGTCGTACACCTTCCGCTTCTTCACCACCAGCGGCTCGAGCTTTACCGGGTGTACCGCCATGTGCAGCTCCACCTGCACCACTTCGCCTACGCCCACCTGGACCCGCGGGCTGAGCACCGTCGCGTACCCCAGCTCGTCCCCCCGCAGGCGGTACCAGCCGGGCGCAGGCACGGGCAACGTGAACGTGCCGTCGTCCGCGCTGAGAACATGGAACCGCTCCTTGCCGGCGGCATCCAGCAGCCGGATCTGCACCTGCTTGATGGCCTCGCCCGTGGAGGCATCGATGACGGTGCCCTCGATCTGCTGCGCGGTCAGCACCGCCGGGCCGGCGAGAGCCAGCGCCAGCGCAGCGAGCGGTGCGATGCGTCCAATGGTGCCGTCCACGGCCTTTGCTCCGGCGTTCACGCGGGCGGGGCGCCGGACGGTGCATCGGCGGCGTCGCGCTCCGTACGCCAGAGCGTCACGGCGAGCATGATGGCGCCGATCGTTATGGCGGAGTCGGCGATATTGAAGGTCCAGAAGCGGGTGCCCCCGATGCCGATGTCAACGAAGTCCACGACGCCGCGGGGCGATCGGATCCGGTCCAGCAGGTTGCCCACAGCCCCCGCCGCGATGAGCGCCAGGGCCACCGTCTGCCAGCGCTGATCCGGACGGGTCGTCCTGTAAAGACCCGCCAGCACCGCCAACGCCACCAGCGCCAGCAGGACGAACGTCCAGCGGGAGCCAATGCCCAGCGACAGCCCGAACGCCGCATTCTGGTTGTACGACAGGGTGAAGCGGACCACGTCGTCGATCACCGGACGCGGCACGTGCAGCGGCAGGTATGCCGCCGCGAACGTCTTCGCGATGAAGTCGGCAACCACGATACCCAGGAACAAAGGCCAGAAGAGCCGCCGTTTGCTCAATTCACCCGCCTCCGGTTGGTTTGGGGACCCATTCAATATACGGCAAAGCCATGGTTTCGTCTCCGCCCCCGTCCGGACGCGGAAGCCGAACACCACTCCACAATTTTGCCCCACCGCGAACCGACGTCGATCGTCGATCGTCGACCATCGACCGTCGATCGCAATCACACCCAGCTGGCGATCTCGGCCAGAGCCTTTTTGCGAATGTCGGGGACGTGGGCGTCGGGGGCGGGGTAGCCGGTGACGAGGAGCAGGAACGGCCGTTCGTTGTCGGGCCGTCCCAGGATCTCGTTGAGGAAGTCCATGGGGCTGGGCGTGTGCGTCAGGGCGACTAGTCCGGCGTGGTGCAGCGCGGTGATGAGCATGCCCGTGGCGATGCCGACGGATTCCTGCACGTAGTAGTGTTTCACCTTGCGCCCGTCGGGGAGCGTGCCGTAGCGCTCGACGAAGATGGCGATGAGGTACGGAGCAGCCTCGAGGAACGGCTTGTGTTCGTCGGTGCCCAGGGGCGCGAGGGCGTCCAGCCACTCCTGCGGTGCTCGGTTCCGGTAGAACTCCCGTTCCTCCGCCTCGGCGGCCTCGCGGATTCGGCGCTTGACCGCCGGGTCGCTCACCACGACGAAATGCCAGGGCTGCATGTTGGCGCCGCTGGGCGCCGTGCCGGCCGCGGTGAGCGCTTCCTCGATGATGTCCCGGGGCACCGGTCGGTCGGAGAAGGCGCGCACCGTGCGCCGCCGCTGGAGCTCCTCGCGGAATTCCCGGGCCCGGCGTCGCATTTCGTCCGGCGGCAGCTGGCGAAACTCCAGGGGAATCATTTCCGCGCCGGGCCGCCCGACCGGACCGCCCGCGTCCTGGCTCACGGCCTCACCCCTGAGCCGGATCCGCCCAGGAAGAGATCCGCCACGGGCAGCGTGAGCTGCCGTTGCCGCACGCTGCCCAGGTTGCATAGCATGGCGATGCCCAGGTCGTCGTCCGGGAACCGGATCAGGTCTGCCTTGAAGCCCATCATGGACCCGGTGTGCCCGATGATGCGGTGCCCGTCGTACAGCGTGTCCACCAGCGCCAGGGCGTAGCTCAGCGTGTCGCCGTCGTTGAGCACGCCCTTCGTCAGCATCGTGCGCAGGAAGTCGGGACCACCCACTTTGCCGCCGAAGAACGCACGCTGCCACGTCAGCAGGTCGCCCACCGTGGTGTACAGCCCGCCGGCGCCGACCTTGTCGAAGTTGGACATGTAGCTCTGCACGAAGCCGGTGTCGTCCGCGGGCTCGTAGCTCATGGCCCGACGCTTCACAATGTGGCCCGCCCGGTCGTGGAAACGGGAATGCGCCATGCCCAGCGGGCCGAAGATGTTCTGCTGCGCGAACTCGCGAAACGACATGCCGCTCACCCGCGCCACCACCTTCGCCAGCAGGAAATACGCGCCGTTGCTGTAGCTGTAGCGCGTGCCCGGCGGGAAGTTCAGCGGTTGGCTGGCGAGCAGCCGGATGGCCGCCGAGTCACTGAACACGTCGGCTACCGGGATGCCCGCCCGGCCCATGGCCCTGTACAGGTCCGCCACGCCACTCGTGTGGTGCAGCATCTGCCGCAGTGTCACCCGGCCGTACGTGGAGTCGGGCAGCTCCGGAATGAATTTCGTGACGGGGTCGTCCAGCGACAGCTTGCCGCGTTCCGCCAGCAGGACCAGCGACGTGGCGGTGAACTGCTTGGACACGGAGCCGGCGTAGAACACCGTCGACGGCGTGATGGGGATGTCCCAGTCCAGGTTGGCGTAGCCGTACCCCTTCTGGAACACCGTGCGGCCGTCGCGCGTGACGCCTACCGCGCAGCCGGGTGAGCCCGGTCGTCGGAAGTGTGCGAAGATAGCGTCGATGGACGCCGTGTCCGGTTGTTGCGCCGCCACCGGCACACCGTACGCCAGGAGCAGGACGACGGCGATGCCCGACGCGGACCGCGCGGCTGACACTCCGTTGTGCTTCATGACTCGCCTCCGCAGGCACAGGAACCACACGACTCCGAAAGCGACGATACGGGAGCGGGGATCGGAAAGCGAGGCCCGGCGTCGTCACCGGCGCGGCTTGCCAACCCGGTCGTTAAGCCGGAACTTGACCGCTCAACCGTCCCTCCTACCACGCGAAACCGCCATGATCACCAAATTCGTCTCCCGCCCCTACCCGCCCACCACCAGGCCCCGGCTCGCCCGACGCCGGTGGCCGGTGTCGCAGTCCCGGGTCCTGCTAACGTTGGCCCTACTGGTCCTTACCGCGGCGAGCCCGCTGGCGGGCCAGGCGGGGCCGTTGCGCGGCCTGGACAGGTACGTGCAGCGCGTCATGAAGGACTGGCGCACGCCCGGCCTCGCCATCGCCGTCGTCAAAGACGACAGCGTCGTCCTGGCGAAAGGCTACGGCGTGCGTGAGCTGGGCAAGCCGGCGCCCGTGACGAAGAACACGCTCTTCGCCATTGCCTCCACGAGCAAGGCGTTCACGGTCGCCGCGCTGGGCATGTTGGTGGACGAGGGGCGATTGAGCTGGGACAGCCGGGTGACCGATGTACTGCCGGGCTTCCGGCTTTACGACCCGTACGTGACCCGCGAGCTGACCGTGCGGGACCTGCTGTCACACCGCGCCGGCCTGCCGCGCGGGGACTACCTGTGGTACATGTCGCCGTTCAACCGCGCGGAGGTGCTGCGCCGGGTGCGTTACCTGAAGCCGGCCTGGAGCTTCAGGTCCCACTACGGCTACCAGAACATCATGTTCATCACTGCGGGCCAGATCATACCGGCGCTCACGGACACCACGTGGGACGACTTCGTGCGCGAGCGCATCTTCCGGCCGCTGGGCATGAACAACAGCACGACGACGGTGCGGGAGCTGGCGTCGCGGCCGGATGTCGCCACGCCCCACGGGCTCATCAACGACACCGTCCGGATTATTCCGTGGCCCAACTTCGACAACCTGGGCGGTGCGGGTGCCATCAACTCCAGTGTCGCCGACATGGCGCAATGGATTCGCCTGCAGCTGGGGTCGGGCGTGTACGACGGCCGCAGGCTGCTCAGCGACAGCGTGATCCGGGACATGCGCTCGCCCCAGACCATCATTCCCCTGGACAGCGCGGACCACGCCCTGTTCCCCAGCGTGCTCTTCGAGGCCTATGGCTTCGGCTGGGACCTTTCGGACTACCGTGGCCACAAGGTCATTAGCCACGGCGGGGCCCTGGACGGCATGCGCACCCACGTCGGATTGATCCCCGATGCCCACCTGGGCGTCGTCGTCATCACGAACATCAACGAGAGCGCCGTGCCCGAGCTCGTCATGTACGACATCTTCGACCGCTACCTCGGCCCGCGCCCGAAAGGCCAGCAGCGGGACTGGAACCGGCTCTTCCTCGCCCGGGCCGACTCCCAGCGCGCCCGGGCCCGGAAACGGCAGCAGGAGATCGAAGCGGCACATGTCCTGAACACCGAGCCGTCCCTCTCCCTCGATGCCTATGTCGGCATGTATCAGGATTCGCTCTACGGCAAGGTCGTCATCACCCGCCAGGGCGACCATCTGGCCATCGCCGTGGGACCTCACTTCACCGGCCCGCTCCAGCACTGGCACTTCGACACGTTCCGCGCGATCTGGAGCAACCCTTACGAGGGCAAGCCCTTCGTCACCTTCCACCTGGACGCTATGGCGAAAGTCGAGTCCGTCGAGATCGAGGACTGGGGAACGTTCCGTCGCATGGCGCCGCCTCCCCACCCCACCCCGACGGGGGGAACCATCCTTCCACCCCATCGCCACCGCTGAGGGGACGGGGAGAAATGGGTGAAGCTCTCCTTTTCTCCCCGTCTCCCGGGTGGCGGTGGGGTGAAGGGCCGGTGTCGCCCCGTCGGCCTGGGGGCCGGGCGGGGAGGATCACCCCCTCGGTGTGGCGAGGCGGAAGGCGGGTACGAGCCACGAGGTGACAGCGGCGGCCATGGCGGCGCGGGACTCAGGCGTCTCGCGCACGGGGCGCGACAGCTCGATATGCACCCAGCGGCCGTAGCCGAACGTATCGTTGGAGTAGCGACCCTGGGGATTCGGCGATCCGGTGAGGTCAGTGTAAGCGGGATCATACGCCACCAGGCCCACGGCATAGCCGCGGCCTCTGAGGGTATCACGTAAGGCCAGGGCGGCGGGGCTCCAGCCCAGCACGCCGCCGCTCGTGGCCCCGTTGCTCACCACGGCATCCGACTCGCTGGTGGGCGGTGCATGGTTACCGGCGGCAAAGCCATGGACGGACACCACGACGCTGTCGAGCACGGCCAGGTGCTCGTGCATGGCCTGGAAGACACTGCTCGTGGAGCGCGCCATGTCCGAGATGTCGTTCGGATCGGCATAGCGGTGGGTACCGGCGATGTAGAGGCCCCGGCAACGGCAATCCACATACAGCATGGCGGCAAGCTGGGGCGTGTCCAGGTCATAGAGCGGGTGGTCGACGTGCACGGTCGCGGGCGTGACGGCCGCGGCGGTGTTCCAAATATATGTGCCCCACCCGCGTTCCACGGGCGTGCGCTCGACCACGAACAGCAGGCTGTCCCCCAGCGTGCCGTCCACGGCGTACACGACATCGTAGCCGAACGCCGCCAGCAGCGAGTCGGCCGTCGTCGCCTGCCCTGTGAGCGCCTCATCCACGGCCAGCAGGAACGCCATCGCCTCCGCCGGCTGCGGCGGCGTATAGCCGCCGGACCCCTCTCCCGGCATGTCGGCGCGCAGCACATCGGCGAACGACACCAGGTCCACGGTGTCCGGGAGGGTGACCGGCGAACGGTCATCCTGCGGGTGCGGCGCGGCCGGTCCACGGTCGCACCCGCCCATTGCACCCAACGCCAGGCATAGCGGGATGACTCGACGACGCACGCAGTCATACCGGGTCACGAGGTGCGTCCTTTCCCTGTCGGTCCGGGCCACATTGGAAGATACGTGGCGGAATCGGCAGCAGGAAATCGTGCGTGCCCGGTCGTTTCCCGCCGATGCCGGCGCGGGTCTTGCCGCACATGACCGGTGTCCGCAGGTTAGCATGAGGAGTCAACTCCCAAGCGCGACACGAACATGACGTTGACGACTCCCTCGCACGTCACCACGCCGACGCCGGCCAGCCGTTTCCTCGACGCGCTGTTTCCGCCTCCCAGGCATTTCGGCATTCGAATGCCGGACGGATCCCATTTGCCAGGACCCGATTCGCCGCCGTTCACGCTGGTCCTGAACCGGGAGGGTGCGCTGCGGAGCATGTTCCGGCCGCCGTTGGAGATGTCGCTGGGGCAGGCGTATCTGCGCTCCGACTTCGACATCGAAGGCGACGCCGTGGCGGCCATGGGACTGCTGGACGTCGTGTCGGACCTGACGCGGTCCGACATCGCGCAACTGGCCGCTCTCTGGTTCCGGCTGCCGCGCGCCGGCAAGCGGACGACGCCGCGCGACGCGGTGCGGTTCTCGGGCCGCCGACACTCCCAGGCGCGCGACCAGTCCGCCGTCCGGTACCATTACGACGTGGGCAACGACTTCTACCAGCTGTTCCTGGACCGGCGTCTGGTCTACTCGTGCGCCTACTTCCCCACCGGGGCGGAAGACATCGACACGGCCCAGGAGCTGAAGCTGGACCACATCTGCCGCAAGTTGCGCCTGCAACCGGGCCAGACCCTGCTGGATATAGGCTGCGGCTGGGGCGGGCTCGTCATGTACGCGGCAGAGCGGTACGGCGTGCAGGCGCTCGGCATCACGCTGAGCGAGGAGCAGGCGCGATTCGCCCGACAACGCATCGCGGATGCCGGCCTGAAGGACCGGGTGCGCGTCGAGGTGCGTGACTATCGCGCGTTCGAGGGAGGGCCGTTCGACGCCATCGCCAGCATTGGCATGTTCGAGCATGTCGGCCAGGACCAGATGCCCACGTATTTCCGCAACCTGCGCCGGCTCCTGAAACCGGGCGGCCTCATTCTGAACCACGGCATCTCCGCCCACCACCCGGATGCGGACGGCGTGGGCCCCTTCGCTCGACGCGTCCGCGGTTGGCTCATGGGGCAGTCGAAAGGACGATCCAGCTTCCGGGAAGGCTACATCTTCCCCGACGGCGAGCTCGTGCCCCTGAGCGTGGTCAACACGGAGGCCGAACGTGCCGGCTTCGAAGTGCGCGACGTCGAGAACCTGCGGGAACACTACGCGCTGACCCTGCGTCACTGGCTGGCACGCTTCCAGGCCCGGCGCGATGAAGCCATCGCGTTAACCGACCCCGTCATGGCCCGCCTCTGGCGCCTCTACCTCGCCGGCTCCGTCTTCCACTTCGAGACCGCCAAGATCAACGTCAACCAGACACTTCTGGCCCTGCCCGTGAACGGCGAGGTCCGCCTGCCGCCGTCCCGCGCCGATCTGTACGACTGAGCGTACTGGCGCGGAACGCCGACGGCGGACCGTCGATCCGGACGCTTTCAGGCTTCAGCCCGTTTTACGTCCTCACACGGCCGAAGCCACATTTTCGTAAACCCGGCAGCTCATTCCCGTCAGGCCGGAGAATGGCCTGCCGCGTGCTCCTGCGAACCGGGCGTCGGACGCTGCACGGCGCCGCCCGCACCGGAGAAGCCGAAGATCAGGAACACGAGGCCCACGATCACGTTGTTCCACCACAACCCCGAACCCATCAGCAGGCTCTGGATGAACCCCGCGATGAACAGCCATATACCCACAACGCCCGTGATCCAGCCCTGCGCAGGCCGCCGTGCCAGCATGCTGAAGCCGAGCACCGCCGTGATGATGCCTACGATCCAGTTACTCCAGGCGTAGAACGCAGGGGTCGCCGAGAAGAACGGGATGACCCCCGTCCATATGCCCAGTATGCCGATTACCCAACCATTCCACATAACCTTCGCTCCTTTCGAAGGGCCCTCCTTTGCCGTCTCTAGAAGGCATTAACCGGGCCAGTGGCAGGCGGGGGCGAAGGCGGGGGCAAGGCACGGGCCCGGGTACGGCCACGGGCGCCCATCCCGGGGGCACGTTCAACCGGAGGACTGTCGGAAACGGCGGTATAGCGTCCGGGGGGGACCGGGCGCGGTGTCGGTACGGGCCCGGGACGGGGCGGGCTGGGACGTTGACGGGGTCGGGACGGAGACGAGGTCGGAGCGGAGCCGGGAAACAGGACGGGGTCGGGAAACAGGACGGGGCCGGCGAACCCCGCCCCCGCCCCCGCCCCCGCCTGTGACGTGAGCCGCTAGCGGCTCACTTCACAAAGAGCATGTCGCGGTAGGTGGGCAGCGGCCACAGGTCGTCGGGCACCACTTTCTCGAGGCGGTCCACGATGTCGCGCACCGCGGCCATGGCGGGCACGATGTTGTCGCGCATGTGACGCGCCTTGGACGGGATCTCATCGCCGCCCAGCTCGGCGTTCTGCGCGACGAGCTCATCCAGGCGCTGACGCAGCTCGTCGATGAGGGCGCTCAGCGTGTGAATCGTCTCCATGACGCCGGCGCCGTCCACGCCGATGTCCTTCGCCCGGCCGGCGG
>JARRJS010000027.1:0-26241 GCA_037388885.1 Gemmatimonadota bacterium
GCGCGGCCAGGCAGAGCGTTCTTCGCGTTCAGTTGTCCTGGGCGCCAATGCCCGAAAGGTCGATGAAGCTCCGTTCCTTGAGCGGATACGCCCGGGCCAGCTTCTGATTGTACAGCGCGGCCCGCTGGACGGCGCAGCTGGAGAACTTGAGCCGCGACTTACCCGTTCCCTTGGATGCCTCACCGATGACAGACACCGAGTCACTCGCGCCATAGACGTCCACGCTGCCGGCGATCTTGTTCCCGGAGCCGGAGGCGATTAGAGCCCCCTTCACGATGACCACGCCCGCGAACTGGAAGCCACCGCTGATGCTCAGGTTGCCGTCCACGAGCAGGATGCCCTGGCCACCCAGGCCGCCCGACAGGTGGACATCGCCCGGCGCATAGATGATGGGATAATAGAAGGCGCACGGGTCCGAGGGATCCTCCGGCGCGCCCCAATTTTCGATGTAACTTGTTTGGCACACCCCACCGCTGGAAACCGGCCCGATGCTCGAATAGGTTCCGCCCGCCGTCAGCACCTTGTCCGCTACGGCCGCCAGGTTGTCGTACGTGAGATCGCCCCAGTTGAAGAAGCTGCTGTCCGTCATCTCCGCGCTGGGCACGGACGTGTCGGGCGGCGTGCCCTCCTCGTGGGCTGAACCCGTGAAGCTCACCGTGGCCGTGTCCGCCGCGATGGCGCCGGTCTTGCTCCCCAAGTCGGCGCAATCGGTCCAGCCGGCCGGAACGGAATCGATGCCGCTGAGCGACGAAGAGCCCTTGAACTCGATGGTCGTGCGCGACTTGAGCGCGTGATCCATGGGGAACTCGAAGTACGATGTGCGGATCACCTGGCCGAGCTTGCGCTTCGCCCCCGCGTACCGGCCGCCGCTCAACACCTCGCCCTCGGATGTCATGAAGTAGATGCGCGTATCCAGCCTTTTGACGGTCACCGTGTAGCGCGCCAGCAGCTGACCGATGGCCGTGGTGTCGGGGCCCAGCACGACGTTGTCGCCGATCGCTCCGATGCTGTCATCGAAGAACTGTCGGGTCTTGACCCCGAGCACGTCCTGCATACCGCGCTCGGCCACCAGGAACGCCTGGTCGGCGAAGCGCGTGCTGAGGCTCGCCTGGTCCTCGTGGGAGGCGGCGAGGAATCCGCCGGTCACCAGCGCGGCGACGATCACCAGCGCCAGCAGGGCGGCAGGCAGCGCGAAGCCCGTTCTCTTGGTGCGCATCATGACCCGCTCCTTCGTCCTTGCCATATCGCGATCCGGGCGGCCTCAGCCGCCGCGGATGAAGATGTCCGTGGTCAGCGAATCCAGGTACGTCTGCATGGTGCCGGCGTTTGTCGTTTTCTGCCCCCGCACGGTGACCTGGATACGATGCACGGCGGCACGTGCAGCGGAATCCAGCGGCAGCGACGTCAGCGTGTTGCCGATCGTGTCGTAGTACGTGAACACGAGCCCGCCGCGCGATGGAGGCGCGAGGGGCCCGATGATGGGCACCATGGTGTCGGGGGCCGTCGCCCGGGCCAGATACCAGGTGTCGCCGAACTGCTTGACCGCGTACGTCACCCGGTCGAACGAACGCACCGGGGCCCCGATGTTCACCGAATCGATGTGAGGCGCGCCGTTCAATTTGAGCAACGTCTGTGTACCGCCCACGAGCGCACTGGCGATGGCCAGGCCGGCGACGCTGGTGCAGGTGGCGGCACTCGCGTTGCTGACCTGCGCCAGGTCCCAGCTGTCATCACTGCCGGTCAGCGTATCCCCGTCCACGTACACCACCACGCTATCCCCGTTCGCACCCCCTACGAACGCCTCCGACCCCAGGCGCACCACGGTGATCTGCTTGAGCGGCTTGTTCAATTCGCAGATGAAGCCGAGCTTGCGCAGCGCGCGGAACGTGATGGAGTCGTCGTTGGCGTATGCCAGGTCGGCGCCCTCCGTGCTCATCTCCCGGAGCTCGGCGGACAGCACCTGCAGGGACAGGCGGGTGGCCTGCTGGGTGCTGACGGCCGCGTCGTACACCCGGTACGACCGCTCCTGTGAGATGATGGTCCGGTACGCCGCGGCCATGAGGATGCCGCCCACGATGAGCACGACCAGCAGCTCGATGATGGTGAACCCCGATCGTTTCCTCATGGATACGGCCTCGCGATGCGCATGGAGATAGAGTCCCGCGCGTCCTGCGCGAGTCGGCCTCCGACGTACCCCGGGCCCTCACTGTAGAGGGTCACGTTCTTCAGGGCCCAGCGCAGCGAATCGACGTTCCACCACACCTTGTATCGGGACACGACGCGGGCGTTCGCGTACGTCACGTCCTGGACGCTGTCGAAGTCCATGGCCCGCAGCTCCTCCGCTGCCGCGCCGTATGCCGTGCTGCGTTCCGTGCGCACGTCGGCGGCATGGACCTGCGTGCTGATGTAGCCCGTGGAGGATGCCAGGGCCAGCACGCCCATGGTGAGTATGATGAGGCCGATGAGAACCTCGATCAGCGAGAAGCCGTCACGGTTCATTGGATCTTCTCGATCTGCCCGAGGGGTAGCACCTTGGCGGCCGCCGTGTCGTTCACCAGCACGAAGCCGATTCTCTGGGGCAGGCCGGTTGTCGTGCACGAAGGCAACGCGAAACCGCGGGACGAATAACACGCCTTGATGGCCGCGCCGATCACGTCCACCCCGAACTGGCTGTCGAAACGGACCCGCTCCAGCATGCTGTCGGATGGCGTGACGATCTTCGCCATATTGGTGTCCGGCCAGATCTCGATCCGGACCAGGTCGCCGTGCTTCATGGCCTCCGATTGGGCGCGCACGCCCATGTACACCAGGGCATCACGCGCATTCGTGACCTGGTGCCAGATCTGCACCTTGCCGAACTGCTTCACGCCGATGCTCATGATGATCGCGCCGATGAAGAGCACAAAGATGAGCTCCAGCAGCGTGAACCCGGCTGCCGGTCGTCTCTTGGTTGCGCGCTTCATCCCGTGCATTGCGGCCATCTTCTTCGTCCCAGGATAACCGGTGCGGGAGGAGAGGGGCCCGCGCCGAATGACAGCTAACGACAAGTTCTGTGCCTGCCCTGATTCCCTGTAGCCACGCTGATATTCTTCGCCACACCACCCCTGCGGCCGCGAAAAAGTTCGGCACACTGGAAATCTTTGCCAGCGGTGGTCAATCGAGGCCGTAGTCCCGCATCTTGTAGAGCAGAGCCCGGGAGCTCAGTTCGAGCAGCTCCGCGGCCCGGGTCTTGTTGCCGCCGGTCCGCTCCAGCGCCCTCTGGATCAGCCGGCGCTCCAGCACGGCCCCGTGCTTCTTCACCGACAGCTCATCCTCGCCCAGCTCGGCGTCGTCCAGCGGGCGCACGGGCGATCGCACGTGGTGCGGCAAGTCTTCCTCGGTGATGCGCGGCCCATCGGTCAGGACCATGGCCCGCTCGATGACGTTCTCCAGCTCGCGCACGTTGCCGGACCAGGCATAGTCCAGCAGCAGGCGCATGGCATCCTGGTCGATGCCCTCGAGGTCCAGGTTCAGGTTCTTGTTGCACACGTCCATGAAATGCTTGGCCAGAAGCGGAATCTCCTCGCGACGCTGACGCAATGGCGGCAGGTGGATCGGCACCACCGCGATCCGGAAGTAGAGATCCTGCCGGAAGTTCCCCTTCTTGACCTCCTCGTTGAGATCCTTGTTCGTCGCGGCCAGGATGCGAACGTCAACGTCGTACGACTTGTTGTCGCCGACCCGTCGCACCTCGCCCTCCTGCAGGACGCGCAGCAGCTTCACCTGGAGCGGCGTCGGCATGTCGCCGATCTCGTCCAGGAACAGCGTGCCACCGTCCGCCGCCTGGAACAGGCCCTGCTTGTCCTTCTCGGCGCCGGTGAACGCACCCTTCACGTAGCCGAACAGCTCCGACTCCAGCAGCGTCTCCGGGATGGCGCCGCAGTTCACCGCCACGAACGGCCGGGTGGCACGATCGCTCTGCTCGTGGATCAGGCGCGCGATGAGCTCCTTGCCCGTCCCGCTCTCGCCCGTGATCAGGACCGGCGACGGGTGCCTGGCGACCTTCGTGGCGATCTCGATCGCTTTCTTCATAGACGGCGCTTTGGCGATAATGTCACTGAAGCGCCGTTCCACCTGGACCTCGTCGCGCAGGCGGCTCACCTCCCGGCGCAGGGATTCCCGCTCCTCCGCCTTGCGCAGCGTGAGCACGACCTGGTCGGCGCTGAACGGCTTCGGCAGGTAGTCGTAGGCGCCCTTCTTCATGGCGTCGATGGCCAGCTCCGTGCTGCCGTACGCCGTCATGACGATCACCAGGCCTTCGCCGCCCGCTTCCCTGTAGCGTTCCAGGAACTCGAGGCCCGGCATCCCGGGCATGCGTACATCGCACAGGATGATGTCGGGCTTCAGCTCCAGCGCCTTGTCCAGCCCTTCCTTGCCGTCGCTGGCCACAAAGGGCTCGTAACCCTCTTCTTTGAGGATCATCGATACCGTCTGGCGCAGACCCTGCTCGTCGTCGATGACCAGGACCTTCATGAGCTCATCTCCCCGGCCTCTGCCTTCGCGGCCGGCAACAGGATGCGGAACCGCGCGCCGCCGTCTTCCCTGTTCTCCGCCTGGATGGTGCCGCCCATCGCGTCCACGAGGCCGGCAGACACCGCCAGGCCGAGACCTGTACCGCGGCCCGGCTCCTTCGTCGTGACAAACGGCTCGAAGATCTCGGGTAACAACTCGCCCGGAATGCCCGGCCCGTTGTCGGCGATCTCGATGCGCACTACGGACGAGCCCGGCGCGAACGGGTGTTCGGCGGTGGGCCGCGGCGGGCGGTTGAAGCGTCGGCGATGCGAGTAGTCGACGCCCGCCGGGTCGTCACGCCGCCGGGCCGGCATATACTGCGGCGATTCGATCACGTCCGGTTCGGTTTCCACGAAGATGGCCGGTGCCTTACTCGTCTCCATGGCATCACAGGCGTTCAGCAACAGGTTCACCATCACCTGCTCCAGGTGGTACGGGTCCGCCACCACAAGGGGCACGTCGCCGGAGAGTTGAACGGTCGTGTCCACCCGCTTCAGCTTGCCCTGGTCCGTCAGCAGCTCGACGGTGTCCCGGATCACCTCGTTCACATCCATGGGCCGCGGCTTCGTCTCCCGCCGCCGCGCAAAGTCCAGCAGCCCTCGCACGATCCGGTCGATGCGTTGCGCTTCACGCTCCGCCGACTCCGCCAGCTCGGCCAGATCCGCCTCCTCCGCACCACCCCGCTCCAGCAGACCGAGGTAGCCCATGATCGCACCCAGCGGGTTCCCGATCTCATGCGCAATGCCGGCCGCCAGTCGGCCCACCGACGCCATCTTCTCCGCACGTACGAGCTCATCGCGCGCGTCCGTCAGCTCGCGGTTGGTTTCCTCCAACGATTGGATGTTCGCCGTCAGCTGTTCCTGATGGCGAATCAAGCGAGCCGCCATCCGGTTCACCGCATCCGCCAGCCGACTCACCTCATCCGGACCGCCGGTCGGCACCGCGCGAGAGTAGTCGCCATCGGCAATGGCTTCCACCTCCGCCATCAACCCCTCCAGCGGCCGCAGCAGCCGGCTCCGCACCAACCAGCGCCCGAACAGCGCGAACACCGCGATGTCTCCCACCAGCATCAGCGTGACGTACGCCGCCGCCTGCGTCGGTGTCCCGAAACGTGGCAGCAGTACCAGGACACCCGCCACTGCCACTACCAGTGCCCCCGCGAACACCGTGGCGAGGGCCGCAACCAGCTCCCGGTTGAGGGTCGGATTCTTTTCCATTCGGGGTACGAAGAAATCGGCGCCACGGAACGAACTTCCGCGTACGCGACCGCACAGCCAACCATGCTTCGCGGCCAGCAGGCGACTCGACACAAGTTGCTGTGCCTTCAGAACGACCGCAAGCAATGTCCATCAAGCAGAGAGGCGCGGAGGCCAATGTGGCCCCGCGCCTCCCGCAAGCCGTGATCAGGCCCGGCGGATCAAACCACCGGGTTGGTCACGTGGTTGAACAACGGACTCCGTGCGCGCCGTTGCCGACGACCACGGTGCAATACGTCGGGATGCCCGACGCATGCGTAGCCGTCGCAGTGTAGCCGGGGCCGTCTGTCGTCGAGGAGTTGTCCGCGATGTCGATGGACACACCCGAGCTGGCCTGGAATGCCAGCGAAGAGTTCGATACCTCAGGAGCCAACGTAACGCCAGTCAGATAGCTATACGCGTTGGCCGGATCCGAGTAGTAGATCTCTTCCGACGTCTGCAGGTTGCGCAGATCCGACTCCATCGCCGAAACATACGCCTTCTCACGCGTCTTGCTGAACTTCGGGATCGCGATTGCGGCGAGAATGCCGATAATCACGACCACGATGAGCAGCTCGATCAGCGTGAAGCCTTCACGGTGCTTGAGCATGCCTTCGCTCCTTTCGTTGGGTGGCCGAAGCATAATTTGCCGGCATGCCATGGGGCAACCGGTATGCCAACCTGCGCCGCATTCCCGGAACTATTTATTTCACAACGACTTCCGGCAGACGCACGCATCCGCCAGGCTGCCTCGTCGGCCGTTATGGCATTGCATTCTGCAAGGGAATCGCAAATCACTGGACCCCGATCCGTGCCACGCCCGGACCGCCCGGTAGAGCCAACAGGCTATCCAGCGGCGGCACCGAGGCGCTGTCGGCTGCAAGCTCGCGCGCCCGCGTCAGTGCCGCACGCGCATTCCTCATGTCGCCCAGGCGACCGCGGATGAAGGCGAGCTGTATCCAGTCGCCCGAATCGGATTTGTCCCCGGCATATCGCAGGTTCGTGAGCCGC
This sequence comes from Gemmatimonadota bacterium, assembly GCA_037388885.1. Taxonomy (GTDB): domain Bacteria; phylum Gemmatimonadota; class Gemmatimonadetes; order Longimicrobiales; family RSA9; genus JARRJS01. The sequence goes on from JARRJS010000027.1 coordinate 6,798, forward strand.
GCCTTGAGGGCCGGGCGCCACTGGCCGAGGTGCGCGTCGGCGACGGCGAGCACGCTGTACAGCCGGGCATCGTCCGGAATCACCTTGATGGCGGCTTCCATGGCGTCGTGCGCCTTTTGCCACTGGTTGCGCATGGCGTAGATCCCGCCCAGAAGCGCCTGGGCATCCGCCCACTGGGGCGCACGGTGTATGAGCCGCTGCACCAGCGGTATCGCCTGATCGTAGTGGTGGAATTTTGCCAGGGCCGTGGCATACGAGAAGAGAAGTGGGAAGTGCGGCCCCACCCAGGTCACCGCCCGACGGTAGTACTCCAGGCTCTTCTCGGCATTGCCGATGGCCCGGAACCGCATCGCCACGTACCACTCGGCCCGGAACGATTCCGGATGATGCCTCGCCAGGTCCGTCAGCAACGTATCCGTTGACTTCCAGACCGGGTTCCGCTCCCAGGTCCACCAACCTGCCGCCAGCGCCGCCAGGAGGCCTACCGTCGCGAAAGCCCGTCTTCGCACGGGCGTGGCCTGGCGTGCCACCTCCACGACCACCCCGGCCACGATGATCGACCAGCCCACCGACGGCAAGTACAAGGTGCGCTCCGCCATCATGACGCCCACCGCCACGATCAGATTGGAGACCGGAACGATGGCCAGCGCAAACCAGAGCACGCCAATAGAGAACAATCGCTGCCGCTTCCACGACGCGATCACCACGATGACGGCCATGACCGCCAGAAAGGCCCCGACGCCGACCATCAGGCTCAGGCCTCGAGCCGGCATGATCACCGCCGGGCCGTATTCGGCGATCAGGTCCCGCGGGAACACCGCCAGTCGCACGTATTCCGGAAACAGTCGGACGGCTGTCAGGATACGCTCCCAGGTCGGCAACACGGCCAGATACGGCGCCGTGTCACTGCCCAGGAACACGCCCAATACGTGATGCCGCAGCGCCACAAATCCGGCAAACGCCACAAACACCGACAGGGCGACCGGCCATTCACGCCGCACCCGTTCCCGCCACGGCATGCCCGTCCGGTCCCGCCGCGCGAACTCCAGCATCAACAGTATGCCTGGCAGCGTCGCGGCAATCTCCTTCGACCCCAGCGCGAACAGGAACGCCACCCCCACCACCAGCGCCCGCCTCCAGCTGGGCAGGCGCGTATCCAGGTACTCCAGTGTCGCTCCGAGAAAGAACAGCGCCGCCAGCAATTCCGCGCGCCCGACGACGTTGGCGACGGCCTCGGTGTGCACGGGGTGCACTGCGAACAGCAGCGCACCCCCGAACGCCGCCACCAGCGGTGCGCCGAGCCTGAGCAGGAGCAGGAACACGAACACGGTGACCAGGCCGTGCAGCAGAATGTTCACAATGTGGAAGCCGTGGGGGCTGCCGTGCCAGACGTTCCAGCCGATGACGTAGGAAGCGATGGTGAGGGGCCGATAGAGGGCGTCGCTGCGGGCCCCGAAGGCCCAGTACTGGCTGACCAGGGTCGACGGCAGGTTGGCCAGGGCGTGAACGGTCCCGCTATTCGCGATGATGTATTCATCGTCGAGGGCGAAGCCGTTCGGGACGGCATTGGCATAGACGCCCATGGCGATGACGGCCAGGGCGAGGGCAATGAGCCAACGACGCTGGTAGAAGGGCGGTCGCACTGCGCGGTCGATGGATGCTGACAGGGTCATTGGGCGCTCAACTTCGCGAACACGTAGTCATTGTCGGAGTCCAGGATATCCAATCGAAACTGGCCCGGTGCCCCCTGGAATGGAGGCACGTCGAGGACCAGGTAACGTTGTTCGAACTGCCCCGCGATGGGCGGCGCCGGATAATATTCGGAGAGGACAATGTAACGGATGTGGTTCGCGTTGGCGTAGGTCAGGATCCCGGCCAGGTCCGCGAGGGGCAGGACGCGCCAGTCACGGCGTGCGTAGAGCGCGACGGCGGGGTGCCAGCTCATGACGACGGCGTCGGGGGGAAGGCGCCGGTCGAGCATGCGTCCAATCCGGTGGTTGGCTTCGCCCACGATGTTGTGAGGGGACCCCAGGCTGAGGCTGAAATAGAGGCGGCGGGCGCTCACGGCGAGCAGGACGACGAGGACGAGGGCGACGGCGACGCGCCGTCCGAATCCACGCCGTGGTCCGACGACGTTGCCCGGGTCCCGGTTCAGGAGGCGGTCGATCCCGAGGCCCAGGGCGTGAAGGCTCCGTGCAATGTAGAACACGGCCAGCGGCACCACGATGAGCTGGGTACGCGGGTCTACCGCTACCGCCGTAGCGATGATGGCGCTGGTGCCCATGATGGCGGCGGCCGCCAGCAGCTCGTCGAAGGAGGGATGTCGTCGCGGCAGGAGCACGCCCAGCAGCAGCAGCGGCCAGAGCAGCCATGGAACGATACGGTTGATGGCCCGGAAGTAGAGCACGATGCCCGACAGCAATCCGTGGGAGGGAGCGGGCGCGGCCCGCGGCGGCACGTTGGCCGCGGCTGACTCCTGCACCGCCGTGGGCGGGCCGCCCCCCTGCGGGGCGGAGGAATCCCCGGTGGTTGGTGTGGCGGCAGTCGGGGGCTGGTGGACGGCGGCGGGTGCCCGCGTGGCGGCTGTCGTGTCGTCCGCGGCGCGGTCCTTTCCGGCACGGGGCAAGCCCCAGTACGGGTTTGCCAGATGCTTGCCGGACGGGTCTAGGGCGAAGAGGCTCCGAACGTACGGCGCTTCCTGGTCCTGCCACAGCATCTGCTCGATAACGCGCGACGCCGCAGGCCGTTCATCATGTCTCGCGGCTGCGATGGCGACCGTCGGCGTGCTGCCGCGGCCGGTGATGGTCCACTGCCCCGTTACGCGGTGCAGGTAGGCCCAGTACGGCGCGGACGCCAAACCGAAGGCGAGCGCCATGAGCAGGACGCGCCTTAACTCGGGCGCATCGCGTCGCCAGAGGGCGTGACCGGCGATGGCGAGCGTGGCCAGGCCGAAGACCAGGATCCCCTCGCCGCGAGCGAGGTACGCGAGGGCGAAGGCGAGGCCGGCAAGGATGAAAAGCCAGCTGCTGCGGCGCACGCGCGCCGCGACCACGAGTGCCAGGCCGCCGTACGCCGCCAGATGGAGGAGGGGCTCGGAGCCCACCCACAGGTCCCAGCCGATCCAGAATGCCGTAACGAAGGGCGCGAGCGACGGCATCACGGCGACGAGGCCCGCCCCGATGAACGCCGTGCGCCGTCCAGCCAGCCGTCGAAACAGGAACCAGCACGGGACGACGAGCAGTCCGGCGGTCAGGGCTGCAATGATGCGACCGGCCCAGATGGGGTGGTCGATAATGCGGTCGAGTGCGCCGGCCAGGATCGGAAAGAGGGGCGAGAGTGCGACGTGCTGGAGCCCGGAGAGCGTGTAGCCCCGTCCGTGGAACAGGTTGCGACCGAGCAGCAGGTACCAGCCCTCGTCGAAGGCCACGTAGCTGTCGCGGCCGAGGAAGAGGAGCAAGCGCAGCGCGATGGCGGCGCCGGCGAGGAGCCACAGCGGGTGTTTGCGGATGGCGCGTCGGGCCGTTTCCATTGCAGTCATCATCAATCCGTTCCACTCCCTCGCTCGTGCACATTGCCCGCTTGCTTGCCGGACGTGCGGGACGCCGGCGCGGCTGCCAGGGCCGCGTACCGATCTGCCAGCGTCCTGGCCTGAACGCGTACGTCAAACAGGTGCTCCACGTGTCTGCGGCCTTCTGCCAGGCGGCCGGGCCACTGCTCATGGGCGTTCAGAAGCGTTCGCATCGCCTGCACCAACCCGTCCACATCACGTTCCTGCACCAGCACGGCGTTGACGCCATCCAGCACCACCTGTGGGATGTCGCAATGCCGCGTGCTCACGATGGGCATCCCGGACGCGGCCATGTCCAGAAGGGCCACGGGTGCCCCCCCTTCCGTGTCCCCGTCGGACGCCGTGACACTGGGGGAAAGGAAGAGATGGTGCGAACGGGCTTCTTCCATGAGCACGTCATAGGGCTGGTAGCCCAGCAGGCGCGTGACCGGTGAGAGGCCCGTGGCCTCGATACGCTCGAGGATCCGGACTTTCTCGGCGTTCTCTCCGTTCTGCGGCTTCGCATCGCCGATGACGGTGACGGCCAGAGGGACCGAATTCCGCAGCCGAGCGAGCGCCTCGATGGCATACGGAATCCCTTTCTTCTCACGGAAGGACGCAGCAATGAGGACGCGCAGCGGCTCGGACGGCGACCACCGGCGCGGCTGGAACGGAATCCGTTCAAGGTCGACACCGATCCTGTGCACGGCGATCTTCGCCTTCGGGCAGCCCAGGGAGGCGAGCTGCTCGGCCATATGGGGACCTTCGCACAGGAACAGGTCCGCGCCCTGGAACAGTTGACGGTAGCGCTTCCTCCAGCGCGGGTCCGACACCGGCAGCAGGGACAAGTCGAAGCCGTAGAAGGTGACCACGTGGGGCACTGCCATGCCGGCCAGAGCGCCGAGGTTCATCCACCCTACATGACCGAAATGCGAGTGCAGCACGTCGGGGCAAAGCCTGCGCACCTGACGACGCAGAAAGCCCAGATGCCGCCGAACGCCCAGGAACCGGAGGCCCCGATCCACCACGCTAGGGACCATCGGACCCTGATCGAGGGCGTGGATCGATGGGAACGGGAACTGGTCCAGGTTGACGGTGGTCTCGCAGACGACATCGCACGCGATGTCCGCGGGGAGCTCCCTCAACTGGTTGTAGATCCAGGATTGCGTCTGTGGCAGCCAGATCTCCACTGCTTGAAGCACGCGCACGGTCACCACGCCCTCTCGGCACGGGCCAGGAGCGGCCGTGCCCAGGCCACGTCGGCGGTCACCAATGTGGAAAGAATCTCCACGAGGATGGGCGGACGCAGGCGCCACAGCGCAATACCGTAGATTATCGCTCCTGCCGGTATCGCCGTGAGCAGCGTCGCAAGAGGCGAAACGACCCCGACCGCCAGCATGGCCAGGCGAAGCAGCATCACGCCCACGGCCATGACGAGGCCCGCCGCGAGCACGGGTCCAACCGTGCGGCCGAGATGGCGAAGCCCCAGCCCGACGAAGCCGAGGGAAATGGCCAGGTTCAACGGGAAGAGAACGCCAGCGGCCAGCAGGCGGCCGGCGGCGACGCCCACCACGCCCCATCGAAGGCCGACCGCCACGGCGGCAGCGGTACATCCGCTGGCCAGCACGCTCCAGGCGAACAACCAGCCGGTGCGATCCTTGGCGATGTAGACTCCACCGGTCGTGGAGCCCATCGACTGCGCGAGACCCACAGGAGCCAGGACGGTCACCAGCAACGCAGTCGAAAGCCACGCGTTGCCGAAGACGACACGCACGAACGGCCACGCGACAACCATCAGCCCGATCATGGCAGGAACAGTCACCAGGGCAATGGCGGCAACTACACGCAGGTAGGCGCGTCCGAAGCGCTCGTCGTCAGCCTGCATGCGGGCATACGCCGGGACCGTGACACGCCCCACGATGCCCGCAAGAGCCGCCTTGGGATACTCGATCAGACGCCAGGCCACGTCGTAGTAGCCCAACATGGTGGCGCCTAGGAACCGGCCGATAAGCAGGTTGTCGATGTTGCGGGTCACGAAGTTGGTGACGTGGAACCCCGAGAGATTGACGCCGAAGGAAGCCACGGAAACCAGGTCCTTCCGGCGAAATCCGGCCCAGGGGCGGAACTTCGAAAAGGCCAGCATCCCGGCGGCCTCGAGCGCCGTTCGCGTCAGCACCTGCCCGACCAGGCTCCAAGCGCCTGCACCCGAGAACGCCAGCGCAACGCCGGCTGCGCCACCGAGACCGGACGCGGCGAGCTGAACGCGCGCGATGCTGTCGAACGAAAGGCGGCGAGTCAGCAACGCCGTAGGCACCGCACCTACGGCACCGAACGTGACGGTAAGGCTGAGGGCGCGGACCACCGGAACCACGGCCGGATCATGGAAGAACAACCCGACGGCGGGAGCGAGGGCCCAGGCGAGACCGGTGAGAACCAGACCGATCACCAGGCTGGCCCAGAACACGGTGCTCTCCAGGGTGTCCGAGACATCCGGCCGCTGAATCAGGGCGGTCGCCGTGCCCAGATCTGCAATGACGACGAGGAAACCGGTGACGAGCGCTGCAATGGCCACCACGCCGAACGCCTGCGGCGAGAGCAGGTGCACCAGAACGGCCGTCGTGATGAACCCGACGAGGTGCTCGCCGGATCGCCCCACGGCCGACCACTTCACACCGGTGACGACGTCGCGGACCAGGCTCACGCGCCCCCCGATGCAGGGGTCCGCGCCCCGCCGGGCTTTCGCGCAACCACGATGTACATCCACGTGAAGCGCTCATCCCGTGCACGCCCGCGGTCGAGGCGAGAGCCGATGACGTTGCCGGCAGCCACTGCTGCGTCCACCGCCCAGCGCAGCGGCCATCGCCGGAACCGTTGGACGTAGTAGCCCATCTGCGCCGCCACGGTCGTCCAGACGCCGCTCAACGCCTTCAGCTCGACCACCTCGAAGCCGGCCCCTTCGAACAGGTGCCGGAGTCCGTGGCGCGTGTAGCGGAAGAAGTCGCGAGGTTCCTCGTGCAGATGCCAGAACAACGGAGCCGTGTAAACGGCGTGTCCACCGGGACGAAGCACCCGGCATGCCTCGGCCAGCGCCCGCGCCGGATCCTCCAGATGCTCGAGGACGGCCGTGCTGAGCACCGAGTCGAAGGTCGCCGCCGCTGCCGGAACGGCGTAGGCGGTGGCGACCACGTCCACGGCTGCCAGGCCGTGGGGCGACGCGGCGTGATCCAATCCGACGTGCCAGTCCACCAAGTCGCTGACCAGCAACGCTTTGCGCTTCGTCCCGCAGCCGATCTCGAGAAGCCGTCCGTTCAGGTGCTCCCGGGCCGCCCGACGGATCTCCTCCGCCGCCGTCCGCGCTACCAGATGACCCGGATGCGTGATGGGATGCGAGCGCATGTACTCCCGCATTCGCTCCGCTGCATCCCGTCCGGCACCGACCGGTACCGGGTCGGTGGCGGGGGTCGTTGCCGCGTATTCCGGGCGGGCCGGCAGCGCGTTCGGCGCGCCGGGCGAAGCCCCATGCATGGCATCGTCGAGATCCCGTTCCGCGCACCGCAAGGCTTCCACCAATTCGGGCGGAGCCTCCCGGCGCCGGGGCGCCAGAGAAGGAACAGGCATAGGGTCACGCGGACGGAGCTTGACGCCACGGGCCGCGTAAGCCGCCGTGACAGCCCCCACGACGTCACCGGGATCCCCACAGAAGGTTTCGTACGCGCATTCGATCCGCTGGTCCCCGGCGTCTGCGAGCGCCTCACGGATGGCCGCGTCGACCCCCAGCACCTGCGCCATGGTCTGCTCCACGTCGTCACGGAAACGCCGGTGAAGGAATTGCGGTGGCGCCGCCGACCACCACTCCCCGAGGCCCACTCCGTGCCGCCGGCGGGCGTCGAGCAGCGAGCACGCGGTGTCGAGTCGATCCCGCGTCACGTGAAGGAACAGGGCTTCAGGGAACAGAGTGCGCAGGTGCCCGATGCGGACGGAGTTCGCGTTGTTCTTGTTGGCAAACGGCGCACCGTACAGCAGCTCCAGGGCACGCACCAGCGTTTTCAGCTCCCGCAGACGCACTTCGTCCACCGGACGGTCCAGCTCGTAACGCGGGAACCAGCGATGGAAGATCTCCCAGCCGTCGCTCGGCGCCATGCCGCCGTCCACGATGCCGAACCGGCTTTCGTACGACGGTTCGTACCGGTCCACCAATCGGCCCCACGCCGTGCGGGTGATGCAGGACCACGGGTGGCCTCGCGTCCGATTGGGGAAGTAGGCGAAATGCGAGTGGTTCAACAGGTGTTGGAACACCACCGTCGTGCCCGAGCGAGGAACCCCGACCACGAAGAGGGGAGGATAGCGGTTCCGCAAAGGCAACGCCCGAACGCCCATGGTCTCCACGGCACCGAGCACGCGGTCGGCGATCATGGCGCCTCCGGTCGCGTATGCGGGCTTCGGAGACGACTTATTCCGTTCGCCAGTGCCGCAGGTATGCGCCGGATCCGGCGCAGCCGGTGTACCGGCACCTTCTCCGCGCCGAACTTTTCCTTGAACTGAGCTACGCCGGTGTGGCCGCCGCTCGGCATCAGGTCCAGCCGAGGAAAGCTGTTATGGGCTGCGTGCTCGGTTACTGTCGTCACCAGGAAGTCCATGGGTCGGAGCTTCATGTGGTCGCGGAGGACGGCCGAATGCCAGTTGTAGGCGTTCCCCTTCCAGTAGAACAGCCACATCCCGGCCACGACCGTTGCCTGGTGGAACGCCAGCCAGAGTCGAATGGTCCCAGGCGCACGCTCGGAGGCTGCGTGGCCCGCTTCGAACAGCGTCCACGGATATTGGCTCGTGGCCCGATCCCCCCAGCGATCGAGCGTGTCGACGTACACCTCGAAGTAGGACCGGTAGTCTTCCAAGCTCCCGGCCTCGCGGACTTCCAGCCCGGCGCGTGCGGCTTTGCCAACCGACCACCGCAACGCCGGCCGGTCCCAGCGCACGTGCCCGTCGTCCGTCAGCTGGCGTTGCGTGCTGAGGATCTGGGTGAAGTCGACATCGGACCGGTAGCCTCGTGGAAGCCGCATTTCCCGGTGGCCCGGGGGCAACGTGATCGTGGAGTGGAAGGCGGTCCGCTTGTCCGCCGCCGTGTAGAGCCGGCTCAACTCGTTGTCGGTCAGGACCCGGCTCGCCAACCACCCTCCGTAGGTGCCCGGGACCGTGGATTCCAAGGAGCGGAGCACGCGGTAGCGTCCCGGGTCCTCGAGGCGGGGCATGAACGCGACTTCGCCGTCGTCCAGCTCGTATGCGATACTGACATCACGAAGGTGGGGGAATGCACTGGTGATCATGTCCCGCCAGATAGGCGTGTGGTAGAACGTCGCCGCCGGGTCGCGTTCGACGAGATCGTTCCAGATCTCCCGGACATCCGGCAGTCGCTTCACTCCACGCGCTCCTCCAGCGCCGCGGCCACGGCGTTCTGGATCCGGGTCGTCTCTTCGTCCGTGAGGTGGGGCGAAAGCGGGATGGAGACGGTCCGCTCGCTGAGCCATCTGGCGTTGGGGTAATCCTGCGGCCGGTAGCCAAAGCGTTCGCGGTAGTATTGATGGAGGTGGACGGCGAGGTAGTGGATGCCGGTGCCGATGCCGGCCGCGTGCAAGCGTCGCATGAACGCATCCCGGTCGACGCCGCTGGTCTCCGGGTCCACGAGCAGCGTGTAAAGATGGCGCGCGTGCACGGTGTCGGGTTCCGGTGGCGGCGGCGTGACGACGGGGAGCCCCGCGAACGCTTCGTCGTAGCTGCGCCAGATCTCCTCCCTCCGGCGGAGGCGCTCGGGCAGCAAGGGGATTTGGTGCAACCCGAGGCCGGCCTGCAGATCCATCATGTTGTACTTGAAGCCCAGGTCGACAGTCTGATACTGCAGGTACCCGTTGTCGGAGAAGCGGCTCCAGGCATCCCTGGACAGGCCGTGGAGCGCGAACACTTTGAGGCGGCTGGCCAGGTCGGTCCGGGCCGTGGTGATCATGCCGCCCTCTCCCGTGGTCAGGTTCTTCGTGGCGTAGAAGCTGAAGCAGGTGAGATCCCCGATCGTGCCGATCTTGCGGCCGTGATAGACCGCCTCCGCGGCGTGGGCCGCGTCCTCGATCACGATCAGCCCGTGCCGTTGCGCGATCTCGTTGATGGCGTCCATGGGGCACGGTCTTCCGTAGAGGTGCACCGGCACGATGGCCCGTGTGCGGGGCGTCACGGCATCGGCCGCCTGCTCGGGCAGGATGAGCCCTGTCTCCGGGTCGCAATCTACGAGGACAGGGGTGGCTCCGGCATGCAGGATGGCGTTGACCGTGGACACGAAGGTCATGGTCGTCGTGATCACCTCGTCACCGGGTCCCACGCCGGCGACGAGCATGGCGAGGTGCAGGCCAGCGGTGCACGAGTTGACGGCGACGGCGTGCCTCGCCCCGAGATAGGAAGCGAACGCCTCCTCGAACCGGGCCACCTTGGGGCCGGTGCCGACCCAGCCGCTGCGGAGGGAGTCCACGACTTCATCGATCTCGGCGTCAGAGAAATGGGGCTGGCCGAACACGATGTAGCGCTGGTTCCCGTCACTCATCCGATTGTCTCCGGAGGTCGCACCGCCGTGCGGCGGCGTATGACCGCAGGGCACCCCGACGGCTTGCGTATGCCGATTCGATGGGGCCGGGCGTCGTCACCATCATCCATCCTGTGAGGATCGGTACCGGAGGGGAGAGAGATCCGGGATGTTTCCTTTCGCCGGACACCGCTCGCCTGAACTTATTGAAAGGCATGCGGCCGTGGTAGGTCCAAACGGTCCCGCCCCCCAGCCGGCTTGACTTCGCGGACAGCCCGCGGGAGCTTTCCGCGGTTGTGACCGCGGGTTCCCATCGCACATGGGCGGAGGCGTTCAGGTGTCCAGAATACTCGTGACCGGAGGCGCCGGCTTCATCGGTTCCCATCTGGTGGATGCGCTCGTGGGACGGGGCGACGACGTGCGCGTACTGGATGTGCTGGATCCGCAGGTTCATGGAGAAGGGGCCACCGAGCCGCTGCTGATCCTGGACCACGTGGCTGCAGGCCGGGTGGAATTCATTCATGGCGACGTCGCGGACCCTGTTGCGGTGGACGCGGCGCTGGAAGGCGTGGACGTCGTGTTCCATCACGCGGCGGCGGTCGGTGTGGGGCAGTCCATGTACCGCGTGGCCGACTACGTGCGCACCAACAGCCTCGGCACCGCGGTTCTGCTGGAAGCCATGGCGAAGCACCGGGACCGGCTGCTGCGGGCCGTGGTGGCAAGTTCCATGTCCATCTACGGGGAAGGCCGTTACCGCTGTGGCGAGCACGGCGACGTGGCGCCGCCGCTGCGCGGACCCGAGCAACTGGAGGGGCATGATTACGAGATGCACTGTCCCATGTGCGGATCCGTGGTGGAAGCGCTGCCGACGCCGGAATCCAAGCCGCTGGGGCCCACGTCGGTCTACGCGGTGACCAAGCGTGACCAGGAGGAGCTCTTCCTGTCCGTGGGCGCCGCGTACGGTATCCCGACGGTGGCGCTGCGATACTTCAACGTGTACGGCCCGCGACAGTCGCTGGGGAACCCGTACACGGGCGTGGCGGCCATTTTCGCTTCCCGGCTCCTCAACGATCGACCGCCGTTGGTGTTCGAGGACGGGCTGCAAAGCCGGGACTTTGTCCACGTAAGCGACATCGTGCGCGCCGATCTGCTGGCCCTGGACAATGACGATGCGGTGGGGTTGGCCCACAACGTGGGGACCGGCCGCTCGCTGTCCTTGCTGGACATGGTAGCCACGTTGCGCGAGCGCCTGGGCGGTCCGGAGCCGGAGCTGGTCGAGCGGTTCCGCCAGGGCGACATCCGGCACTGCTACGCCGACACGACGCGTGCGCTGAGCCGGCTGGGGTTCGAGGCGCGTGTCCGGTTCGAGGACGGGATCCAGGACCTGGCCGAGTGGGCACGGGACCAGGAGCCCGAAGACCGGACGGAGGTGGCGCGGGACGAGCTGGAGTCGGCCGGGCTCACGATTTAGGCAGGCGGGGGCGGGGGCGCGGGCGCTCATCCGGGGCTCCCCGGGGCCTGTGCCGACGCCGGGTCGAGCCGCGGCAACGGGGGCATGCTGTCGCGGCCGAACCAGGCGTGCAGGCGGATTCCGCGGCGGCGTGCCCGGCGAAGGCTCCGGCGCCGTTCGCGCAACGCGGCGGGGGCCAGCCGTGCGAGGCGGAGATAGACCCGGAGCAACGCCGGGTCCCGCGTGAGCGCGAAGGCGAGCCTGCCCGCCTCCCACGCGGCCACGTGAGGCAGCGAGCGCAGCAGGTCGCCGGGCCGGTCGTTCTTCATCATCATCAGGTAGTGGTTCTTCCAGGAATGGCGGCGCGCATCGACAGGCAAGCGTCGCCACGCGGCCGGGTCCACGCCGGGCATGGCGCGCACGTGATGCGCGACGGCCCGGGGCACGTAGCGGATGTCCCACCCATGCAACCTGGCGCGCCAAGCCAGGTCGATGTCCTCCTTGTAGGCGAAGAACACGGGATCGAACGCCTTCTCGACCGATCCCAGGTCCTGCAGCATCGACCGGCGCAGGAACAGCGCGGCGCCCGTGGCGCCGAAGACCGACCGCTCCACATCGAACGCCGGCCCGTCGGGCTCCCCCTGCCCACGGTCCACCGCGAAGCGGCTGCGCCGCATGGCGAGACCGGCGGAATCCAGCAGGCGCCGCTCGGGAGGATCGCCGCCGAGGAACGTCTCGGAGCCGATCCTGTACAGCTTTCCCTGGGCGGCGCCGATGGAGGTGTCCTGAAGCAGCCGATCCCTGAGCACTTCGAGATGGTCAGACTCCACCAGCACGTCGGCATTCATGATGAACGCGAACGGCGAAGTCGTGCGGGCCAGGCCGGCGTTGGCGCCGCCGGCATAGCCCAGGTTCCGGTCGAGCGCCAGCACATCCACATCGGGGCAGCCGGCGGCGACGCTAAGCGAGTCATCGGTGCTCGCATTGTCCACCAGCAGGATGCGCACGGGCACGGTGGAGCGGGCGAGGGCGCGGAGCGCCCGCGGCAGATACCGGCCGCCGTTCCAGTTGACGATGATGACGTCCACGGCAGCCTCGCCCGTGGACGACACCGCGGTGAGGCCGTTGACGGCCGGGCGTGCCGGGACCACCGGCCGCCGGGCGCCGTCTCCGCGCGCGAACACCAGCGAAGAGAAGTCGGCGTGTGCCAGCGGCGGCGCCAGGCGCCGGCGCAGCTCACGCCACGGAACGAGCGCGGTGCGCCGCGCTTCACGCCGCCGGGCATGGATGCGTGGCCAGTCGCCGAAAGCCGCCGCGATGGCGCGCCAACCGGACTTGATGCCCGCCCCCCTCGTCACACCGTTGGTCATGACCCGGACCAGCATAACGGGCGCCCAGGCCAGCCGGCGCAGGGGCGGCATGTACTGGAAGAACACCAGCAGCGAATTCCGCATGAGCAGAAAGAACTTGCGGTCGGGTATGCGGTCGCTGGTCTTCGAGCCCTCGTGCAGCACCACGGCATTGGGAACGTAGAGGCAATCGTGGCCGCGGAGCTGGGCCCGGACGCCCCAGTCCATGTCCTCCATGTACGCGAAATAGCGCTCGTCGAACGGGCCCACGTCGGCGAGGGCCGTGCGCCGATAGGCGGCCGCCCCGGCGCAGGCCGAAAGCACATACGCGGGCGCATCGAACGCCTCACCGTCCGGTGCGCCATGGCCGCAGTTCGATGCGAAGATGCCGAGCTGGTCTCCGGCGGCATCGATGCGGCTCGGATCGCGCAGGTCCAACATGCGAGACGCGAACGAGCCCGCTTCCGGGTGCATGTCGGCCGCCGCCACCAGGGCGCCGAGCCAACCCGGCCGGGCCACCGCGTCGTTGTTCAGCAGTGCGACGAGCTCCGAGCGCGACGCCGCGACTCCCGCGTTCACCGCGGCCGCGAAGCCCGCGTTGCGGGGCAGCGCCACCACCCTCACCTCCGGATAGTCATCGGCCAGCAGCCGAACGGAGCCATCTTCCGACCCGTTGTCCACTACGACCGTCTCGAAATCCCTGAACTGTTGAGCCCTCAGGGAGTCCAGCACGCGCGGGAGCATGGCAGCGCCGTTCCAGCTGGGGATCACCACGCTCACGCGCGGTGGCCGGCCGGTTCCGACGTCCCCTCGTCCTCCTGGAACCTGGCCCGACACCTGGCCGTCAATCATGACCGCTTCCCTGGAATGGCAGCATCGCGGCACGCAGCAGGCGCCTGGGCGTGCCCGCCGGATCCGTACGCAGGGCGCGGAACGCCGAGGATGCGGCAGCCATCGGCCGAAGAGCCCGCGTCTCGGCAACGGCGCGGCGCAGCAGCGCGTAAACCTCGAAATCGGTGAGCCGACGGACAGATCGTTGCAGAACATGGTGCGCCCCGTGCCGGTCCCGCGGCACGTACGTCTCGGCCCGGCGGAGGACGCGCAGCGTCCACGTAACCTGGCGCACGTCGTCGCTCGACAGGCTGTCCGGACGCGAGCGGTAGAGCGCATGCGCGCCCGGCGTGTGCAGGAACCGGCACCCGCTAACGGCCAGGCGGAGCCACAGGTCGTAGTCTTCGGCGCCCCGCAGTGCAGGGTCGAACCCACCCACATCCCGGAGGGCGGTGCGACGCAGCAGTGCGGCGTGGGACGCGATGAAGTTCCCTTCGAGCAACCTTTCCAGAAGCTCGCCCGAGCCTTCCGCCGGCGGCGTCGGGACCCCGCGCCGGGCCCGCGGCGGCGTGTCCGGGAAGAAGGCATAGTCGCAGTACGCGACATCGTACTCCGGGTGCCCGGCGAGCGCCTGCACCTGCAGTGCGATCTTGTCCGGTGCGAGGCGGTCATCGGCGTCTAGGAACTGGATCAACTCGCCTCGCGCCAGCGCCAGTCCGGCGTTCCGGGCCGCGGCCAGGCCTTGGTTGGCCTGCCGAACGACACGGACCGCGTCGCCGAACCGGTCCCGCACCAGGTCCCCCGTGCCGTCGGTCGAACCGTCATCCACGACGATGACCTCGATGCGGGGATACGTCTGGGCCAATACACTGTCCAGCGCTTCCGCCACCCACCGCCGCTGCTGGTACGCCGGCACGATCACGCTTACCAGGGGCTCGTTTCCAGCGTCGCCGCCAGAAGAAGCCGTGGCCGACCGACGCTCCGGCGAGTCGCCGCTCATGGCCGTGGATTGCGGGATTTCGCGGGAACCGGCGCTTCCCGCGCGCTGTCGCTCCGCCGGACGAACGGCCGCGTGATCCGGCGGTACACTCCCGGCGCCAGGGACATGAGCAGACCGGCAGCGACCCGGCGCGGCCGCCAGGGCGGCGGCGCGAGGGACCGGGCGGCGAAGCGTCGCCCGCTGCGGTCCTGGCCATCCCGGACCAGGAGCCTGGCCAGGGCAAGGAGCAGCTCCGCGTGCTCTGCGGGGGTCAGTCCTCGCGGCCCGCCGGCCGGCGTCTCCGACTGGGGAACAGGCGCGTGCTTGGCCGCGAGGATCTCCGCGGCGCGGGCCAGAGCGTGCGGTTCGGTGGAGATGCTATGTGGAGAGCGGTGGATGACGGCGAGCGCGTCGGGGACATGCCGGAATGTCGCAGCTGCTGCCAGGCGTAGCCACAGGTCCCAGTCTTGAAGCCGGGGCAGTCTGGCGTCGAATCCGCCGACCTGCCCAAACGCGTCGCGGCGCACCAGAGTGGCGGACAACCCGAGCACGTTGCCGCGCACCAGGATGGCCCGTGCCGGCACAGCTCCCAGGTCCACATCTCCCCCTCGCACCGCGGTGCCGCTCTCGGCCACTTCGGCGAACCCGCAGGAAACCACGCCCGCACCCGATGTCATCGCCAGCGCGACCTGGCGCTCGAGCTTGCCTGGAAGCCACTCGTCGTCATCGTCGAGGAAGGCGAGGAACGGCGCTGCTGCCTCCTTCGCGCCTCGATTCCGGGCGACGGCCCCGCCCGCGCATTCCGGCTGTCGAAGCACCCGGATGCGGGCGTCGCTTGCGGCGGCCGTGGCCAGCAAGTCCGCGGTGCCATCCGTGGAGGCGTCGTCGACGACCAGGACTTCGAGCGACACGCCGTACTGGGAGAGTGCGGATCGGAGCGCGCGCTGGAGCGAACCGGCACGATTCCGCGTCGGCAGGATGACCGATACTACGGGCGTCTCCGCGTCCGCGGCCGGCTCGGGAAGGTGTTCCGTACCGTCAGCCATTCGCTCCATCACTCGCCGACCACCCCACCGTGGAGGCGCCGGCGTGGCCCAGCGGCTGCGCGAACCGCCCCGCCTGGAAGCCGGCCCAGCGCAGAAACTCGTACGGCAGCAGCTGGGGCAGGCGGTGCACATGGCCGTGGCTGACGAAGTAACGGACCTCGCCGGCCAGAAACCGCACGGACTGGCCGAAGCTGGCGCCGCGGTCGATACCGGCGGAACGCAGGGCGCGACCCACGAAATAGCTGCGCCGGAACACGCCCCGGAGCCGGTAGACGTGGGCGTGCAGGGCTTCGGCTGCCGGCTCGTACTTGATGGAGTACCCGCTGGCCAGCGCGAGCCGGGCCCAGATCTGGTCCTCGCTGTACTCCGCGTCTTCCGGGATGGGCAGGCGCATAGCCACGTCGCGACGCACCGCGCTGAAGGCGTTGGAGAACACAACCCGCCCGGGCCGCGGGTGGTACCCGCCCGGCCGGGGCTCGTAACGGAACGGCGTGTCCGGGTAGTTCATGGCGACGAAGAACATCTCCATCGTGGTGGCGTCGCGGGGCACTTGCCGGCCGTACACGCCCGCCACGCCGGCCTCCTCGAGCGCAGCGGCGAATCGCAGGGGCCAGTCGGATGTCACGGGCAGCACGTCGTGGGTGAGAAAGCACACGACGTCGCCCCGGGCCAGCTCCACGCCCAGGTTGCGCGTGCGCCCGTGGCCGAAGCTCTCGGGCGGGATGCGATGGACGTCGAACCCGGCTTGCTCGGCGTGCTCCGGTGTGCCGTCGTCGGACCCCGAATCGATCACCAGGACCTGGACGCCCAGCTCCCGCCGGAGCCGTGCCAGATGCAGCGCCAGGTGGCGGAACAGGTCTCCGCCGTTGCGCACCGGCAGCACGATGGTGATGCGAGAGCCGTCGGGCACACCGGGATCGCGGCCCTGCGACGAAGGCCCGTCGATCGTCGATCGCCGATCGTCGATCCCCATCACACCCTCCCGAAGCGGGTGCCGCGCAGCACGCTGAGGAAGAACGACGCGAAGATGATCTCGGCGCCCAGGACCATCAGAGTGAGGGCCAGCGTGGCGGGTCGCACGGCGAACAGCACGCCGCGCCCGGCCATGATCCAGGCGGCGAGGATCCAGACGTTGATACTCAGGCCGGCGCCGAAGAGCAGGCCGCCCAGGGCGACGCCGCGCTCGAGCGTGTAGTGGATATGGAAGCGTCGGATCCAGGGATCGTCGGGTCCCACGTCCTCCACCAGCGCCCAGGTCTTGGCGTAGATGCCCAGCAGGGTGAGCTGCTCGCCCAGGATGGCGACCGCACCACCGACGAACATGAAGTGGTAGTCGAGGGTGACGGCGCCCATGCGGAGTGGGCCGGGCATCAGGATCGCCTCCAGCCCGAGCCCCAGGGCCATGAGCACCAGACCGGGCACGAGGAACAGGCGGGTGGGGCTCAGCAGCAGGAACTGCCGCACGACGCGCCAGCCGTCGCCCATGCTGCGCCGATGCTGCTCCGTGGGCCGCGGCCGGAAGTCGACCGGCACCTCCACGGAGACGCAGCCGGCCCGTTGGGCCTGGATCAGCATCTCGCTGGCGAACTCCATACCGGTCGCGCCCAGGGTGAGCCGATCGAGCGCATCGCGGCGGATGCCGCGGAAGCCGCAGCGCACGTCGGACACCCGCAACGCGAACATGCGCCGGGACAGGAACGTCTGGATCGGCTCCAGCACCTGCCGGTGCCTCCCGCGCATGGCGCGCGGGTGGATGCGCCCGTTGCGCCGCGTGCCCAACACCAGATCGTAGCCCGCGCGCAGCGGCTCCACGAAGCGGTTCAGTCGGGACACCTCGTACGTGCCGTCGCCGTCCACGATCACCAACAGCTCGCCACGCGCCGCTTCGAAGCCGCGCAGGCACGCGGCGCCGTAGCCGGGAATGGGTTGGTGCACGACCGTTGCACCCGCCGCTTCCGCCGCTTCCGCCGATTCATCCGTCGAGCCGTTGTCGCACACGACAACCTCGCCCGCATAGCCGCCGGCATCCAGCGCTGTACGCGCTTCCCGCACGCACGTCCCGATGGTGGCCGCCTCGTTTCGGCACGGGATCACGATGGAGACTTCCACCCCTCCCCCGCCCCCTTCCGACGGGGAGAGCCCTTCCTCACCACCCTGCCCCGACAGGGGGACGCGGGGACGGGGGGACGGGGGGGTCCCTTCCGTACGGTCGTTTCCGGACATTCTACAACCCCTCCGCCAGTGCGGCTTGCAGGGCATCCTGCCAGGGCCGTATCGGGCCCACGATCGCCTCGGTGGCGGAGCAGTCCAGCACCGAGTACCGCGGCCGGGCCGCGGGGCGCGGCATGTCCTCCGTGTTGATGGCCTCCACGTGCGTGGGCAGACCCGCCAGGCGAAGCGCCTCCCGCGCGAACCCGTGCCAGGTGGTCTGACCTCCGTTCGTGGCGTGGTAGATGCCCGGGTGCGCGTTTCGCTCCAGCAGATCCAGAAACACCCGCGCCAGATCCACCGTCCAGGTGGGCGCGCCGCGCTGGTCGGCGACGACGCGCAACGCCTCACCCGCCCGGGCCTTCCTCAGGATCGCCGACGGGAAATTCGGGCCGCCAGCTCCGTACAGCCAGGCGGTGCGCACGATGAACACCTGACCGGCCTCGCGCGCCGCGACCTCTCCCGCCAGCTTCGAACGGCCGTAGGCATTCAACGGCGCTGGCCGCGTGTCGGGCCGGTACGGCTCCGTTGCAGCTCCGTCGAACACGTAGTCCGTGCTAGGATACACGAACTGCGCTCCCAACCGGCGGCACGCCCGGGCAACGATCGCCGTACCGTCACCGTTCACGCGCATGGCCTCGTCTTCGTGTTCTTCCGCCAAGTCCACGGCGGTGTATGCCGCACACTGAACCACGGCCTGTGGCGCGGTCTCCCCGAGGACCCGATCCACGTCTTCCGGACGCGTCACGTCCAGTTCTGCCTCGTCCGGAGCCAAGACATCGTGCCCACGGCGCTCCAGCTCCCGGCGCACCGCCTGCGCCAGCATGCCCCGGCTGCCCGTCAGCAGGACCTTCATTCCCCTTCGTCCTTGCCCCGTTCCGATGGGGAAAGCCCTTGCCCACCGCTTCGCCCCGACGGGTCGGCAGGGAAACGGGGTGAGTCCTCCTCGCCACCCTGCCCCAACGGGGGAACAGGGCGACGGGGTGGCGGGGCGCGGCTCGCGGTTCGGTCCGCCCGGCGCGCTTCCGGATGCCGAGCACCGGCGGGCCCCACGTCCCCACCCGAAGTCTCACCCTGTCTCCCTTTCTGCGTGGCGTGGGGGCGGAGGGCCGGAGGGGCCTCCCCCTCGGGGCGAGGCTGGGAGAGGCGGCCTTCACCCTGTCTCCCCGTCTCCATGGGGCTGGGGCGGAGGGCGGCAGGGGTCCCCCCGTCGGGGCGGGGCGTGGCGTGGCGGAATCGCCGGGCCTTGGGTGCGAAGAAGTTGTAACGCACGATGTACCAGAGGGCGGCGAAGCCGTCCCGCCAGCCGATCTTCTTGCCTTCCTCGTACGTGCGGCCGTGGTAGCTGACGGGGATCTCGTAGACGCGAGCACCGGCCTGGGCGAGACGGGCCGTCAGCTCGGGCTCGATGACGAACCGGTCGGAGTCGAGGTGCAGCGTCTTCATAAGGTCGGCGCGCACGGCTTTATTGCAGG
>JARRJS010000028.1:0-32525 GCA_037388885.1 Gemmatimonadota bacterium
CGCTTCGTTGGTCGGGTCGGGCTGTTTCGAATTCGAGTTCGAATTCGAATTCGATTGGAGCTCGGCCACGCGTGACTGCACCGCCCGATCCACCAGGTCTTCCACACCTTCCTTTTTGCGGTGCAGAATTTTCCAGTGGATGGCTTCGTCCGGCGTCATGTCCGCCGTCGGGTCTGCGGCTTCTTCCTCCTGCGCTTCGTGTTCTTGGAAGTAGTCGATGAACCGCTCCAGGGCGTCCTCATGGCGGGCGAGGATGAGGTCGTCGGCCAGGTCGCGCTGCTGCTGGTCGATCTCGGCGTAGGGCGTGATGTGGGCCGGGTTGACGATGGCCATGTCCAGGCCGGCCTCGACGCAGTGGTGCAGGAACACGGAGTTGAGCACCGCCCGGGCGTGCGGCTGGAGCCCGAACGACACGTTGGACACGCCCAGGCTCGCGAACACGCCGGGCAGCTCGGCCTTGATACGGCGGATGCCGTCGATGGTCTCCAGCGCGGAGCGTCGGTACTCCTCTTCGCCCGTGGCCAGCGTGAAGGTGAGGGCGTCGAAGATGAGGTCGCCGGGCTCCAGGCCGTACTCCGCGGTCACGATGTCGTGGATGCGCCGGGCGATCGCGAGCTTGCGCTCGGCGGTGCGGGCCATGCCCTGCTCGTCGATGGTGAGGGCGACGACGGCGGCGCCGTGCTCCACGGCCAGCGGCACTACGGCGTCGACCCGCTGGCGTCCGTTCTCCAGGTTGATGGAGTTGATGACGGCGCGGCCGGGGTACTGCTCCAGCGCCGCGCGCACCACGTCGGCCTCCGTACTGTCGATGACCAGCGGCGTCTCGACGCTCTGGGCCAGCAGTTTGACCAGCGTGCGCATCTGGTCCGCTTCGTCCTGCCGCTCGGTGAGCGCGACGCACACGTCCAGCAGGTGCGCGCCGCCTTCCACCTGCCCACGGCCCACCTCGACGACGCCCTCGTAGTCGTCGGCCAGCAGCAGCCGCTTCACGGCGCGGGAGCCCTGGGTGTTCACCCGCTCGCCCAGCAGCGTGGGCGCCGGGATCTGCGCCAGGTCGTACGCCGTCATGGCGCTGGCGGTGCGAGGTACCTTCGGTGGATCGCGGTGCAGCGGCGCGGCGCCGCCCACACGCTCCACGACGAGGCGCATGTGCTCCGGCGTCGTGCCGCAACAGCCGCCCACGACGCCGACGCCGAACTGGTGCACGAACTCGTCGTGTGCATCGGCCAGCGCCTGGGCCGTGAGCGGGTAGACGGCGCGGCCGGCCTCGTTGTGCGGGATGCCGGCGTTGGGGATCACGCTGATGGGCAGCCGGGAGTTCTCGCACAGCCAGCGCACCGGCTGTCGCATGTGCTCGGGCCCCGTGGAGCAGTTGAGCCCCAAGACGTCCACACGCAGTGACTCGAGCACGACCATGGCCGCCTCGATGTCCGTGCCCAGCAGCATGCGGCCCGACGTGTCCAGCGTGACCTGCGCCTGGATGGGTAGCGTGATGCCCGTCTCGTCGAACGCGCGACGGATGCCCGCGACGGCCGCCTTCACCTCCAGCATGTCCTGGCTCGTCTCGATGAGCAGCACATCCACGCCGCCTTCGATGAGGCCCCGCGCCTGCTCGGCGAACACGTCCGCCAGCTCCGCGTATGTCGTGTTGCCCAGCGTCGGGTCCGACGTACTGGGCAGGTACCCGCTCGGGCCCATGCTGCCCGCCACGAAGCGCGGCCGGTCCGGCGTTGTGTACTCATCCGCCACACGCCGCGCCAGCGCCGCCGCGGCACGATTCAGGTCCACGACCCGATCCTGAAGCCCGTATTCCCCCAGGGTCAACCGATTCGCCCGGAACGTGTCCGTCTCGATCACGTCCACACCCACGTCCAGGAACGACCTGTGGATGCCTTCGACGACGTCCGGCCGCGACAGCACCAGGTGGTCGTTGCAGCCTTCCAGCGCCGGGCCGCCGAAGTCCTCCGGCCCCAGACCCAGCGCCTGGATGCTCGTGCCCATCGCCCCGTCGTAGATCAGCACGCGGTCGCGAAGGGCGTCCATGTAGCTCGACCTGTCTGTCATCCCGGTCCTCAACGTTCCCGTGCCCGTGCCCGCGCCCGTGTCCCGACCCGTGCCCCGCCCGCGCCCCCGCCCCCGCCTGCTTCCCTGGATGCAAAAACGCCCCGCGGCCGTGATCGGTGCGGGGCGATGCGACGAACCTGACTTCCTCCGTCCCGGCACTTTAGACCTTTGGTTCGGTCGAACTCGGTCCGACCCGGCGGTGCCAAGCGTCCGCAAATGCTTCCGCCGATGGTTCTAGGCTAGTCGAACGGTGGGCGAGCGTCAATGGTCCTGCGGAGTTCGAGTTCGAATTCGAGTTCGAGTTCGACGAGAGGGGCAGGTGCGCTTCAGGCCCGGGCGCCCATGCCCGACGGGCGGGCGCCTGCACACGGACCGGCGTCGCGATCAACGGCACCGTCCGGATCAACGGCACCGGCGTGACCAGGGCCGCGGCGCCGTCAACGCTCAGCCTTGATCAACTCCGGCGGCGCGCTTGCGGCTCGGAAGCCGTTCCTCGCCGGGCCGGGCTATCTGCCTCCATCGGCCGGGGCCTGGAGCACCGAACGCTCCCGGCCCTCCCCCCTCGAATTCGAATTCGAACTCGAACGCGAATTCGAAAAACCGGGCACGCAACGTGCACGTTATACCCTCGACCCACCACCTCCGTCTGGAGCGAAACCATGGGCGCACGAACGCGTGAGCTCGACTTCCGGGAGATCCTGCTGCGCATGGAGCCTGGCGAAGCGCCGTGCGGACAGGCGCAGGCGGACGGCGTTCCCTGCATCGAGCCGGCCGACTGCATCGACTGTCCCGAGGGCAGGCGCGGCATGCTGGATTGGGTCTTCCGGCACTACGGCATCCGGATCAAGCTGCCGGAAGCCTGAGGCGGATCGCCCCGCGGTCTTGGGGCGGATTGTCACCTGTCCGGGGCGGCGGCGCGGCCGCCCTCCATGCGTGCAAACGAAAGGAGCCCGCCAACCTGGTGGGCTCCTGGTGTGTCCGGGCCGTGCGGCACTAATTGTTGCACGCGATATTGCCCGCCATGGTGGCCTGGCCCACCGTCCCGGCGTCGCCCCAGAACACGTAGCATTCCTGGCCCGGCAGCGCCGCGTGGGCGGCGGTGGCGGCCCAGCCGTTGGGATGCGGGCCCAGCACGATGGTGACGCCACGGGATGCGTGCATGTTCAGATCCGCATCGGAGACTGCATACGTAATGGTGCCGGCGGTCTTGTAGGCGTACGAGCCATTGTGGTAGTAGATCTCCTCCAGGTTCTGGAGATTGCCCAGGTCGGAAACCATGGCGGCGCGGTACGCCCGTGCACGGGCACGCGCATACACCGGAATGGCCAACGCGGCGAGGATGGCCACGATCACGATCACGATGAGCAGTTCTATCAACGTGAAGCCGCCACGCGTCATTCGCATCGTCATCACGCAGGTCCTGGCTCGGCAGGGTCTTACAGGTCGGGTCGTTCGCGGTCTTGCCAACGTGCGGACGGACCCAAGCTAAGGGCCGCCAGAACGTGGAACAAGGATTCCGTGGCGCCGGCGCAACGCATGCACCCGCGCACTCAAGCGGCGGGACCGGGCAGCAAGCCCGGCAGCTCGTCGGCTTCCACGGGCAATCCTGCCGTGAGCACCTCGTGGCCGTCGGCGGTGACGAGCACGTCGTCTTCGATGCGTACGCCCAGCCCTCGCAGTGCCGCAGGCGCATCGGCGTCCGCGGGCACGTACAGGCCGGGCTCCACGGTCAGCACCATGCCGGGCCGCAGCGGACGCGGCGCGTCGTCTACGACCTGCGTGCCCACGTCGTGGACCTCCAGGCCCAGCCAGTGACCCGTGCGATGGGGGTAGAACGTGGAGATGCCCGGCTCGCCGCCGGGCTCGGGATCGTCGCCCGCCCGCCGCGCCGCCTCTTCCTCCCGGTACTGCTCCAGCAGCACGTCCACGGGCCCGTCCAACAGGTGGAGCTGCACCATGGCGTCCGCCAGCACACGGACAGCGGCCATGTGCACGTCATTCATGCTGGCCTCCGGACGCACGGCGTCAACGGCGGCGTGGTGCGCGGCGAGCACGGCGTCGTACACCTCCCGCTGTTCGGCGCGGAGCCGGCCGTCCACTGGCACGGTGCGAGTGACGTCGCCGCAGTAGCCCTGGACGCGGGCGCCGGCGTCCAGCAGCAGGAGGTCCCCGGCCTCCAGGACGGCGTCGTTGTCGATGTAGTGCAACACGGTGGCGTTGGCGCCGGCCGCGGCAATGGTCGGGAAGGCGGGCCCGTCGGCGTGCCGGCGCCGGAATGCGGCGTCGATGGTCGCCTCGATCTCCCATTCACCGCGGCCCGGCGCCACGAGCCCCAGTGCCTCGCGGAAGCCTTCCACGGTGACGAGGGCGGCGTCACGCATGCGTTCCCGCTCGTCGTCGTCCTTGATCATCCGCAGGTCGTCCAGGACGACGCCGGCGTCGGCGAGGACGTGGGGTCCACGGCCCCACCGCCGGCGCCGGTTGCGGCCTCGCACCAGCAGTCGCCGGACGATGTCCTCCACGTCTTCGCGCCCGGTCCCCACCCGCAGCAGAATGCGATCTGCGTCCCGGGTGATGGCGAACAGGCGCTCTCCCAGCTCGTCCACCGGGTAGGCGGCGTCGGCGCCGAGCCGTTCCGCCGCCTCGACGCCGCCGCGCGTGCCGGTCCAGCGCTCCGCCGCCGGGTTGCGCGGCCGTACGAACAGCGTGAACGGCGCCTCGTGCCCCGGGCACAGCACGGCGACGGCCTCCGGTTCGGTGTAGCCGGTCAGGTAGAACAGATCGGCGTCCGGCGTGTAGCGCAGCTCGCCGTCGCCCCCGGTCTGGAGCTGCGGCGCCGCGGGCAGAACCAGCGCGGACGCTTCCAGCCGGTCCAGCACGGTCTGCCGGCGTGTACGGCGAACAGCGGTGTATGCTTCGTCCATGTCGTTCATCCCTTGAGTACGCCGGCGGGTCGGAGCCGTGCGACCTTCCGGCCAATGCCGGCCCGGTCCACCACGTCCACCACGCCGGCCACGTCCTTGTAAGCCTCCGGTATCTCCTCCGCCACCGTGCCGAACGACGAGGCCCGCACCTGGATTCCCTGCTCCTCGAACTCCACGCGCAGGTCGCGGCCCCGGGCCACCTTCTTCGCCTGGCGCCGGCTCATGCGCCGGCCGGCGCCGTGGCACGTCGAGCCGAACGTCTCACGGTAGGCGCCGGGCGTGCCGACGAGCACATAGGAGTAGCGGCCCATGTCGCCCGGGATCAGCACCGGCTGACCCAGGTCCCGGTACGCGGACGGCACCTCGGCATGGCCCGGCGGGAAGGCCCGCGTGGCGCCCTTCCGGTGCACGCACAGCCGCCGCTCGCGGCCGTCCGCCTCGTGCCGCTCCCACTTCGCGATGTTGTGGGCCACGTCGTACACGAGGCTGATGCCCAGGTCCTGCCAGGGCGTGCCGAAGACGTCCTGGAAGACCTCCCGCACACGGTGGGCCATCATCTGGCGGTTGGCAAAGGCGTAGTTGGCCGCTGCCGCCATGGCACCCATGTAGCTCGTCGCTTCGTCGGAGCCCAGCGGGGCGCACGCCAGCTGGCGGTCCGGCAGATCGATGCCGTGCGCGGCCGCGGCCTGTACCATGGTCTGGAGATAGTCGTCGCAGACCTGGTAACCCAGGCCGCGGGAGCCGGAGTGGATGAAGACGGTGACGCCGTCGAGCTCCAGCCCGAAACGCCGGGCCGCCGCTTCGTCGTATACCTCGTCCACCCAGCCCAGCTCGATGAAATGGTTGCCCGAGCCGACCGTGCCCAGCTGGTTTCGGCCGCGTTCCACCGCCCGACCGCTCACGCGGTCCGGATCGGCGCCGGCCAGCGTGCCGCCGGCCTCGATGTGCTCTAGGTCCGCCTCGGTGCCGTACCCCTGCGCCACGACCCAGGCCGCGCCCTGCTCCAGCACCCGGCGCACGTCCGCGTCGCCGAGCCGGAACCGCTCATAGCCCTTGCCCACGCCCGCCGGGACGCGCTCGTACAGGCGGTCCATGAGCGTGCGCAACCGGGAGCGGACGTCCGCGGTGTGCAGCTTCGTACGCAGCAGTCGCACACCGCAGTTGATGTCGTAGCCCACGCCGCCGGGGCTTACCACGCCGCCCTGCTCGGGATCGAACGCGGCCACGCCGCCGATGGCGAAGCCGTAGCCCCAGTGGATGTCGGGCATCCCTATGGAGCGTCCCACGATGCCCGGCAGCGCCGCGACGTTGGCCACCTGCTGCAGCGCCTGGTCGGCCCGGATCTCCTGCATCATGGCCGCGCTCGCGTACACGAGTCCGTCCACGTTCATGCGGCCGTGCTTCGGGATCAGCCAGCGGAAATCATCGAGCTGCCGAACCTCCATGCCGCCCCCTCTCCGGCTCGTTCAGACGTCGAACACGACGCGTGCGAGCCAGCCGTCGTCTTCCCGGCGAACGGCCAACGCATGGTACGTGACGCCCTTCAGCTCCATGACCGGCTCGGCAGCGGTGCCGTCGAGGCGTGCCACCAGCCGCGTGTCGGACAGGACATCGAAATGCGCGTCGACGTACTGGAACGCCCGGGTCTGGAACAGGAACAGGACCTCCCGCAGCCATGCCACCAGCAACGCCTCCCGGTCCGGCGCCGCCAGCTCTACCGCGTGTGATTCGGAATTGGCCGCGCCCTCGACCCCGCCGACCAGCGCCACCATGCCCGCCGCAGCCCGCCGGAACAGCTCTTCGAGCGTGGGCGCCCGCACCGCAATGCCCACGTCCGCCGTGTGATCCAGACCCGTCACACCGTCGGGCCACATCGGACTCACAGGGTGTCCCGGATGGCTTTGCGCACCGCGGGAATCAGGTCGTCCCAGGCCGCCGTTGGCGCCTTCGTCACGGTGATGAAGTCGTCGACCATGAAGATGCTGCGGACGCCAGGGAGGCCCATGAGCGCCCGGGCAACGGGATCGTCACGGGCCTCCGCCGGGTCGAAGTACGAACGCGAGCCACCGTCCGGCACGACCGGCCGGTTCGTTACGAATTTGCCTGCGTTCGGGTTGGGCGTGGGCTGGTATTCCACCGCAGCTTCGGCCATCGCATCCCCACAATCTCACCAGGGCTCCGGCTCGTCCCAGTCCTCGTTCCAGAAGCGCTCCTCCTCCTCGCGCGCTT
This sequence comes from Gemmatimonadota bacterium, assembly GCA_037388885.1. GTDB lineage: Bacteria > Gemmatimonadota > Gemmatimonadetes > Longimicrobiales > RSA9 > JARRJS01. Next base: position 7,218 of record JARRJS010000028.1, read on the forward strand.
CGTCCAGGTCCAGCGGCTCCTCCACATCCACGCGGCCGCCGGCCTCGATGCGCCGGATCGCGTCATCATCCAGCGACGCTTCCCGGCGACGCGCCTGCAGGCGACGCCGACTGATTACATACCCGACGACCGCCAGGGCGGCGGCCACGGCGAGCGTCAGTCCCGTCACAAGCTCACGCCGCTTCGTCCTCGTCGCCGCCGGGTCCAGCCACACCGGCGCCGACAGGAACTCTTTCAAGCGCCCGCTGGCATTCCGCGCACACCGTCGTCCACGGGAGGATCTCCAGTCGCTCGAACGCGATCTCTTCGCCGCACAACTCGCACCGTCCGAATCGCTTCGGTTCCTTGTAGAGCGTACGCAGGGCTTCGTCGATGCGGTACAGCCGCCTGCCATCGTTGCTGGCCAGCAGGAACTCCTTCTCCTGCTCCATCGTGTCCGTGCCCTCGTCCGCCATGTGCAGCGGGTAATTGGTCAGATCGCCGTCCTGCTCCACATCGGCAAAGCGATCATCGAATTTTGCCAATGCCTTCAACACCTTGGTGCGATCCTGAAGGAGTCGCTTCTCTATCTTCGCGCGTTGCCTTTTGTTCATGGTCCCCATCCTCCCGTACCGGTGATTCGCCCGCCCGAGGCAGGCAATATCATCTTGGGAGCAAGCCGCATACCGGCTCGCTGTATCGGTCACGGGGCCGTGGGAGGCGGGGGGCGCGGCGCCGCCGAATCCGCTTTCGGAGGCGTCGTCGCGGGCATCAGGAAATCCGGGATGGGGAAGTGCACGGCGCGCACCCTCTGGAACCGGCCCGCACCCGTGTTCGACGTCTCCCACTCGATTACGCTGTCGCGGTTGAGGTCGTACAGCCGCTTCCGGGTGACGTGCGCGTAGTCCAGCGTGAACACGCGGCCGCCGGACGGCGTCTCCCAGAGCGTGGACCGGATGGTCACGGGCGCGTCCGGTTCGCCGCACCTGCTCGTCCGGCTGCCCACTCGCCGCAGGGACGCAGGATCCGGCAGATTCGCTTCCAGGCGCCGATCGACGACCGCCAATCGCGCCGTCGTATCCCGCCGCAAGGAGCGGGGGTCGATACGTAGCTCCAACATGCCCGTCTGACGAGCGGGCATGTGCTTGCCATAGAACGCGTAAAAGATGCGGATCTGCGCCAGCGTGGCAGGATCCGGCTCCGGCGCCGGGATGAACTGCGGCACCGAGTCGGCGAGCAGCACGCAGTAATAGGACGGCACGACGAGCTCGACCCAGAGCGTGTCGCTGCCCGGCAACAGGGTCGGCAGACGTCCGGGCTCGATGCTCGGGAAGACGGGGTCCAGCACGTAGCGCGTCAGCGGACTGCCTGCGAGCGTGCTGCCCGCCAGGACCCGGCCCTCGGACGTCACCAGGCGGTCCCGTGCCGGCAGGTTGATCTCCAGCGTATCGGGCTTGACGGCGGAGCCGCCCACGTTGCGAACGGCGAGGACGAGCGGCACCCGGGCGAGGACGTCGCCCGTGGTGTCCAGGTCCTGGCTCCGGACATGGATGGTGTCCCGGAACTGGCCGCCGGGGTCCAGCGCGACCAGCTGCAGCGCGCCGGACCGCGTGGAGCCCGGCATCACGGCGACAGCCACGACCAGCAGCGTCGCCAGCCCAATGGCGAGCCGCAGGGCCGTCAGCCGTCGTCCTTGCCGCCTTGGGGACATTTGCACCTCACCTGCAGACCGTCTCAGTCCGTGTACTTCAAGCCGCTGCCCGTGTTGAAGAGCACCACCTCATCCTCCGGTTGCACGTGCCCCGATTCCAGCAGGGGCGCGATGGCCGCCGCGGTGGCACCACCCTCCGGCGACGCGAACACGCCGGTCGTGCGGCCCAGCAAAGCGACGGCTGCCACCATGGCGTCGTCGGCCACGGCCACGGCAGCGCCGCCCGATTCGCGGATGGCGCGCAGGATGAGGAAGTCCCCGATGGCGCGCGGGACCTTGAGGCCCGCCGCCACCGTGTGGGCGTTTTCCCAGGGTGTGGCGTGCTTCGCGCCCTCCTGCCACGCCCGGACGATGGGCGCGCAGCCGGTGCCCTGCACGGACACCATGCGCGGCCGCTCAGATCCGATCCACCCCATGCGCTCCATCTCGTCGAACGCCTTCCACATGCCCACCATGCCCGTGCCACCACCCGTAGGATACACGATCACATCGGGCAGCCGATTGCCAAGCTGTTCGAAGACCTCGTACCCCATCGTCTTCTTGCCCTCGACGCGGTAGGGCTCCTTCAGCGTGGACAGGTCGAACCAGCCATGCTCGCGCGCGCCCTCCGCGATCACCGCGCCGGCATCCGTGATCAGGCCCTTCACCAGCTGCAGGTCGGCGCCCAGCGCACGGATCTCCTGCACGATGGGCCGCGGCGTGTCCTCCGGCACCGCGATGTGCACCGGCAGATCCGCGGCCGCTGCGTACGCCGCCGCGGCGGAGCCCGCGTTGCCCGCCGACGGGATGCACAACTCCTTCACGCCCTGTTCCGCCGAGCGTGCCACCGCCATGCCCAGTCCGCGGGCCTTGAAACTGCCCGTCGGGTTCTGGCCCTCGTCTTTGACCCAGACTTTGCGGACACCCAGCGCCGCCGCCAGTCGCGGAGCGTCCAGCATGGGCGTGAAGCCCTCGCCCAGCGAAAGGCGGAACGCAGGATCGTGCACGGGCAGCACCTCGGCGTACCGCCACATCGTGGGCGCGCGGCCCGCCAGTCGTTCGGGCTGGAAGTCCGCCGCGATGCGGTCCAGGTCGTAACGCGCGTACAGGGGCTTCTCACAGCACGGAGACAGCCGCATCTGCTGTTCCGTGTCCGCATACGTCTTCCCACAATATGTGCATTCCAGGCGTTCGACGCCTGCCTCTGTGATCGTAGACATGTCGCCTCGTGTCGTCACAATGCCGATGGCCCTACAACTTGGAAGATACCCCGCTACCCCGTCGATGCTACCCTGGCGCCTGGGCGCGCGCGAGGCATTCCGCGCCAGACATTGATCCCGCAGGTGTTCCCGCGCCATCATCCATGTAGGCAACCGTCGATGCATCCCGTTGCATCAGACGAAGTGGACAATGGATGGCATGAGCGAGACCGACCTCATTGAACGGGCGAAGCGCGGGGAGTCCCAGGCGTGCCGGGCGCTGTACAACCGGTACGCGCCGAGGGTCTACGCCGTGGTGCGCCGCCTCGCCGGCGACGACGGCCTTGCCGACGACTGGGCGCAGGAAGCCTGGGTGCGCGTGTTCCGTGCGCTGCCAGGGTTCCGCGGCGATTCGGCGTTCTCCACCTGGCTGCACCGGGTGGCCGTGAACAGCGCCCTTCAGGGACGGCGTCAGCAGAAGCGGCATACGACCCGCGAGGCGCCGTTGACGGAGAACCTCGCCGCGGCACCGCGCTCTGACCGGCCCATCCTTCGGATGCGGCTGGAGCGGGCGCTGCAGGTGCTGCCCGAGGGCATGCGGCAGGTCCTGGTGCTGCACGACGTGGAAGGCTACACGCACGAGGAGATCGGCGACATGCTGGGCGTGGCAGAAGGCACATCCAAGAGCCAACTGTTCAAAGCGCGAGCCAAAATGCGCGAACTGCTGCGGCCAACGCCCGACATGATGCGCGGAGGTGAAGTATGCATCTGACAATGGAAGCACTGGCGCGCCTGGTGGACGAGGCGCCGACTCGTGACGAATCGGCCCACCTGGAGCAATGCGACCGCTGCCGCAGGGAGCTGGAGGCGCTCCGCGATCAGCGCGAGGACCTGGCGAACCTGCCGGCCATACAGCCCACCGTGGACGCATGGGACACCCTCGAGACCCGCCTGCGGGCGGAAGGCCTCATCCGGAACAGCGGGCACCGGTCCCTTCCTCCGGCCTGGACACGCGCGGCGGCGGCCGTCGTCCTGTTCCTGGCCGGCGGGGCCACGGGCTTCGCGATGCGCGGGACCGCCGCGCCTTCGGGCGGCCAGAACCCTGCCGCGCTGGCGGGTACCGGCAGCGGGGGCAAGATGGCGGCGCAAACGGCGAAGCCGCACACGGTGCAGCAGGCCGACCAGGCGCTGCAGGCTGCACAGGAAGCCTACCTGTCGGCGCTGTCCAATTACGCAGAGCTGACCGACCAGCCGACGGCCGGCGACCCGGCCGTGCGACTGGCGGCACTGGACAACATCGTGCTCACATCACAGGCCGCGCTGGATCGGGCGCCCGCCGATCCCGTGATCAACGGGTACCTGCTGACGGCCCTCGCCCAGCGAGACGCCATGGCCCGACAGGTCTCGCAGAACCAGCGCACGCCGGTATTCTGATGGACGGAACCATGCGCACGTCGAAGACCGCAGTCCTCCTGACCCTGTTCCTGGCGCTGGCGGCGCCGGTGACCGCGCAGCAGTGGCAGAGCGTTACCCCCGCGGGCTGGCTCGGCATCACGCTCGAACCCACGTGGACGCTGGAAGGCGGGCACTGCCGGCCGGCCGTCATGGTGACCGGCGTGATGAAGGGCGCACCCGCCGAGCGCGCGGGCCTGCGCGAGGGCGACCTGCTGCTGCGGGTCAACGGCCGCCGCGCCATGGACGAAGGCCTGGCCTGGATGGCCCACCGGCTCGAGCCGGGCGACACCGTCCACCTGGCTATCCTTCGCGACGACCAGGAACGCGAGTTCCGGGCGATCGCGGGCCAGCGCCCTAGCGGCCTGCCCTTGGTGACGACACGCATGGACGAGGCACCCAACGCCTTCGTGTTCGGACCCCAACCGTCCCGCGTGTTCCGGACCGGCCACGACTCCGTCATCGTGTGCAGCGGCGACGCGACCAGCGCCTTCATGTCAGCCGCCGGCATACAGGTGCGCATCTCGGCGGCCCGAGTCGACAGCCTGCGCCAGGAGATCGCCCGTCACGTCCTGCGAGCCCGCGTCACGGCCGACTCCATCTTCGTCGACACGGTCACCCGCAACTACATCGTGCGCATGTCTCCCGGTGGCGGTGCCCTCGTCGTCGCCGGCTCCACCTCCATCCCCTTCGTGTCGCCCAAGGACCTGGGCGTCGGCAGCCGCGCCGTCGCCGGCGCCGAGTTCACACCGCTGAACCAGGATCTGGCACGCTACTTCCGCGGCGCGCGCCAGGGCCTGCTGGTAATCCAGGTCGCACCCGGCACACCCGCCGCCCACGCCGGCCTGCGCCCCGGCGACGTGATCACCCGCGCCGGCGACCAAGCCATCACCAGCATCGCCGATCTGCGCCGCGTCGTCGCCTTCGGTACACGGCCCGTGTCCCTCGACGTCGTCCGCGCCGGCCAGCACCGGGTGCTCTCACTGCCCCACGACTGAGCACACGAAGGGTACGGAGGCCAGGGCACACGAAGATACGAAGGGTATGGAGAGCGGGTCACACGAAGACACGAAGGGCACGAAGGCGTGAAAGAAACGAACCCGCGGACCGTTCAGTCCGCGGGTTTTTTTGAGAAGCCGCAGGGGTGACGCTACGCCACCGTGGATACCTTCCAGCGCCCGAACGGCAGCGTCGGGACAGGGCGGACCTTGCCACCCCAGATGAACGCCGCGATCACGGGCTTCGACGGCGCTTCCCCACCATCACGTATCACGATGCCCTTGGGCTCCGGCTTCCCGGGCGTTTTCTGCTCGTCTTCGTACGTCATTGTTCGGCTCCGTACCCGGTCGACACACACACTTCCCCATTCGTTCTAAGGCACGAGCCGTACCAAAGTCGCCGCTGATACGTTCAAGTTGTTTTGATTCAATCAGTTACGACGCCATCCGCGCCCCGCTGTCGTCGGCGTCTGTCCCCTTCTGGGGACGGTCGGGTGTGTCAATGTGATACGAACGCCGCCACTGGCGGAAGCTGGGAAGGCCAAGGTGCTTGAAGATGAGCGCGTCGACGGCGTCCTTGAGAAGGATCTCGGTGAGGGGGTACTGGCCGTCGCTGTCGTCGAAGAGTTGGCGGACGGCATCGTCGGCGAGGGAGAGCAGTTCGTCGCGAGTGAGCGCAGCTTTGTGCTCCTCGATCTGTTCTTCGACCCAGTCGAGGTACTGCTGTCTGGGGGAGCGTGGGGGCGCGTTCATTGGCGGAACGTTAGGGAACGGAACAGGCGGGAACAAGGGCGAAGGGGGGTGCGGGGCCGAGGAGCGTGTCACTGTCTGCCGTCGAGGATGGCGCGAGCGGTGGCGAGGAGGTCGCGTCCGCTTTGCCGGCTGCGTGCGACGAGGGCGCGGCAGGCGTCGCGGGGGCTCGTGTCGCGTGCGAGGTTTCGACGGGCCTCGTGGATGATGCGAGCCTCGTCGTCCTTGCGGCGGACGTCTTCGGGGTCGGCGTTGCGCAGCCAATCCTGGAAGGCGGCGAGGGCACGGTCGATGGCGTGCTCGAGCGCGGCGAGATCGGCGGGCTTGAGCAGGTAGTAGTATGCCGGCGGCCGCTCATTGTACGTGACATCGTGTTCGGGATGTCCGCTTACCACGACGATGGCCGTGGGTCGGTCGTGGAAGATACGGGCGGCGGCATCGAAGCCGCTGAGGTCGGGCATGCGGTAATCGACGACGGCCAGGTCGAGGAGGAAGCAGCGTGCGAAGTCGACGGCATCGAGTCCGTTGCGGGCGTGCACGACGACATCGTGGCCGAGCGCTTCAAGCTGTGAACGCAGGGCCATGGAGCTGAGGGGCTCGTCGTCGGCGAGCAGGACCTTGAGGGGCGTCATGGGAGCCGCCGGTCGCCGTTCAGGGTTCGTGCTCGTGGTCGGCGTCGCCCACGACGACTGCGGGAAATCCCTCGGCCTTGAGGCGGCGCACCAGGTCTTCGGCGTCCTGAGAGGTGGTGAACCGGCCGACCCGAACGCGGAGCAGATCACTGTTCGGGACGAGGACGAGCCGCGCTGTGTGGCCGGCCTTCGTCAGTTTCGCGGCGAGGGCCTCGGCGCCGTGTTTCAGTCGGAATGCGCCCACCTGGACGGCGTACGGCCCGCGGCTGGGGGTTGCGGGTGCAGGGCTGGGGCGTTGGGCCGGTCGCCGTGCCGGTGCGGGCTGTGACCGGGCCTTGGCGGGTTTGGCGGCGGAGTCGCTGGTGAGCTGACAGGACGACGCCTCTTCCACGTGCAGCAGGGAGGCGAGGTCGGGGTTGGTGCCGCTGTCCCGGAGTCCCAGTCGCGCGGCGTTGCAGGCCTGGGGGCGGTGCCCGCCGATGTCGTAGGCGCGAGCGAGCCACAGCAGGCCGGGCCCGCGGAGATCGCTGCCCGGGTAATCTGCCGCGAGGCGCTGCAGGTACCCCTGGGCTCGCTGGAGCTCGCCCTTGTTGACCAGTAGCTGCCCGAGGCGGAGGAGCGCTTCGGCGGCCTGGGGCTGTGTGGGAAAGCCGAGGGCAATGGCGAGGTAATCGGTCTCTGCGGAGTCGGGATCCACCGCGAGGCGGCCCCGGAGCAGATGGGCGCGTGCGGCGTCACGGGGCCCCGGGTCGGGCGTTGCGTTCCACCACTGCGCGATCGCCTGGCGGGCCTGCTGGTACTGGCCGCTCTGCATCAACTGCTCCACCTGGTCGAGCGACGGCGTCTGGGCCGCGCCGGCCACCGGCACGACGGCCAGGACGACGCATGCCAGACAAGGCAGGCTCAGACGTCGCATCACGCCGCCTCCCCTCGTGACGCCCGGTATCGTAAACGCAACAGCAGCTCGTCCATGATCTGATAATCCCCTAGAGGCGCCGACTTCAGCAACCGGTCGGCGCGCAGCAGATCGTCCAGTGCCGCGGCCAGCGCGGCGGGTGTCCAGCGCCGCGCCTGGCGGGCGAGCTTGCGTGCCAGCCAGCGCTGACGCGGCGGCAACTCGGCCTGGAGCGCGGCTTCGCCACCAGCGAGGAACAGCGCCATACGCAGGAAGTGGGCACCGAGGGCCAGCACAAGGCCCACGCCGCTGTCCCCGGCCGCCAGCACCGCATCCAGGTCGCGGCGCGCTTCGTTGAATCGCCCTTCCGCCACGCCGTCCAGCCACTGCCAACGATTCACCCGGGGGATGGCACCCACCACACGCTCCACATCCGTGCGCTCGATTGTGGCCCGGTCGCCGACGTACTCCCGCAACTTCGCCAGCTCGCTCGCCAGCACACCCAGGTTGGAGCCCACGGCCGCGGCCATGGCCTGCGCCGCGTCGGCGTCCAGCGTCAAGCCGTCCGCCTCGGCCCGTGCCATGAGCCAACCGGGCACATCGTTCTCCGACAACGGTGCCAGCGTGATCGACACGGCCCCCTTCTTCAGGGCCGTATAGAACTTCGCCCGGCTCCCATCCGGAATCTGGGCCGTCAAAACCAGCGTCAGGCCGGGCACCGGTCGCTCCAACGCCGCCTCCACGATGCCCCGCGCCGTCGGACTGCCCGCCAGGCCCTGGGCATCCCGCACCACCACCACGCGCCATTCGGCCATCATGGGAGGCGTTTGCAGGATGGAGGCCAGGGTCTCGGCCGTCACCTCCGTACCCCGCAGCTCGTCCAGGTTGAAGTCCCGCTCCCCCGGCGCCAGATGCGCCGCAACGAGCGCGGCAACCAGCTCCTCCTTCAGGTAGTCTTCGTCGCCGTGAAGGAAGAACACCCCACCACGCTCCCCCTCTCGGAGGGCGCGTTGCAGGCTTTCAGAGCTGACCTCGGGCATTGCCCTTCAGGAGTCGTCAGGGATTCGTTTGCGTTACGGCCCGACCGGTGCGCCGGCGTTATGCGGACCAGTCACCAACATAGGGAGGATACGACGCGGACACACGTCGGGCCAGCGCGCCCTCACGAGCCAGCCGTTCCCGCAAACGTGCATGGAAATCCGACGAAGGCGACGGCGCGTTGTCCCGCAACACTTGCACGCCGCGCCGCAGGAGTCGATCGTAGCGCCCGCACGACCCGCACGACGCCAGGTGCCGCCCCAAGGCCAAAACCTCCGCCGGCGGCAACAGGTCATCGACCAAATCCGAGTACTGCTCCAGGAACGTCCGGCAGGTGACCTCAGACACTTCCTTCCACCTCGGTTCAGGACCACGGAACTGCCGTCTGGAACTTGGTACTGGCCCGGCCGCCCCGATGTTCCCGAACGCACAGCGGCCCGGCCGTCCTCGCAAAACGACCGGGCCACTTCCCCACCACCACACCCCTCTCAAACCGGCGTGGGCACAATCAATCCAGCATGGGCGCGATCAGCTCCGCAAAGCGGTTCCGTGCCCGGTTCAGCCGGCTCTTCACCGTGCCCAGGTTCACGCCCGTGATCTCGGCGATCTCCTCATACGACCGGCCTTCCAACTCCCGCAGCACGAACACCACCCGATGATGCTCCGGCAGCCGCGCCACCGCCGCCTCCACCTGCTCCCGCAGATGCCGCTTCCGGAACAGGTCGTCCGGCCGATAATGATTGTCCTCCCATTCCAGGGGCCGATGATCGTCGTTCCAGCGATCCTTGATCGCCTGGAACAGCACCAGCGGGCTCCGCGAACGGTTCCGCAACTCGTTCTTCGCCAGGTTCCCCGCGATCGTATACACCCACGTCGAGAATTTCCGCGACTGGTCGAATCGCTCCAGGTGCCTGTACACCCGCACCAGCGTCTCCTGGACCAGATCCTCCGCCCGGTCACGATCCCCGATCATTCGATGCAGAAAGTTCAAGAGCCGCAGATGGTAACGGTCCGCCAGCTCCGTGAACGCCCTCTCCTCACCCGCGAGGAACGCCGCCACCAGCCCACTGTCATCCAGCGAGCGCAGCGCTGCACCGCGTCGCGGCGCCGCTTCCGTCCGGACCAGTTCGAGCATCGTGGCCTCCTGGTGCATGACCCACTTCCCACGGATCCAAGACCCGCGGCCTCCACACTTTCACAGGGCACACTCCGTGCCCCGAGCCATGACGCCACAAATACTGTTGTAAGATGTTGTGCGATAATGTATTACGTCCGGAGGACGCGCCGCCGCGCAGCGCGGAACATGTCCTCTACGGTGGACACATGGCGCACCAGAAGAGGACAGTTCCCCTTGCCGCACCACCACCCCGAGGGGAGACCCCTACCACCTGCCCGGTTCGGTTCGGAGCGTCCCGCACCGTGTCCGGTGAGATACCGTTCAACGAGCCTGGACGGTTCCCCCACCGCCGCCGCCAGGGAGATGGGGAGACTGGGAGATACGAGACTGGGAGACTGGGAGACTGGGAGATGCGAGACTGGGAGATGCGAGACTGGGAGATACGAGACTGGGAGATACGAGACTGGGAGACGGGGAGACGGGGAGACGGGGAGATGGGCAGAATGGGAAAGTGCAGACCGGGAGCGCCGGCAGACGCCCGTGAAGTGTGGATTGCGGACCTCCCAGACACCGCAGTGCCTGCTCGCCCCCTCTCCCACTCCCCCCTCCACCGTCCAAGCTCCAGGAACCAACCCCACCAAAACCCCGTCCCGGCCCGACGGCGCCAGCCCCGCGAGTCTCCCTGTCACCGTCCATGCTCAGGACGATCACCTCCGCCAGGAACCGTCCAGGCCCCAATGCGCCAGCCCCGCCAGTCTCCCTGTCACTGTCCCGGCGAGCCGGACGGCACCTTACCCGGCGAGCTCACCGGGCGCCGCGAGCCAGGCTGACGCCAAGAAAAGGGTGGCGATGGATTTGGCATCGACGATGAGGCCTTCGCGGATGTGTCGGAGTGCCTGGGAGAGGGGCAGGGGCAGGAGCTGGAGGAACTCGTCGGGGTCGCGGTTGACCTGGCCGGGTCGGTTGTCGAGGGCGAGGAAGAGGTGAATGCGCTCGTCGGTGAAGCCGGGCGTGGTATAGATGGTGGACAACGGCACGAGGCGTCCGGGCTGCAGCCCGACTTCCTCTTCGAGCTCGCGGCGGGCGCAGGTGATCCAGTCCTCGCCCGGCTCGGGCCTGCCGGCGGGCACCTCGAGGATGTCGCCGCCGGCGGCGTAGCGGAACTGGCGGATGAGGAGGATCTGCGGGTCGTCGCCGTCGTCGAGGATAGGCAGCACGGCGGCGGCCCCGGAGTGGCGGATAAGCTCGAGCTCGCCGACGGAGCCGTCGGGGAAGCGAACGGTGTCGATGGCCAGGTCGACGACGCGGCCGCTGTGGACGGCCCGGGTGTCAATCTGGCGGGGCTTGTCGGCGCCGACTTGCGCGGCGCGACGAGCGTCGATGAGGGGCTGTTTGTCGGGCCCCGGCTCTGCGTTCATGCGGCGTCGGCGTCCACGACCTGGACGGGTCCGATGCCCAGATCCTGGAGTGGTCCGGTGATCTGGTCGGCATCGCCCACGACGACGATGGCGAGGCGGTCGAGGCGGAGGCGATCGCGCGCGACCCGGCCGACATTTTCCGCGGTAACGTCCGCGACGCGCTGGCGATACTGCTCGAAGTAGTCGAGGGGCAGGTCGAAGACGGCGATCTCGGCGATGCGGCCGGCGAGCTGGCCGGTGGTCTGAAGGGTCAGAGGCAGAATGCCGCGGAGGTAATCCCGGGCGGCGTCGAGCTCCTGGGCGGTCACTCCGACGTCGTGGATGCAGCGCATCTCGGACAGGGCCTCCTCGACGGCGCGGGCGGTCACGTCGGTGGCGACGGCGGCGCTCACACTGAACGGCCCTGGCTGGCGCCGGAAAGCGAAGCTGCTGTTGATGCCGTAGGTGAACCCGTGGCGTTCGCGGAGGTTCATGTTGAGGCGGCTGGTGAACGCGCCGCCGAGGATCGTGTTGAAGACGATGAGCGGGAAGTAGTCGGGATGAGCCCGTTCGACGCCCACATCGCCGATGCGGATTTCCGACTGGACCGACCCGGGCCGGTCCACGACGAAGACGGTGGTAGCTTCCACGCGCGGCTCGACGCGGAGGCTTGCGGCCGGCGCCGAACCCGTTTCCCAGTCGCCGAAATGGGTGCGTGCGAGGTCCGCGGCGCGTTTCGCCGTGATGTCGCCGGTGAAGACGATGGCGGAGGAGCCGGGCCGGTAGCGTGCCTTGTAGAAGTCGGCGACGTTCTCGGCCGTCAGGCCCCGCACGGTGGCCTCGCGCCCGATGACCGGCCGGCCGTAGGGCACGCCGTCGGCAAAGATGTAGCGGACCGCCATGTCGTCGCCCAGGGCGCGCGGCTCCTTGCGGCGCTGCAGGATACCGGCCATCTGCTCGTCGCGGAGCCGATCCACCTGGTCGGCGGGGAACGCGGGTCGACGCACGATTTCGGCGAACAGGGCGAGGGCGGGCTCGAGGCGATCGGATGGCACCGTGAGGGCGATATGACCCGCATCCCAGCCGGTACCGGTGTCCAGCTCGACGCCCAGCCGTTCGAGAGCCCAGGCGAGCTCATCGGCGTTCCGGTCCCTCGTGCCGGCGTCCATGGCGTCGGCGGTCAGGCGTGCGATGCCTTCCAGCTCCGGGGACTCCGCCGCCGCGCCGGCATCGAGCACGAGGTGAGCCGTCACCAGCGGCAGATCACCTTGGGCCGCCGAAAGCACGCGCAAGCCGGCGCTGTTGAGCCGATCGTCGTGGATGATGGGGAAATCGAACGCGCGAACCGGCCCCGGCTCGGGCGGCGTGGGCGCGTGTTGCGTGCTCATGCTGCCTCCCCGGCTGCGGGCACGTAGAGCAGTCGTGCAGCCGCGTCGTCGGCGAGGTGCCGCTCCACGAAGGCGCGTATGTCGTCCAGGCCCACGGCCCGGATCCGGTCCAGCTCGGCGTTGATCCTGCCCGGCTCGTCGAACAGCATGGTGAACATGGAGAGCATGTCGGCGCGTTCGTCGACGCGCTGCAGGTCCATGAGCTGGCGCGACTCGAGGAGGTGAATGGCTCGCTGCACGTCCTCATCAGTCACGTCACGCATGGTGCGCACGGCGGCCCGGGTGGCCGTTTCTAGCTGTTCCGGCGCCACTCCGGGCATGCCCGTCGTCCAGACGGTGAGCATGCTGGCTCCGACGACGATGGGGAACTGGAACGCCACGACATCCTGCGCCACGCGCTGCTCCCGCACCAGCAGGCGGTAGAGCACCGAGGCCTTGCCCCAGCCCAGGATGTAGGACGCGACCATGGCCGGGTAATAACCGTCCCTGCCGTACGGCGGCGTGCGATAGGCCAGGTACAGCCGCGGCAGCGAGATGTCCTGCTCCACCGTGTCCGAGCTGGCCGATTCCTGGACCGTGGGGATCTCCGTACGGCCCGGAATGGAGGGGACTTCAGGCCCCGCCGGGATGCCGCCGAAATGCCGGTCGATGAGCTCGAGCGCCCGGTCTTCTTCGAAATCGCCGCACACGGTCAGCACGGCGTTGTTGGGCGCGTAGTAAGTCCGGAAGAACTGCTCGACGTCTTCCAGCGTGGCGGCGTCCAGGTCCTCCATGGAGCCGATGACCGAGTGGTGGTACGGGTGGTCCGGCGGATAGACCATCGTCTGCAGACGCTCGTCCCAATCGCCGTACGGCTGGTTGTCCACGCGCCAGCGTCGCTCGTTCTTCACCACGTCGCGCTGATTGTCCAGCTTCTCCTGGGTCATGGCGGGCAGCAGCCAGCCCATGCGGTCGGCTTCCAGCCAGAGGGCGCGTTCCAGGTGGTGCGACGGCACCGTCTCGAAATAATTGGTGCGGTCCAGCCACGTGGAGCCGTTGAGCGAGCCGCCCGCCTGCTCGATGAGAGCGAAGTGCATGCTCTCCGGCACATGCTCGGAGCCCTGGAACATCATGTGCTCGAAGAGATGGGCGAAGCCGGTGCGGCCGGGTCGCTCGTCGCGGGACCCGACGCCGTACCACAGGTTCACGGCCACCACCGGCGCGCCGGTGTCGGGGGACAGAATCACGCGCAGCCCGTTGTCCAGCGCGTGTCGTCGGAACGGTATCTCGATCACAATTGAGTCGGTGTACAGTGAGGATCACGGAGGCGGGAGCACCTGCTCCGTGGCGTAGCCAACCGAGGCAAAGCGGCCGCTGGCAAGGTAGGCGGCACGTCCCGCTCCTGCAATAGCCCGCTGGCGTCGTCGCTACAGCGGAGTCGCGAGGCGCTCCCTGAGCGCCGACGGGCCGATCACCGTGCGCAGGAATCGGGCCGCTTCGTCGGAACCGGCGCGCAACGCCGATTCCGCTTCCTCGATCCGCCGCACGTCGGCACCCTCCGCCGGATACTCCGCCTTCGCCAGCAGCTCCTCCGCCGCATCGTCCCAGGACCTGGCCGCCGCGGCCAGGGCGCCGAGCACGAGCGCCTCGGCGTCGTCGCTCCGTTCCTGCGCCGCGCGCACCAGGGCCTCGGCAGCCTCTTCAGGTCGCTCCAGCTCATTGAGCACGAGCCCCAGGATGACACGGGTCCACGAGTCGTCCGGCGCCAGATCCAGGGCGGATTCCAGGAACGTCGCGGCGGCGTCCAGGTCGCCCTTCATGGCGTGGGCCGCACCCAGCTCGGCATGCATGGCAGGGTCGTCCGGCGCCAGCTCGACGGCGGCGCGCAGGTGCTCCAGTGCTTCGTCGTACATGCCCTCCCGGGCAAGGTAGGCGCCGTACTGGAGCCGTGCCAAGGGCAGATCGGGTCCGGACAGCGCCGCCGCCCTGAGCGCCGTTTCCGCGTCGGGGTCATCGAAGGCCGCCAGGCCGGCGCCGGCGATGGCCAGCAGATGCGGATCCACGGGGTTCGCCATGATGCAGCGGCGAAAGCGGTCGTACGCGGCGCCATCGTTGCCCAGCTCCCGCTCGGCGACGCCGAGCCAGCACAGCAGGTACGGGTCGTCGGGGGCATCCGACAGGGCATCGTTCAGGAGCTGCGCCATGTCCTCCCAGCGCCCGTCCTCGCCCAGCTGCAGCGCCTGTTCGAGGATCTGTTCGACGTCGTTCATGTCGACATCAAGCTCCGAATTTCGCGAGCCGGCCCGCGTGGGCCAGCGCCAGGGCCATCAGGTGCTTCCCCTCGACGATGCCCAGCTCGCCCTTCAGGCATTCCCGTTCGCCGAACCCTTCCACCGGCGTCGTACGGCACCACTTCGATGCGATCAGAACGGGCACGGGGTGCCAGGAATGGGCGCGGTACGTGGCCGGCGTAGAGTGGTCGCCCGTCACGACCAGCACATCCGGGTTCAGGGCCTCGACCCGCGGGATCAGCGCGTCCACCGCCTCGATGGCGTGCTGCTTCGCTTCATGGTCGCCGTCCTCGCCCCGCGAGTCCATGTACTTGAAGTGCACGAACACGAAATCGTATTCGCCCAGCTTGCGCTCCAGCGCCGTGATGCTGTCTGGGTCGGTGTCGGGGACCGGGTGGATGTCCATGCCCAGCAGGCGCGCGACACCGCGGTACATGGGATAGCGCGCAATGCACAGCGGCTTCAGCTTGAAGCGCTCCTGGATGCTCGGGTAGCGTTCGAACGCCGCAAAGCCGCGGGCGAGCAGACCGTTCGCCTTCGGCTCGTCGGCGATGGCCGCCACGGCCTGATCCAGCACCCGTGCCACCAGGTCCGCGCTGTCGCGGGCCGCATCGTTGAGGGGCTCCACGGGCAGCGGCGGCACGCCCGTCTCCTGCGGGTCGGTGTCCGACAGGTCAGCGGACAGGCCGTCGCCGCGCAGCACGAGCACCACGCGGTGCTCCTTCTCCGATTCGAAGAACACCTGCACGCCGTCCACCTCGGAGACGGTCTCCCGGATCTTCGCCACGAGGCGGCGGTTCTCCTCGTCCGGCGGCCGTCCGGCGCGCCGGTCGACGATGTTCCCGTCACCGTCCAGCGTCGCGAAGTTCAGGCGCGCGGCCACGTCACCGTGCTGGAGGTCGAAGTCCACGCCCAGGGCGCTCAGCACACCGCGCCCGATATTCCATTCCACCGGGTCGTAGCCGAACAACGCCAGGTGCCCGGGCCCACTGCCCGGCGCGATGCCCGGGACCGTTGGGCGGTGCAGGCCCAGCGCGGCACGCTTCGCCAGCGTGTCCAGGTTGGGCGTGCTGGCGGCCTCCAGCTCCGTCCGACCCGTGCGCGGATCCGGCAACCCGCCGAGCCCGTCCATCACCAGGAACACGATCTTGCCGCCTTCCTCGTGGGCGACATCATCGGGCAGTTTCACCTTCATGGTCATAGCTTCGTTCACTTTCTTCCGATGTGGTGCGTGGTGGGGATGGAAGATGCCGGAATCGTACCATGGCCGCGGGGCTTTGTCGAATTCGAGTTCGAGTTCGAATTCGAATTCGAGGGGATCGGGCGCGGGACGTCTCGGGGGCGCTGGCCCCGGCCGAATTGTGCGGGTACAGCGATAGCGGGCGCGGGCGCGGCCGGTGTCCGGCGCAGGGCCGCCTTCCGGTTCGGGGTCAGCGTTTCCGGCGGGGTGCGGGAAACCCGTAGTGCCTCTGCGACGCACCCGGTTGCGTCGGCGGGGCGGGCAACGCGGAGGGGGCCTGGACCTCACCCCCTCGAATTCTAACTCGAATTCGAGTTCGAACTCGAAAAGGAAACCGCGACCCGATACATTTCCGCCAGCCTTTACACCATCGACCCGACGAGGAGACGAGCATGCGCACGTTCGTGCCGTTCGCCATGGAGCGGTGGCAGTCCACGTACGAGAACCGGGTGGCGTACAACCTTTCGGAAAGCGGCGTGCACCCGTTGACGCTGAACGAGTTGGCGTCGTTCGAGGACGACGACGTCCTGGCGACGCTGCTCGGCTACGGGCAGTCCAACGGCTCCGACCCGTTGCGTTCGCACATCGCGGCGCTGTACCACGGCGCGGACGACGCCAACGTGGTCGTGACCAACGGCAGTGCGGAGGCCAACTTCGTGACGCTGTGGGAGCTGCTGCCGCCGGGCGGAACGGTGGCCATCTACATGCCGACCTACATGCAGACGCACCACCTGGCGCAGAACTTCGGGGCCACGGTGCGGGAGTTCTGGGCGACAGAGGAACACGGTTGGCAGCCGGACCCGGCCGAGGTGCGCGATGCCATCAGCGGGGCCGACCTGGTGGTCGTCACCAACCCGGGCAATCCTACGGGCGGCGTGCTGTCGGACGCATCGCGCCGAGCCATCGTCGACGCGGCGGCTGCCGCCGGCGCCTGGATCCTGGCGGACGAGGTGTACGCCGGCGCCGAAGTGGCCGGCGGCGACGCGACGCCATCGTTCTGGGGATCGTACGACCGGATCGTGGCCGTCGGATCCCTGTCGAAGGCGTACGGCCTACCCGGACTGCGCATCGGCTGGCTCGTCGCACCCCACGACCTGGCCGCGCGCCTCTGGTCCCGGACCGACTTCACGTCCATCTCCGCCGGCCAGCTCACGGACACCCTGGCCGCCATCGCCCTCCGGCCGGACATACGGCCCAAGATCGTGGAGCGCGCGCGTGGCATCATCCGGTCCAATCTGCAGGTGATGACGGACTGGATGGACCGTATGGAAATCTTCACCTACCGGCCACCTGACGCCGGCGCGATCGTCTACGCGCGCTATGACCTGCCCCTCGAGTCGGAAGAGCTCGCCGAGCGGTTGCGGGTGGAGCAGGACCTGCTCATCGTGCCCGGCGCCCACTTCGCCATGGGCAAGTACGTGAGGTTCGGGTTTGGCTTGCCCGTGGCGGAACTCGAGGAGGCCCTGGGCCGATTCGCCCAGCTGATCCGATCCTGAGAGGGAGAATGGGTGAGGCGGATTCGTGGCGCCTGCAGGCGTTCGCGGGGTGAACTGCGTTCGGTTCGCCTGGACAGTGACGGGGAGACGGGGAGACGGGGGGAGGGGTGATTGTCACGTTCGTCTCTGGTCGCTTCTCCCTGTCGCCCTGTCGCCCCGTCGCCCTGTCTCCCCGTTGCCCTGTCTCCCCGTCCCCTGTCTCCCCGTCCCCCTGTCTCCCCGGCGGTGGGGTGGAGACGGGGCCGCGGTCTCCCCGTCAACGTCCATGCTCTGCAACTCCGCCTTTCAGGCACCCCGTCCAGGCACTGCACACCGGCCTATTCCCGCAGCACCTCCATCGGGTCGAGGCGGCTGGCGCGGCGGGCAGGTAGGTAGGTCGCCAGCAGGGCGACGGCGGCCAGCAGCAGGGCCACGGCGAAGAACGTGACGGGGTCGGTGGGTCGCACGCCGAACAGCAGGCTGGCGAGGAAGCGGCTGGTGGCGAAGGCGAGGACGAGGCCGCCGGCGATGCCGAAGGCGGTGAGGCGGCTGCCGCGGGCGAGCACCTCGAGGGCGACGCGGCGCTGGCCGGCGCCCAGGGCCATGCGCAGGCCGATCTCGCGGGAACGTCGCGCCACGATGTACGCGAGCACGCCGTAGATGCCGGTCGTCGCGAGCAGCAGGGCGATGAAGGAGAACAGGCCGACGAGCAGCATGTTGAAGCGGGGCCGCACGAGCCGGGTGCCCACCCAGTCGTTCAGCGTGCGGAACGTGCCCGGCTGGAGGTCGGGATCGAGCTGGGCCAGGCGGGCGCGTACGGCGGGCACCACGCTGCCGGGGTCCACGCTGGTGCGCAGCACGAAGTAGACGAACGGTCGGCCCTTCTGCTGGAGCGGCCAGTACAGCTGCGGCTTGGCGGCCGTGCCGGGGACCAGGGGATTGATGTCCCGGACCACGCCCACGATCTCACCTTCCCAGTGGTTCTGGAGCAGCCTCAGGTGGGCACCGACGGGATTGTCATCCGGCCACAAGCGGGCCATGGCCTCGTTGACCACGGCCACATGGGGTCCGCCGTCGACGTCCCCGTCGTTGATCATGCGCCCGCGCAGGAGCTGGACGCCCAGGGTCTCGAGGTAGCCCGGGCTGGCGTCGTGGTACGTTACGCTGGGGTTGGAGCCGGGCGTGGACGTGTGCCCTTCCATGACGAACTCGTCGGTCTCCACGCCGCCAAAGAGCGGCCCGGCCGACACGGCACCGACGGACGTCACGCCCGGGACCGTGCCCAGCTGCTGCCGCGCGCGCCGCCAGAAGTCCACCACCTGGGCGTGACTGGTATACTTCTCATGCGGAAGGTACAGCGAAAACGTCACGAGGTTCTGCCGATCGAACCCCGGGTCCCAGCCGGACAGCGCGCCGAAGCTGCGGGCAAGCAGGCCCGCATCCACCAGCAGCGTCAGGGCCAGCGCGATCTCCACGACCACGAGGCCGGCGCGCAGCCGCCCGCCGTCCGCCGACACGGAACGCTGACCGGTCTTCAGTGCCTGCGCCAGCTCCACCCGCGCCCCGCGCAACGCCGGCAGCGTGGCGAACAGGAACGTGGTGAGCAGCGACAGGCCCAGCGCGAACACCAGGACCGAGCCGTCCACCGCCACGTTCTCGGCCCGCGGCATGCCGCCCGGCACCAGGGCGAGCAGGCCATCCACGCCCCACACGGCCAGGAGCACACCACCCACGCCACCCAGGAGCGACAGCAACGCGCCCTCTGTGAGGACCTGCACCGCCAGTCGCCGACGCGACCCACCCAGCGCCGCGCGTACAGCCATCTCCTGCCGTCGGGACACGGACCGGGCCAGCAACAGGTTGGCCAGGTTGGCGCATACGATCAGCAGGACCAGCGCCACCGCCCCGGTGAACACCAACAGGGCCGGCCGGACCGAGGCGACCATGGAGTCCCGCAGCGATTCCACGCGGATGCCCCAGCCCTTGTTGGTCGCCGGGTGCTCCGCGGCCAGCCGCGCGCGGATGGTTTCCAGCTCCGACCGCGTTTGGGTCAGCGACACGCCGTCCGCCATGCGCCCGATCACCTGGAAGCCTCGCCAGATCCGGTTCTCCTCGGCCCGGGGATCGAAGTGCAACGGCCGCCACAGGCGTACGTACTCCAGGCCCGGGACTTCGAAGCCCGCCGGCAGCACACCCACCACCGTGTACGGCTCGCCGTCCAACTCCACCCGCCGGCCGACGATCCCGGGATCGGAGCCGAAACGGTCGGCCCAGAGCCGATGGTCCAGCACGACGACGTGCCGGCCAGGCACCACGTCCTCCGGCTCGATCAGCCGGCCCAGTGCCGGCTTCACGCGCAACGCTCGGAAGAAGCCCGCCGTCGCCAGCCCGCCGGCAATGGTCGCCTGTTTCCCATCCGCACGCAGATGGAACGGCCAGTCCCGTCCCAGCCCGATCTCCGAGAGCGTCCGGCTCGCCGCGCGCCAGTCCATCACGTTCGGCGGCGACGCCACACAGTAGCTGCCCACCTGCGGGTTCGTCTCGCAGATGCGCACCAGCCGGTCCGATCGCTCGAACGGCAGCGGCCGCAGGAGCACGCCGCGTACGACGCTGAATATGGCGGTGTTCGCTCCGATGCCCACCGCCAGCGTCAGCACTGCGACGCCCGTGAACAGCGGGCGCTTCATCAGCGCCCGAAACGCATGCTTCGCCTCCGCCAGCAATACGCTCATGCCGCCAACCTCGTTTCTTGCCGGTGACAGCCTCAAGGTCCAGTCCCCGCGTCAGGAAAGAACAATGCCACGCGTGCGATCCTCGCCAACATATTGCGGTTGATATAGTTACGACACGTGGGCCACGAACCTGCGCGACGGGCGAGTGTCCGGATGTGAGAATGCCAGGTGCGGGCCCGGACAGTTCGAGCTCGAACTCGAGCTCGAGTTCGAATCCCCTGCGACTTCCTCCTCTCCCCGTCTCCCTGGAGGAGGCGGGGCGATCTTCCGGCCCCGACGAACGCGGTGTCCGGCGGCGGCCTGACCGGGCGACGCAGGGCAGGAAGGAGATGCGGGGGTAGCGGGGGCTCCCCTTCGGGGTGGTTGGGTTGGCGGGGCGGTTCTACCTCGTGTAGAGCTGGGCGAGGGGAACGGGGCGGCCAACGAGGAAGCCCTGTACGTACTCGCAACCGGCGTCCCGGAGCCATTCCACCTGCTCGTCCTTCTCGACGCCCTTGGCGAGGACCTTGGCGTGGATGCCGTGGGCGATGGCGATGGTCCCGCGCACCATCTGCTCGTCGGGGGAGTCGGTGCCGATGCCGCTGGTGAAACCGTGGTCGAGCTTCAGAATGTCCACGGGGAACCGTTTGAGCTGGGACAGGGACGACGGCCCGGTCCCGAAGTCGTCCAGAGCGATGGCAATGCCCATGCTCTTGAGCTCCCACAGCAGGTCTGCCGTGGCGGCAGCATCCCACATGGCGGCGGCCTCGCCGATCTCGAGCACCAGGGACCCGGGCGCCAGGTCGGTATTTTCCAGGGCGGTGCGCACGAACTCGGCGAAGCCAGGGTCGCGCACGGTCTGCGGGGACAGGTTTACGGCGACCCAGCCATGCCAGCCGTTGCCGTTCATCTCCTCGTGATGTCGGAGCGCGGCGCCGACGGCCCACCGATCGAGGGAGGTGATGAGGCCGGCATGCTCGGCCAGCTGGATGAAGTCGGACGCCTGCACGATGCCGCGGCTGAGGTGGCGCCAGCGGGACAGTGCTTCGGCGCCCACGAGCTCGCCGGTGGCCAGGCTATGGATCGGCTGGTAATGGAGGTCGAACTCGTGGTGCTCGAAGGCCCGCCGCAGGTCGGCTTCCAGACGCATCTGCTGCTGCATCATGCCGCGCAGCTCCGGCCGGAAGAACTGCATGCCCGAGCGGTCGGACTTGGCGCGGTACATGGCCAGGTCCGCACACTTGAGCAGCGCTTCGAGGTCCGGCCCGTCGTCCGGGTACATGGCGATGCCCATGCTCGTGCCCACGGCCACGACGTGGCCCTCATGCTGCGCGTTGACCGGGAGCTTGGCCATGATGCGGCCCGCGGCGCGCCCGGCGGCCGCGGTGTCGCGCACGTCGGCCAGCAGCACCGCGAACTCGTCACCGCCCATGCGCGCGACGACGTCCGTCTCCCGGACGCTGCGGGTGAGGGATCGGGCCACGTCCCTGAGCAGCGCATCGCCGGCCTCGTGGCCCAGCGTGTCGTTGACCAGCTTGAACCGGTCCAGGTCGACGTAGAGCACGGCCGCGGCCTGCTTGTGGCGCTTGGCGATGGCGAGGCTCTGGGCACCGTGCTCGAAGAAGAAGCGGCGGTTGGCGACGTCGGTCAGGGAGTCGTAATACGCGAACTGCTGCATCTCCGATTCGAAGCGTTTCCGCGGCGTGATGTCGCGCAGCGTGACCAGAATGCCGCGTACGTCCGGATCGTCCAGCAGGTCCCGGCCCCAGGCGTCGAAAAACCGGACACTGCCGTCCCGGTGCCGGATCCGCAGCTCGCACGTGATGCCATTGCGATCGGCGCGTCGCACGTCGGCGAGGGCGCGTAGCGCCTTGCGCCGGTCGTCGCTGTGGATGAAGTCCGTGAGCCGTTCCTGACCCACCAGGGCCGATTCCACCGGGTGGCCTAGCACGTCGCGCACGTTGGAGCTGGCATATTCCACCTGGCCGTGGGGGCCCAGGACCAACATGATCTCGCCGCTCCGCTCCACCAGGGCCCTGAACCGGCGCAGGTCCCGCTGCACCGGGGCGCGCCGGTTCTGGCCGAGCTCCAGTTGGATCAGGAAGTAGAGGACTGCGCCGGTACCGGCGAGCCAGAGCAGGCCGAGCCCCAGGTACACCAGCTCGTCGCCCGCGCCCATGCCGAAGGAGATGAGGGCGATGGACGCCAGGATCCACGCGCTGCCCAGCAGCGCGTAGATTGCTGTGATACGCAAGGCGGACCGTTCCGCAGCCGGCATCAAGGCTCCGTCTCAGGGATGTGGCCCGCCAGCCTGGTCCGATTCGGGAGAGCCAGGATCGATTTGAACGTGGACCCGGCGGGTACTAAAAGATGTCGCCGGGTGTGTGGAGGGGCAAGGGAAATCCGACGCTCGCCCCAACGGCTTCAACTCGCAGCCACCACGCGGGTGTTGTTGTCCCGGTCGATGTCCAGCAGGATGTCGTCCGGGTCCAGCGTGACCCGTTCGGGCCGGCTCGGCGTCGTGACGGTGACCGTCTGCTCCGGCTCGTGGCTGGTCAGGGTCTGCCGCTGTCCGCCCACCTGGAGGGTCACGGGCATCCAGATCCTGCCGTGTCGCAGCACCTGGACCCGGGTCTGCCAGCGGCCGTCGTCGAGCTGTGTGGTCGCGACGTCGCCGACGGCGTAGTCGAGCTGGTCCGTCGTGTGGATCCACTCATCGAAGAACCAGTCGTAGTTGCCGCCCGTCACGTCGTTGACCGTGTGCCGGAAGTCCGCCTCGGTGGTGTGGCGGAAGGCGTAGCGGTCGTAGAAGGTCCGCAGGATGCGGTGCATGGTGTCGCGGCCCACCAGATGGCGCAGCATGCGCAGCACGATGGCCGTCTTGGTGTAGATCATGGCGTTGTAGATGCCGAAGCTGGAGAAGTCCGGCCCCGGCGTCGCGATGGGCTCCGCGGCGCCCCTCTTTTCCAAGGCCACCATGCCGCGCATGGAGCGGCCCCACACCTGGGCCGGGTCCCGGCCCTGGTCCTCCCAGAACCAGTTGGTGATGAACGTGGCGAAGCCTTCATCCAGCCATCCGCTGCGCCATTCGTTGTTCCCCAGGATCTGGCTGAACCATTGGTGCGAGCCTTCGTGCACGAACAGGCCCTCCGACGGCCGGCCCACCATGACCAACATGGGGAACTCCGTGCCCCCACCTTCCACGCGCCGCACGATCGTGAACTGGGGCCACGGGTAGCCGCCCATGAAGTCGGCCAGCCAGCCCAGCGCCGTCTCCCCCATGTGCACGACATCGCCCATGTCCACGCTATCGGCGGGCTCGTAGAACACGTTCACGGGCACACCGGCCGCGCGGCCCGCCGCGTACTCGTACGTGGGCGAAGCGTTCCACACGAAGTTGTGCACCTTCTCCGCGACCCAGCGAACGCGTTTGCGGCCGGCCGGCGGCGCGCCGGTCAACAGGCCGAGCGGCTCCGCCGGCCCGACCTGGTACGCGTCCCGCCGGTAATCCACGGGCCCGGTCCCCACGACGCGCGCCTGCGCCCACCCCGGGTCGCCGCTCACCGGCACGCCGGTGGCGACCAGCACCTGGTCCGCCGCCACGTCCAGCGTCACATCGAACGACCCGTACTCACCGTTGAACTCTCCCTGCCGCGTGAGCGGGTTGTACTCCCAGCCGTCGGGCCGGTAGACCGCGATGCGCGGGAACCAGTGGGCCCAGTCGAAATGCCGGCCCCGGCGGCCCTGGCGGCGGGCGGCCGTGGACAGGCGCGCGGTCCAGTCCATGCGCACGGTCGCCGTGGCCTTGGAAGCCAACGGCCGCGCCAGCGGCAACGCCACCACCGTCGAGTCCGGCGCCAGCGGATAGACCGGCTGCACCGCCACGCCATCCACCGTCACCGCCCCCAGCCGCTGGAACCCGGTGTCGTCGGGACCCAGGTCCTGGTACGTCCGGATCGGCGGGTTGCGCCGCAGGTCCTTCCGCGCCCACAGGCTGTTAGGTCGGAACGCGTTCAGGTACTCGTGGAACCAGAGCGTGTCCAGCGCGACGGGCGCGTTGTTGGTGTAGCGCAGCTCGGCGCGGCCCGTCAGCACGCTGGACGCGTCGTCGAGCTTCGCCTCGATGCGGTAGTTGGCGACGTTCTGGAAGTCCTGCGTCTGGGCGCGCAGGGCGGCAGGCGCCGTGAGCACGAGGAGCGCGGCGAGGGTGGCGAGCGCCCGGCGGACCGCACGTTCGCGGCCGGTTCCCCGTGGCAGGCGCAGATCCGGCGCATGGATGGCTGATCGCATGATGGTGGTTCCCGGTGAGCGTGGTCGCGGAGCCGGAAGGGTGGGGAATCGGTGGGCGTGGCGCAATGCTAGTGATCCTTCGTGTCCTTCGCGCCTTCGTGTGACCGTATTGAGCCGCACAACGCGCCTCCGTACCTTCCCGGGTCCGGCCCGAGCCGGGATCCGTTGGCTCTGCGTCCTCGAGGGTGAGCTATGAAAGCATCGCGTATACCTGTGTTCCTGATCATGGCGCTGGTGGCTGCGCCGCTCAGCGCCCAGACCGGGACACCATCAGCCGGCACGCCGCCGCCGGTCCGGGATCCACGCATCTACTCCATCATCGACTCCGTGTCGGCCAAGCAGATCGAGTCCGACGTGCGCACGCTGGTGGGCTTCGGCACGCGCCACACCATGTCCGACACGCTGTCGAGCACGCGCGGCATCGGCGCGGCGCGGCGGTGGATCAAGGCCGAGTTCGACCGCATCAGCGAGGCGTGCGGCGGTTGCCTCGAGGTGTCCTACCAGCGGTCGCTGTTCAAGGCGGCGGACAACCGGCGCCTGTCGCACGACACCTGGATCGTGAACGTCGTGGCCGTGCTGCGCGGCACGGAGTTCCCGAACCGCTACGTCATGATGTCGGGCGACATCGATTCGCGCGTCTCCGACGTCATGAACGACACCAGCAACGCGCCGGGCGCCGACGACAACGCCAGCGGCATGGCGGGCGTGCTGGAGGCTGCGCGCGTGCTGACGAAGTACCGCTACCTCAAAAGCATCGTGTTCGTGGGGCTGTCGAGCGAGGAGCAGG
>JARRJS010000029.1:0-25878 GCA_037388885.1 Gemmatimonadota bacterium
CAACGTAACGCGCCGGCAAGGCAAATACGCGATGAACGCAGGGAGCAAGCGCGCGATGAAGGAAGCCGCTCAACCGGCAATCTGCCGAACGACAAACGTTGAGCTGCTACCTGCAGCCAACGTGGCCGCAGGCCGCGTTGGCGCCCTGCTACCTGTGCGGAGCTAAGGGAAGAATGGGCCTACTCAGTTTTCGACACGGTGTCCACCCACCGGACTCCAAGTACCTGACGGAGAAGGTGCCGATCCGGCGCATGCCGTACCCGGACGAGATCGTGTTGCCGCTGCGGCAACATACGGGCAAACCGGCGCGGCCGCTGGTGCGCAAGGGTGATCGGGTGGAGCGGGGCGACAAGATCGCGGAGGCGGACGGCTGGGTGTCGAGCCCGGTGCACGCGTCGGCGACGGGCACGGTGCAGGGCATCGACCTGTGGCCGCACCCGGACGGCAGCATGAGCCCGGCGATCCGGATCGAGGTGGACCGCTGGTCGGCACAGCTGCCCCGGCCGCGCATCGTGCCCGAGTGGGAGGGCCTGTCACCGGAGCAGGTAGTGGAAGCGGTTCGGCAGGCGGGGCTCGTGGGGCTGGGTGGCGCCGCGTTTCCCACACATGTGAAGCTGAAGCCGCCGCCGGAGTTCCCCATCGAGTTCCTGCTGGTGAACGGGGCGGAATGCGAGCCGTACCTGACGACGGACCACCGCACGATGGTGGAGTACCCGGAACGCGTGTGGTTCGGCGTGCGCATCATGATGCGCACGCTGGGTGTGAAGGAAGCGGTGGTCGGGGTGGAGATGAACAAGCCGGACGCCGTGGAGCGACTGCGGGAGACGCAACCGTCCGACCTGCCGGTGCGCGTGGAGCCGCTGCGGGTGAAGTACCCGCAGGGCGCCGAGAAGATGTTGATCGAGGCGGTGACCGGCCGGCGGGTGCCCTCGGGCAAGCTGCCGATGCACGTGGGCACGGTGGTGCAGAACGTGGGCTCCATCGCCACCATCGGGGAGATCTTCGAGTCTGGGCTCCCGCTCGTGGAACGCATTGTCACGGTGACGGGGCCCGGCGTCGTGAAGCCGTCAAACCTCATCGTTCCCGTAGGCTCAAAGCTGCGGGACGTGCTCGGCTTCTGCAGCGGGCTGAAGGACGATGTGGCCGAGATCGTGTTCGGCGGGCCCATGATGGGTAGCGCCCAGCCGGACCTGGACACACCACTCCTGAAAGGCACGACCGGCGTCGTGGCGCTGACGCACGCCGAGATCCGGCCCAAGCCCGTGTACGCCTGCATCGGCTGCGGCCGTTGCCTGGATGCGTGCCCGGTGTTCCTGAATCCGTCCCAGCTCGGAAAACTGGGCCAGGCCGGGCGGTATGAGGAGATGGAAGAGTATCACCTGATGGACTGTATGTTGTGCGGCTCCTGCTCCTACGTCTGCCCGTCCAACATCCCGCTCTCGCAGATGTTCGCCCTGGGGAAGACGATGCTGCGGCGGCACAAGGCGACAGAGCAGGGAGCGAAGGCCGCATGATCGATCCACGCCTGCAGCTTTCCGCTTCACCGCATCTCAAGGCACCCGACTCCACGCCCCGGATCATGTGGTCCGTGGTGGGTAGCCTGGTCCCCGTGATCGGCGGCGCCGTCTATTTCTTCGGCGTCAGCGCTCTTCTGGTCATCTTCGCGGCCACGGCCGGTGCGCTGCTCACCGAGCGGGCCTTCGGCAAGAAGGGCAGCCTCTGGGACGGCTCCGCCTTGATCACCGGACTGCTGCTGGGCCTGACGCTGCCGCCGGGATTCCCGGCCTGGATGGCTTTCATCGGCGGCGTGTTCGGCATCGGCTTCGGCAAGTTGATCTTCGGAGGCATCGGCCAGAACGTGTTCAACCCGGCGTTGCTCGGCCGGGCGTTTCTGCAGGCGTCATTCCCGGCGGCCATCACCACGTGGCCGAAGGTGTCGGGCGCCTTCGGCGCGCTACGTGGCGACAACCTGGCGGCGCCCCTCATGTCGCCGCACGCGGACACGGTGACGGGCGCCACGCCGCTGGGCCTCATGAAGTTCCAGCACGTAGCCACCAACGTGTGGCACCTCCTGGTCGGTTCGGTCAGCGGCTCGCTGGGCGAGACGTCGGCGGTCCTGATCCTGCTGGGCGGCGCGTATCTGGTCTGGAAGAACTACATGAACTGGCGCATCCCGGCGAGCATCTTCCTGACGGTGATCGTGTTCTCGGAGATCCTGTTCGCTGTGAACCCGACACGCTACCCCAACCCGCTGTTCATGCTTTTCTCCGGCGGGCTCATGCTGGGAGCCGTCTACATGGCCACCGACATGGTGACCTCGCCGGTGACCGACAAGGGTGCCTGGATCTTCGGGTTCGGCATCGGGTTCCTGGTCGTGCTGATCCGTATCTGGGGCGGCCTGCCTGAAGGCGTCATGTACGCCATCCTTCTCATGAACGCCCTCGTGCCGTTCATCAACCAGGCCACCCAGCCGAAGGTGTTCGGCACCGTGCCGGCGAAAGCGGCGGAGGAGGCACGGTGAGCGAGGAACGGAAGCTGCCGACGGTTGAGCCGCAGGTGGACGAGCCGAACGGGCCGCAGGAACCGAACGTGCCGGCCTGGCGGCTGTGGTCCACTCTGGCCATCGCCGGTGCGTTGGCCGGCTTTGCCATCGTGCTGGTGTACCAATGGGCCAACCCCAAGATCGTGGCGCACCAGGCGCAGGTGATCCGCGCTGCCGTCGAGGAAGTGCTGAAGGAACCGGACCACGTGCAGACGCTATACGTCGTGGGTGACAGCCTGTCGCCCCAGGCGCCGGCCGGCGTGGACACGCTGCAGGCGGACCGCGTGTTCCTCGGTTTCGATGCGAACAACCAGCCCCTCGGCTTTGCCGTGCTGGGCGAGGAGCCGGGCTTCCAGGCCGAGATCCAGTTGATCTTCGGCTATGTCCCGCGCACGAAAACGATACTTGGCATGTCCGTGCTGGAGAGCCAAGAGACGCCGGGCCTGGGGGACAAGATCACGTCGGATTCCGCCTTCATCAAAGGTTTCGCCGGTGCGCTCGGCCCCATCAAAGGCGTGAAGGTGGGCTCGGAGACGGGCGACAAGCACGAAGTCGACACGATCACCGGCGCCACGATCTCGTCGACCGCCGTGATCCGGATCATCAACGACCGCATCGCGGCCGTGGGACCGATGCTGGATGCATATCTCAGTCAGCGAGTGGCGGGCAATGGGCCGGTGCGGGCGCGGGCCGCGCAACAAAAAGGGGCACTCACCTCGAGTAGCGCGCGTCCGAGTCCGCTCCGGTCCGGCTCGAAGGGGGAAGTGAGATGAGGGAGACGACGCCGCGCCAGGACCTGTTGCGTGGCATCTGGAAGGAGAATCCCGTTCTGATCCAGTTGCTGGGCTTGTGTCCGTCGCTGGCGGTGACGAACACAGTGGAGAACAGCATCGCCATGGCGGCGGCCACGTTCTTCGTGTTGGTGGGATCCAGCATCCTCGTGTCGAGCCTGAAGAGCCTGATCCCGAACGAGGTCCGGATATCCGCCTACATTCTGATCATCGCCACGTTCGTCACCATCGCCGATCTCTTCCTGAATGCAGTGGCGCCGGACATCCACAAGGCACTGGGCGCATTCGTTCCGCTCATCGTGGTCAACTGCATCATCTTGGGTCGCCAGGAGGCGTTTGCCTCGAAGCGCGGCGTCTGGCGTTCGATCCTGGACGCCGTGGGCACGGGGATCGGTTTCACCATCGCCATGCTGCTCATGGGCACCATGCGCGAGGTGCTGGGCAGCGGCTCGTTCCTCGGCCATCCGCTCTTCGGACCGCACTACGAGCCCTGGCTCGTTTTCATCCTGCCGCCGGGCGGGTTCTTCGCCATCGGCTTCTACCTGCTGTTCTTCAGCTGGTGGCGGAAACGCAGTGAGCCGCAGGCACGCATCCGGCAGTGGCCGCACGGCGTGGGCGCGCAGACGAGGAGGGTCGCCTGATGGGGAACCTGATCTGGATCTTCGTGTCCGCGGCGGTGGTCAACAACTTCACGCTGGCATACTTCCTCGGCTTGTGCCCTTTCTTCGGTGTGTCCAGTCGCGTGGCCACGGCGCTGCGTATGGGCCTGGCGGACATCTTCGTCATGACCATCGCGTCCCTCGCCACGTGGTTCCTCAATACCTATGTGCTGCCCAGCGCGCCGTATCTGCGGCTGATCTCGTTCATCGTGGTGATCGCGTCCCTGGTCCAGATTGTCGAGATGACCGTCCACAAGATCAGTCCGGCGCTCTTCCGGCAGCTTGGCATCTACCTGCCGTTGATCACCACCAACTGCGCCATCCTGGGCATGGCGATCTTCCAGACCAACCGCGGTTACGGCCTGCTGGAAGGCCTGTTCTTCGCCCTCGGCGCAGGGGCCGGCCTGACCCTGTCCCTCGTGCTCATGGCGTCCATTCGCCAGCAGACGGAGATCGCCGACGTGCCGGCCCTGGCCCGCAACATGGGCCTGGTCATGATCATCGCCGGCAGCCTGTCGCTGGCGTTCATGGGATTCGCCGGGCTCTTCAGCGCAGTATCATGATCCACGATCTACTCGGCGTTCTCGCCTTCGTCTTGTTGTCCGCGTTGTTTTTCGCGATCCATCCGCACGGCGGCAGCTGCTCCGGTGATGGAGATTGCTCCTCGTGCGGCGGGTCCTGTGAGCTGGAATCGAAATGATGAACAACCCTGATCGAGAAGAGCGCTCGTTGCCGAGCCGTCGCCAATTCATTTCGCTGGGCCTCGGCGCCTTCGTGGTCGCCGGTCTGCCCCGCATCGTGCACGACGCGCGCGGCGGGTCAGCGTTGATTGCGCACCGCGGTGTCGTGCGCCGGACGGTGCCGGTCATGGGCACCATCGCCGAGGTGGCGGTGGTCCATCGCGACACGCGCTACGCCGAAGGCGCCATCGATGCGGCGCTCAAGGAGCTCTACAACGTGGACCGGACGATGAGCCGATTCCGCTCCGACTCCGATATCGGACGGGCCAATGCCCGTGCCGTTGCGGGGCCCGTGCCGGTTTCGGACGCCACCGCAAGCGTGCTGACCGCCTCGCTGCGCTGGGCGGATGCCAGCCAAGGCGCGTTCGACCCCTGTCTGGGCGAAGCCGTGCGGCTCTGGGACGTGGACGACAAGACCCGGCCACCTGCGGCCGCGGCGGTGCACCGCCTGGCGGGACGCGGCCTGTACCGCGACCTGGGCGTGGACCGGCATGCCGGCTCGCCCGTCGTCGTGTTCAGCGATCGGGACGTTTCTCTGGATCTCGGCGGCATCGCCAAGGGTTACGCCGTGGACCGTGCCGTGACAGCGTTGCGCGACTGGGGTATAACCAATGCGTTCGTGAACGCGGGTGGCGACCTGTACGCCATGGGCAGGAACGGCGATGGCGAGCCGTGGCGAGTGGGCGTGCGCTCACCGTTCGACCCGAACGGCATCATCGCCACACTACGCATGAGCGACCGGGCGGTGGCCACGTCGGGCGACTATGAGCAGTACTTCACGTACGACGGCCGGCGCTACGGCCACCTGCTGAACCCGGCGACGGCCGCACCGCGACGCACGCATTGCCATTCGGTGACGGTCGCCGCCGACCGCTGCATCGACGCCGACGCCGGCGCCACCGCCGTGTTCGGCCAATCCGCGACCGACGCCGTCGAGGTGCTGGCGCGGGCCGCACCCGGTTCAGAGATCGTGGATTCTGCATAACCAGGAGGGAGCCATGGAGATTCACTGGGCTTACTGCTCCGCGTGCGACCGGCAGGTGCGCGTCATGATGAAGCCGGGGACCGCACTGGATGGCCCGTTCGATCCTTCCTCCGTGATCTGCCTGGAGCACGGCGACAGCTGCACCGGCGCCCTGTGCCCGCTGTTCGCCGTGCCCACGGAGCAGTTGAAGAAGAACCTCGAGAACGGCGAGCTGCCGCAGTCCGATTGACGTGAAGGCCGGCCCAATGGCCGGGGGAGGACCTCCCATGAGCATTCGACCCAT
Source organism: Gemmatimonadota bacterium (assembly GCA_037388885.1). GTDB lineage: Bacteria > Gemmatimonadota > Gemmatimonadetes > Longimicrobiales > RSA9 > JARRJS01. Next base: position 6,001 of record JARRJS010000029.1, read on the forward strand.
GCACTGTCCCGCCTGCGACGGGCAGGTGCGAATCACCGAGACACCCGTTCCGCTGCACGGCGGCCAGTCCACGCTCCCGGATTCGCCGCAGATGGTCTGCCTGGACTTCGGCGACCAGTGCGCCGGCCGGGACACCTGCGCGCTGGCGGGCCTGCCACGCATGGTCATGGCCGTACGCCTCGCCAGGAGCGGACTCCGCCCCCATGAGAAGTGGCAGACCGTGCGCATGCCGTGCAGCGGCTGCGGACAGATCACCGAGCTCGAGGTGCTCGATGACGAGTACGCGTTCTGTCCCGCCTGCGGCACGACCAACCGGCGGGTTCTGATCCAGGTGGAGGACGAGACTTACATGACGCTGGCCGGCACCGAGTAAGGAGTTTGGCCGGCGCCGAGCCGTGGACGACGGATCGGCGACCGCCCAGTGCGGGGGGCGGAGAACAGGGCCCGCGTATGTTCAGTCGGGCATGTGCCCGAGACCACACGAAGGAGTGGCGAAGGATGCGCACCAACGGGACCGTGAAATGGTTCAGCGACAGCAAGGGCTACGGATTCATCACGCCCGAGGACGGAGGCAGGGACTGCTTCGTTCATCATTCGTCCATACAGGGGCAGGGCTTCAAGACCCTTGCCGAGGGGGAGCAGGTGGAGTTCGACCTAGTCGACGGGCAGAAGGGCCCGGCGGCCGAGAACGTCGTGCGAACGGGCGCCTGATACGCGCAGTTCGGCACGAGACAGCAAGGGGCCGCCACGCTTCGCGCGGGGCGGCCCTCAACATTCCGACCGGAACCGACCGATGCGGGCCCGCCCGCTCGACACGGCGGGTGGTATGCACTCGGGGCGCCCTCCTACTTGTGGCGGTAAGTGATTCTGCCGCGGGAAAGGTCGTACGGAGAGAGCTCGAGGGTCACACGGTCGCCTACCAGCACCCTGATCTTGTACTTCGACATCTTGCCGGAAGCATACGCCAGCACCGTGTGTCCGTTTTCCAGCTCGACCCGGAAATTCTGGTCGGGCAGTACTTCCGTGACCACGCCTTCCATCTCGATTGCTTCCTGCTTCGCCATGGCTCCTTGTCCGGTTGCGCGCCACTTCGCTCCGTCCCGGTCGTGCGTCGAACGCCGGAACGCGTTCAGGCGACATAAGATAACACAGCTCCATGTGGGCCGCGATGACCGCGAGGCGCGGCGCTCGCCGCCGTTCCGATCCCTCAGCCGGTGGTCGCCTTGGGCGGGTGGACACTCACGAGGGTGATATCGTACACGAGCGTCGAGCCCCCGGGTACCCAGGTGGTGCTATCGACCTGTACGTCCGAGTACCCGTATCCCAGGTTCGGCGGGATGACCAGCTTGCGCTCTCCCCCTGGCTTCATGCCGGTGACGCCCTCGTTAACGCCGAGGATCACGTCACCGGAGCCGATGACGAAACGGAACGGGCTGCGACCTTCCGTCGAGTCCAGCTTCACCCCGTTGACGAAGTACGCGGTGTAGTCTATGAACACCGTGTCGCCGGCCGCTGCTTCCGTGCCGGTGCCGACCGTGACGTCCCGGATGTAGAGCCCGGTGCTGGTCTCATGGAACTGCGACAGATCGATGCCCAACTCGGGTGCGAACGTCAGGCTGCGGCCGCAACCTGCCAGCAGCAGCCCGAGGACGAGTCCGACGATTTGCTTCTGCATGAGTGTCCCGTCAACCTGTTGATTGCCACGCAAAGCTAGCGCACATGGCTTGCATCAGAAAGATTGAACCCTCGCGAATCAGGGAGGATCCATGTCGGTGAGATTGGGCCGCAGCCTCGCCTTCGTGCTGGTGATCATGCTGCTGGCGGGCGGTTGCGCCGTGTTCCGGGCGCAACCTCCGTCGACGCACCGGGACATGGTGCGGCTGCACGTGGACAACCAGAACTTCAACGACGCCACGTTGTACGTCCGGTACGAAGGTTCGAGCCCCATGCGTCTTGGCCAGGTGACCGGCAAGACGCAGGACGTGTTTTCGTTCCGGTACCGCCCCGGCCAGGTGCGTATCGAGATCAAGCTGCTGGCGGGCGGCACGCACATCACGGGTCCCATCAACGTGGATCCGGGTGATGACCTAGACCTGATCATCCCTTCGAATATCGACCAGACGGTGATTCGATGAGCCGGCCGTCCATCCGGCTTGCGGCGGACACGCCGTACTGGAGGCGCTCCTGAGCCCGGGCGGGCTTCGAGGTGCGGAACACGCGCTGCCCTGGCAGGGAAGGTGGTGGCCATTCCCGCACTGGCGGCGACCGGGCGGCGGCGATGTCATAGCCGGCCTGAGCATGGCGCTCGTGCTGGTGCCACAGTCGCTCGCCTACGCCCGGGTCGCCGGTTTGCCGGCGTACGTCGGCCTCTACGCGGCCGGCCTGCCGCCGCTGGCCGCGGCCTTCTTCGTCTCCTCGCCCTACTTGCAGACGGGACCGTCCGCGGTGAAGGCGATGCTTACCGCGGGCGCGCTCACCCTGGTGGCCACCGCCGGCACGCCTACCTACGTAGCGTACGCCGCGTTCCTGGCATTGCTGGTGGGCTTGATTCGCCTTGCCATCGGCCTGCTGCGGTTGGGGAACGTGGCATACCTGATCTCCGAGCCGGTGCTGCGCGGCTTCGTGACGGCTGCCGCGCTGCTCATCATCGCGGCGCAGATCCCGGCCGTGCTGGGCGCGCACATTTCGGGCACCGGTCTGGAAGGCCTGGCGCACATCGTGACGCATCCCGGTTCCTGGAACGCGTACGCAGTGGGATTCGGCATGATCGCCCTGGCGCTTACGCTGGTGTCGCGGTGGATCCATCCGGCGATCCCCGGGGCGCTCATTGCCACGGTGGGCGGCATCCTGGCGTCCCGCTGGTTGGGCTACGCCGGGCCCGTGGTAGGTACCGTGCCGCAGGGCCTGCCCCACTTTTCCGTCGCCTTTCCGTGGCTCGCCGGTCCGGACCTCTTCCTCTCCGCCGTGGTCATCGCCCTCGTCGGCTTCGTGGAGGCGGCCACCATCGCCCGCGTGTTCGCCGCCCGGGAACGCGAGCGCTGGGACGCCGACCAGGATTTCATCAGTCAGGGTGTCGCCAACCTGGCGTCCTCCGTGGTCGGCGGGTTCCCGGTGGGCGCCTCGTTCTCCAGGAGCACCCTGGGCCACATGCTGGGCGGGCGCAGCCGTTGGAGCGGCGCCATCACCGGACTCGCGGTCCTGGTGTTCATGCCGGTCAGCAACGTGCTGGCGCCGCTGCCCGACGCCGTGCTGGCCGGTATCGTCATCGCTGCGGTGTCCAGCCTGGTCCGCTTCCGTCCCCTGCTCTCGCTGTGGCGCTATTCGAAGCCCCAGTTCGCCGTGGCCAATGGCACGCTGCTGCTGACCCTGGCCCTGGCGCCCAACATCGTGCACGCCGTGCTCCTGGGCATCGGGCTGGCCCTCGTGGTACACCTGTGGCGCGAGTTCCGCGTCGACACCGTCAGCTGGCTGGAGGGCGCCACCCTGCACCTGCGTCCCCAGGGCATTCTCTGGTTCGGATCGGCGGAGACGCTGAAGAAATCGGCGCTGGACCTCATCGCGGACCACCGGGACGTGAGCGACGTGGTCCTGCACATGGAGCAGCTGGGACGCGTGGATCTCACGGCCGCGTGCGCCGTACAGTCCCTGGTGCGGGACCTGGGGGAGGCGGGCATGGGCGTCTGCCTCGACGGGATCAAGGAGCAGACGGCGCCGGCGCTGCGCATGGTCCTGGGCGAGATCAATGCGCGGGTCGAACGTGACTGCCGGAGGGCGGTGGAACAGGAAGCGGCCGACCGCGCAATGCGTGGTCAGCCGCATGACGGACCCTGATCCTGGGGCAGTCGTCGGTGGCGTGCCGCACGCGGCGGGCAGGTTAATGAGCGGCGGCGCTCGCCGGTTGCGTGGTCAGCACCTCACGGATGACCGGAAGCACCTCCTCCAGCTGCGCCTTCTCGATGACCAGGGGCGGCGCGAACCGCACCACCTGCTCGTGCGTCTCCTTCGCCAGGATGCCGCGATCCCACAGCGCCTCGCAGAACGGGCGAGCCGGTCCCGCTTCGTCCCGGATCACCACCCCGATGAGCAGGCCCCGGCCGCGCACGTGGTCCACGAACGGCGAATCCATAGACCGCAGTTCGCCCATGAACCACTCGCCCAGCTCCGCCGCGCGCTCCGGCAGCTTCTCCTCCACGATCACATCCAGTGCAGCCATCCCGACCGCCGCGCCCAGCGGGTTGCCTCCGAAGGTCGAGCCGTGCGTGCCCGGCGTGAACACGTTCATGACGTCGTCGTCCGCCAGCACCGCCGACACCGGGTACACGCCGCCACCCAGCGCCTTGCCCACGATCACTACGTCGGGATGCACACCCTCCCATTCGCTGGCGTACAGACGGCCCGTGCGGCCCAGGCCTGTCTGGATCTCATCCGCCATCAGCAGCGCCCCGTGCTCCCTGCACAGGTCTGCGAGCCCCCGCAGGTAGCCCTCCGGCGGCACAACCACCCCCGCCTCGCCCTGGATCGGCTCCACCAGAACGCCCACCGTGTTCTCGTTCATCACCGCGCGCACTGCGTCGATGTCCCCGTACCTCACCAGACGGAAGCCCGGCGTGAACGGGCCGAAGCCGTCCCGGTACAGCTCCTCGGACGAGAAGCCGACGATCGTCGTCGTTCGGCCGTGGAAGTTGCCTTCGAACACGACGATCTCAGCCTTCTCCGGCGCCACGCCCTTGCGCTTGTATCCCCACTTGCGCACCGCCTTCAGCGCCGTTTCCACCGCTTCCGCACCCGTGTTCATGGGCAGCGCCTGGTCGTATCCCGACAGCTCGCACAGCTTGTGGAGGAACGGACCCATGCGGTCGTTGTGGAACGCCCGGGACGTCAGCGTCAGCCGGCCCGCCTGATCCGCCAGCGCCTTCATGATGCGCGGATGGCGATGGCCCTGGTTCAACGCCGAGTACGCAGACAGCATGTCCATGTACCGACGCCCTTCCACATCCCACACGTACACACCCTCGCCTCGCTCCAGCACCACCGGCAGCGGATGATAATTGTGCGCGCTGTAACGTTCGACCTCGGCCAGGTATTCCGCGCTGGTCGCCATTCCCACTCCCGGTTTCCATGGGGTCGTTCTTCCGTGCCCAATGATCGGCGACCAGGTGTGCTTTGTCCATACCCGGCGGCCTCCGGCTGGACGGGTGGCGGGCTTGCGCCTGATTGCTCATGATAATATGGTTTTTCAGCCGATCACGGAGGGATCCATGCTGTCGCAAACCAGTGAATATGCTTTGCGGGCCGTGCTGCATCTGGCGGCGTACGAGGACGACGCACCGGTGCGGGTGGGGGAGATCGCCGAGGCGCTGAACGTACCCCAGAATTACCTGTCGAAGGTGCTACACGTCCTAGCGCGGGAGAAGGTGCTGAAATCGCTGCGCGGGCCTACCGGCGGCTTCAATCTGCGCGTGCCGGCCGACCAACTCACCCTGCGTCGCGTCGTGGCGCCGTTCGACCCGGATGAAACGCACATGCAGTGCCTGCTCCGGCGCCAGCCGTGCGACGAGGACGACCCCTGCATCGCCCACTACGAGTGGAAGCGCATCGCCCAGCAGGTCCGCGACTTCTTCAACACGGTCACCATCCAGGAGCTGCTGGACGAGGCCGAGCGGCATCCCGGCCGCCGTCCCGCCGACCTGGTGAGCGCGCGACACGAGCCGGCACGCAAATAGAGAGAGCCGGCGCGCCGCGTCGGCACACCGGCTCCCGGGCCCATGTTGTGAGCGTCGTCTCACGCGGTCGTCAACTCACACCCAGCGCCTTTCTACGCTCTTCCAGGTCGGCTTCCAGGCTGGAGCACATCAGCTCGCACAGCTCGAACACACCCGGGTCGGAGATGCGGTAGTAGACGTGCAGACCGTCCTTGCGACGATCCACCATGCCGTTCCGGTGCAACAGGTTCAGATGCTTTGACACGTTCGCCTGGCCCGCCCCCGTCTGCTTCACCAGCTCCGTCACCGTCAGCTCGGCCCCGCGCAGCGCATTCAGAATGTGCAGGCGCGTCGGCTCCGCCAGCAGCTTGAAGCGTCCGGCGATCATGTCCAGCATCCGCGGACTGAAGTCGCGGGTCATGGTGTGGTCCTCCTCAAATATGTCTGTATGTCCGATTGGTAATATAATAGAGCAGAGCCGCGAATGGGAGGGCGCTGGATGCCGAGGGGCGGTTCAGGCCGATAGGCGCGGCATATGAGATCGACGATCGCCGATCGCCGACAGTCGTCGCAGGGCCGCGTTCCCAGTGTGATCCACCGTCTGCCGTAGACCGCCAACCGTTGTCCAATCGCGGTCGTTGATTGCCTACGCTGCGAACACGGCCTCGCCGCGAACGGCGTCGATCGACGATCGTCGATCGATCCCCCTCGCTGCGGACGTGGCTTACCCCGCTGCGCGGTGGGCGGCGCTGTATGACGCGGATCCCACGGCGTGACCGGCCGGGGTGATCCTCACGGCGGAGTATTTGAATTCGGGGATCTTGCCGTCGGGGTCGAGGCGCGGGCTGGTCATCATGTTGGCCGGTGCCTCGGCGTAGCAGAAGGGCAGGAAGACGGCACCCATGGCGATGCCGGGGTCCATGCGGGCGACGGCCGTGACCTTGCCGCGTCGTGACTCGATGGTGATGGCGTCGCCGGGCTCGATGCCCATTTCCTGGAGCTGTCGCGGGTTCAGCGTGGCCATCGGTGTGGGCTCGATGGCGTCGAGCACGGAAGCTCGGCGGGTCATGGCGCCGGTGTGCCAGTGTTCGAGGATGCGGCCGGTGATGAGGACGTAGGGGTAGTCGTCGTCGAGGGTGTCGGAGCAGCCTTCGTGGTCGACGGCCTTGAGCTGGCCGCGGCCGTCGTCGGTGGGGAAGGCCTCGGTGAAGAGGACCTCGGTGCCGGGGTCGCCGACCTGGCGGCAGGGGTAGACGACGCCGTGCTCCTTCTCGAGGCGGTCCCAGGTGATGCCGTGATAGGAGGGCGTCACCTGGCGGATCTCCTCGAAGACGTCGGCGGGTCCGGAGTAGCTCCAGTCCATGCCGATACGGCGGCCCAGCTCCTGGATGATCCACCAGTCCTGGCGCACGCCTTCGACGGGCTCGAGGGCCTGGCGTCCCAGCTGGCAGCGGCGGTCGCTGTTGGTGAACGTGCCGGTCTTTTCGGGGAACGCGGTGGCCGGCAGGATGACGTCGGCGAAGGACGCGGTCTCGGTGAGGAAGATCTCCTGAACGACGAGCCATTCGAGGTTGGCGAGGGCCTGGCGCACGTTGCCGAGGTCGGGGTCGGACATGGCGGGGTTCTCGCCCATGACGTACATGCCGCGGATCTTCCCTTCCCGTGCGGCGTGCATGATCTCGACGACGGTGAGGCCTTCTTTGGGGTCCAGCTTGCGGCCCCAGGCCTTCTCGAACTTCTCCCGCGCCGCGGGCTTCTCGACGTTCTGGTAGTCGGGATAGACCATGGGGATGAGGCCCATGTCGGACGCACCCTGGACGTTGTTCTGGCCGCGCAGCGGGTGCAGCCCGGTTCCACGTCGTCCGATCTGCCCCGTCACCAGTGCCAGGTTGATGAGGGAGCGGGCGTTGTCGGTGCCGTGAGTGTGCTGGGCGATGCCCATGCCCCAGTAGATCATGGAGTTGGGGCCGTTGGCGTAGAGCCGTGCGACCTCGCGGATGGTGTCCGCAGGGATGCCGGTGATGGGCGCGACGGTCTCGGGTGCGTACGCCTGGACCTTCCGTTTCAGGTCCTCAAAGCCGGTGGTCCGGTTGGCAATGAACTCGTCGTCGGTGAGGCCCTCGTTGATGATGACGTGCAGCATGCCGTTGAGCAGCGCGACGTCGGTGCCGGACCGGAACTGGAGGGAGTGGGTGGCGAAGCGGGACAGGTCGGTGGCGCGCGGGTCCATGTGGATGAGCTTGGCGCCGCGCTCGACGGCGTTCTTCATGAACGTCGCGGCGACGGGGTGGTTCGTCGTGGGGTTGGCGCCGGCGACGACGAACACGTCGGCGTACTCCACGTCGGTGAACGGGTTGGACACGGCGCCGGAGCCGATCATCTCCATGAGCGCGGCGACGGATGACGCGTGGCAGAGCCGTGTACAGTGGTCGACGTTGTTGGTGCCGAACCCTGCGCGGACGAGCTTCTGGAACAGGTACGCTTCTTCGTTGGAGCCTTTGGCTGAGCCGAACCCCGCCATGGCGCTGCCGCCGTGCTCGTCGAGGATACGGCGCAGGCCTTCGCCGGCGCGGTCCAGGGCCTCGTCCCAGGATGCTTCCCGGAACGTGTCCTCCGGGTGGTCGGGGTCCACGATGCGGTCGGCGCCCTTGGGCGCGCCATCGCGGCGGATGAGCGGCGTGTGCAGGCGCTGCGGGTTGTGCACGTAGTCAACGCCGAAGCGACCCTTCACGCACAGGCGGCCGCGGTTGGACGGGCCCCAGCGTCCGAGGGTGTACGCGATGCGTTCATCCTTGACCCGGTACTCGACCTGGCAGCCCACGCCGCAGTAGGGGCACAGGGACGGCACCGCTCGTACGCCGTCGGGCCCGGCGCTGCCGTAGGGTACGCCGCGCTGTTCCAAGAGGTCCTGGCTCATACGACTCCTCCTATACCGCGGCCGGTCGTGCCGGCCCGTACCATTCGCTGGGCGTCGCGGACTGGGCGGGGGTGAGCTCGGCGGCCACGCCCGCGGGCATGAGGGCGCCGGTCGGACACGCCTGTACACACTCGCCGCATGCGACGCACGTGCTTTCGCCCATGGGATCGTCCATGTCGAACACGATCTTTGCATCCGCGCCGCGGTGCGCGTAGCCGATGACGTCGTTGACCTGGACCTCGCGGCAGGCGCGCACGCAGCGTGTGCACTGGATGCACGCATCGAGGCGCACCGCGATGGCAGGGTGCGAGAAGTCCGGCTCCGGCTGGCTGCGGGCGGCGAAGCGCGGCTCGCCCACGTCCAGCCGACGCGCCCAGAAATCCAGCTCCGAGTCCCGCCGGTAGGCGGTGTCCGGCATGTCGGAGAGGAGCAGTTCCAGCACCATCTTCTGGGAATGCAGTGCCCGGTCCGAGCGGGAGTGTACCTTCATGTCCTGTGCAGGCCGGCGTGCGCAGGACGGTGCAAGCGTGCGCTCACCTTCGATCTCGACGACGCATGCCCGGCAATTGCCGTCCGTCCTTGTGCCGTCGGCGTAGCACAGGTGCGGGATCGCGACGCCGTTGCGGCGCGCCGCCTGGAGGATCGTCTCTCCGGGCCGCGCCTCCAGCGGTTGGCCGTCCAGTGTGAAGCGGACTGCTTCCGTTGACGTGCTCACGATTCCAGCTCCTCGGGGAAGTACTCGATGACGCAGCGTACCGGGTTGGGCGCCGCCTGGCCGAGGCCGCAGATGGACGCGTCCGCCATGGCTGTGCCCAACTCGCCCAGCAGAGCCCGGTCCCAGCTATCACGCCGCATCAGCTCGATGGATTTCGCGGTCCCGACGCGGCACGGCGTGCACTTGCCACAGGACTCGTCCGCGAAGAAGCGCATGACGTTGAGCGCGGCGTCGCGCGCGCGATCATGGTCGGACAGGATCACGACGGCGCCGGAGCCCACGAAGCAGCCGTGCTCCGCCAGCTTGCCCCCGAAATCCAGGGGCAGGTCGCCCTTCGAAGCGGGCAGGATGCCGCCGGACGCGCCGCCCGGCAGGTAAGCGTAGAACGTATGTCCATCCAGCATCCCGCCCGCCGTGTCGATGAGCTGGCGCGCCGTGATGCCGTTGGGCGCTTCGTACACCCCCGGCCGCTTCACGCGGCCGCTGACGGAGAACAGGCGCTTGCCGTCGTGGCCGTCGTTGCCGTTGGCGGCGAAGCTCGAGGCACCGTTGCGCAGGATTTCCGGCAGCCAGTACAGGGTTTCGACGTTGTGCACCAGGGTGGGCAGCCCGAACACGCCGTTCTGCGCCGGGAACGGCGGACGTAGACGCGGCATGCCGCGCTTGCCCTCGATGGACTCGATGAGCCCGGTCTCCTCACCGCAGATATAGGCGCCGGCGCCGCGCCTCAGATGGATGCGAGGGAGCTCAAGCTCCGGCCACGCCTTCAGCACCTCGATCTCGCGGCTCAGGATCTCCCGCGCGGCGGGGTACTCGTCACGCACGTACAGGAACACGTCGTCCGCTTCGACCGCACACGCCGCGATAAGCATCCCCTCCAGCACCTGGTGCGGGTGCGTTTCCAGGCAGTAGCGGTCCTTGAACGTGCCGGGTTCGCCCTCATCCGCGTTGACCACCATGTAATGCGGCTTGGGCTCGGCCCGCACGAACTGCCACTTGCGCGCAGCCGGAAAACCCGCGCCACCCAACCCGCGGAGTCCGGAGTCGTCGGCCTCCTCGATGAACCGCTCGATGCGGTCGAACATGGCCTCGGTGGCCCTGGCGCTGCCGAAGCATGTGTGCACGGCGCTGTATCCACCGCGCGCCATGTAGGCCTCGAAACTCTCGTATTCCGGGAGCTGCACCCCGTCGCTACCGTCATCCACCGCGGCCTTCACGGATGCCACGTCCGCGGATCCCACCGGGTTCTCGCCGACGACGGCGACAGGCGCCTGGTCACAACGCCCGACGCAGGGTGAGCGTCTCACCCGCACCTGGTCGCCGAGCGCGTCCTGGAGGGCCTCGATGAGGGCGCCGGCGCCCGCAAGCTCGCAGGCGATGGAGTCGCACACGCGCACGGTCAGGGCAGGCGGCGGCGTTTCACCATCGTCCACAACATCGAAGTGGTGGTAGAAGGTGGCCACCTCGTAGACTTCTGCGGGCGTCAGGCGCATCTCGGTGGCGAGGGCGACGAGATGGCGTGCTGAGAGATGGCCGTGGGCGTCCTGGATCCGGTGCAGGTGCTCGATGAGCAGGTCGGGGCGGCGGGGTGCATCGCCCAGCAGCGCCCGCACTTCTTCGAGGGCGCCCGGATCCGTGGGACGGCCTTTGGGAATGGGCCGCATGCGCAGCACAGGCAGTCCAGCCTCGCTGCGCTTTCGCGTTGCACGTGGCATGGCACGAAGCTCCTACCGAACGGAAGGCAGGTCTATGTTCTCTCGGATAGATCGCCGGGACCTCGGCGACTCCGCTTGAATCTCTCCCGACACCTGTAAAATGTCAAAACGGCGGACCATCCCACGGGGCGCGGGTGTTGCATGGTCGGGTCGCAGGGTACGCCGTCTCGGGGTACGTTCGGGTAGAGGATCGATGTCCCGGGGCGGCGCCTTCCCGGCGGGCCGGCCCTACTTCCGCAGGAGTCAGGAGAGTCGCATGAAGTGGTTCGCAATCATGGCACTGGCAGGCATGACCCTGACGGCGGCGATGCCTCGCCGGGCACCGTCGGCTGCGCGGATGCAGGACAGCGCCTCGGCAAAGCGGGGCGTTGCCGCGGCGGAGCGGGGCGTTGCCTTGGCAAAGCAGGGCGTTGCCCCGGCGAAGCAGGACAGCGTAGTGGCGACGCCGCAGGACCGTGAGATCTTCCGGCGGACCATGGCGCGCGCACGTCTGGAGCGTCTGGACACGCTACCCATCGGTGAGATCGTGGTGCGGCTCGGACGGAGCTTCGTGGGTGCGCCCTATGCGGCGAACACGTTGCAGGTGCCCGGGCCTGAACGCCTGGTGGTGAACCTGCGGGCGTTCGATTGCGTGACGTTCGTGGAGAACATGCTGGCCATGGCGCGCGTGGTGCGGGCGGGCGAACCGATGCTTCGCTGCGTACGCGCGGGAGCTGCGGCGCATCCGGTATCGGGGCGGGCGGATCGACGGTTACCCCAGCCGCCTCAACTACTTCAGCGAATGGATCTCGGACAACGCGGCCAAGGGGGTCGTGCGGTCCATGACGAAGGCGCTGGGCGGCGTGCCGGACGATCGGCCCATCGACTTCATGTCAACGCACGCCGACGCGTACCGGCAGCTGGCGGATCCGCAGGTGCTGGCGAGCATCGGCGCCACCGAGAGGCAGCTGAGCGAGACGCCCCGGTACTTCATCCCTCAGGACAGCATCCGCGAGATGGCCGATGGGATCCAGGACGGTGACATCATCGCGCTGACCAGCGCCGTGCCGGGGCTGGACGTGGCCCACACCGGCATCGCGATCCGCGTGAACGGGTCGCTCCACCTCCTGAACGCACCGCTCGTGGGCAAGGCGGTGCAGATCAGCGCGCTGCCGCTGGCGGAGCGGACCCTGGGGATCGCGAAGGAGACGGGGATCATGGTAGCTCGCCCGTTGTGACGTCCACGGTGGCCGTGCGCCGACAATCGAGGCACAGCACCCACGCGCGATGCCGCACGTAGGAGACCTCGGGGCGCGGTTCGACGGTCTGCACCAGGACCCGGCCACCGCACGCCGGGCAGCGCGGCTTCCTGCCGTCGCCGAGTGCAGCCGCGAGTGCGCGGCGCTGCGCGGCGTCGTATGGTTCGGTCATTCGGGAACGGCAGGGTCGCCGAGGCGACGTTCCAGCGCGCGCGCCCTGCGCAGCCAGCGTCCCGCTGCCCGATCGACGCCGTGCCGGGCGGTGTAGTCCGCGAGGTAGCGCGCGAACCGCCACGCCTCCTCCCACCCCCCGAGGTTGAGCGCCACCAGGTACCCGAAGCGTGCCATGGCGAGCGCGCCGCCGGGTTGGTGTAGGGCCGCCGCCTGAGCGGACGCCTGGCGCAGTGCGGCCAGCAGCGCGTCGGGGTCGGGTAGCCCCGGCGGTTCCGCGAGGCGGCGTAGCGTCGTGGCGGCTGCGCCGAAGAGATCCGGCATATCCACGCCGGGCGGCGTGTCGGGGTCCGCGAACGCCATCTTCGCGTAGTGCTGCGCCGCCTGTCGTTCGGCTTCCATCTCCCATAGCGGCGCCTGCGCGAGCAGGCGGTCCAGCCAGCGGCCGACGGCGAACCGGGCCAGCACGAGGGCGTGCTCCCCGGTGCCGGCCGCAGCCAGGTCCCGCAACGCGATCTCGCCAGGGTAGCGCGATCTGTCGTCCGCCCAGCCAGCCGGGTACCGGGCGCGCGCTTCGCCGGCACGCGGGGCGTTCGACGGATGACCTGCGTAGCGCAATGATTGCGGGCCCGCGTCACCGCGGGCGATCCAGTACAGCTCCGTGCGTCGTCGCATCGTTCCACCTCCCTTCCTCGTCGGTCCGAAGGGAAGATCGGTCGTGGGGCCGGGAACGTACATGGCAGGCTGGGACAACCTGTGGCGACCGGTTCAGGCGCCGTGACGCCTCTTGTCCCGGTAGAGCTGTCGATCTGCAGCGCGCATCAGGTCCGTGACGTCTGTCATGCCGTCGTGGTATGTGGCGATGCCGGCGCTGACGCCGATGTCGGCCAGCACGGAATCCCGTTCCACGCCGTGCAGGACGCGTCCCACGTGGGCCCGGGCGCCGTCCCGGCCGGTGCCGGAGAGGATGCAGATGAACTCGTCGCCTCCGTAGCGGGCAGCGAAGTTCATGGCGCGGGTCTGTTCCGCCAGGATGGAGGCGAACGCGCGCAGCGCTTCGTCGCCCGCCTGGTGTCCGGCCTGGTCATTGTAGCGCTTGAAGTTGTCCAGATCGAACATGACGATGGAGAGTGGCCGACCTCGTTGAGCGGCGGCGAACTCCTTCTGCAGGAATATCTCCATGTGTCGCCGGTTGGGCAGATCGGTAAGCGGGTCGGTCAAGGACAGGGTCAGGATCTGCTCGTGCAGGCGGGCGTTGGCGATGGCGATGGCGGCCTGGTAGGCCAGGCGCTCGAGCATCTCCACGTCCTCGGGCGGGTAGTCGCGCGCCTTCTCGTGGTGGATGGAGAGCGCGCCGACCAAGCGACCTTCGTTGATGAGCGGCACGGCAATGGCACTTTCGGCGGGCAGCTGGCCGCGCACCCGCTCGAACACCGGGTCAGGCCGGCGGACGTCGAAGATGAGCGGCCTGCGCTCCTCCAGGGCCCGGTCGCGGATGTCGCCGGGCACGGAGATGGACATACCGGTCCGCAAGGCGCCTGTTCCGGCACTGATCGCCAGCTCGGCCTCGTCGTCGTCGCGGAACAGCCAGACGCCGGCGCCGTCGGCTTCCGCCAGAGCGCGTGTGGCATCGACAATGCGTTTCAGGACTTCCGGCAGGTCGAGGGACGCGGTCAGCGCGCGAGCGATCTGCTCCAGGCGTTCGGCTTCACGGCGGCGGCGCTCGCTGGTGTCAATGAAGCGTGCGTTGTGGAGCGCGACGGCCGCCTGGTTGGCGATGGCCGCGAGGAGCTCCAGGTCGTCGGGTCCGTAGGTGCCGGGTTCGTAGCTCTGGGCGCTGATGACGCCGAGTACGGAGTCGCCGTACAGCATGGGCGCGGCAATGAGGGAGCAGGTCGTTTCCGGATCGCTCTCGGGGCCCAGCAGCAGGATGGCCTCGTGCTCGGGGCGGTCCAGCTCCCGGATCACGGGCCGCCGCTCGCGTATGGCGATGCTGTCCGAGCCGCGGTAGCTTAGGGCCGTTCTCTCCACCTCACCCCTGTCGGCGTAGAACACGATCGTCGCCGTGTCCGTCGATGCTTCGTAGAGAGCGATATAGAAGCCGGTCGTGTCGATGACCCGGCTGGCCTGCTCATAGATGGTGCGGTACAGCTCGGCCGGCTCCAGCGTCGCCGTGACGGTACGGCTGATGTCGAGGAGTGCCCAGTACCGCTCGCGTATGTCCAGCAGGTTGTTCGATGAAGCCATGAGCGCCCGTTCGGCGTCGTGGCACACGGCGCCGGAACAGTCCGTGAGTGGATTTTTGCGCGATGTTACCGGAGAAGATCGTCCGTGAAGAGAACGGACACAAGGCTTGTGGTGAGTGCTGAGCGCGGGATCGCGTGTTGAAGAACTCCCGTCTCGCCGTCCTTTTCGCGTCCGTGTTGGTGGACATGATGGGCTTCGGCATCGTGCTGCCGTTGTTGCCCTTCTACGCCGAATCCATGGGCGCGACGCCGTTCCAGGTGACGCTGATCATCGCGTCGTTCTCCGCGATGCAGCTGGCTGCCGCACCCATCTGGGGACGGGTGTCGGATCGCCACGGCCGGCGGCCGCTGATCGTGGCAGGCCTGTTCGCGTCGGCCGTTTCGTACCTGATCTTCGGCCTGGCGCAGACGCTGCTGGTGCTGCTGTTGTCGCGCCTGGCCGCCGGTGCGGCGGGCGGCACCATCTCGGTGGCGCAGGCGTACGTGGCCGACGCGACGGACGAGGAAGGCCGGGCGCACGGGCTGGGTCTGTTGGGCGCCGCATCGGGCCTGGGCATCCTGTTCGGGCCGATCATCGGCGGTTTCTTCGCCACGTGGGGGTATGCGGTGCCCGGCTTCGTGGCGACCGGGCTGTGTGCGGCCAACGGTGTGGCGGCCGTCATCCTGCTGCCGGAGTCGCGGGCCTCGGAGGAGCGCCGGCCCGAAGCGGGCGAGGCGTCGACGATGCGCGGCTGGTTCCGGGCCATGATCCGGTTCCCCCTGAACCTGTTGCTGTCGGTCTACTTCCTGTCCATTACATCGTTCACCGCCCTGACGGCCGTGCTGGCGTTGTACCTGGAGCGCGTGTTCGGGCTGGGCGCCTCGGCCATGGGCGTCGTCTTCTCCATTACCGGCGGCGTCACGGTAGTGGTGCGCGGCGGGATCGTGGGCTGGCTCGTACACCGGCTCGGCGAACCCCAGACGGTGCGGCTGGGCGCCGCGGTGCTGGCGGTCAGCATGATTGCTACCGCGTGGCTGCCCAGCGCCGGATGGCTGGGCGTGGTCGTGCCGTTCTGGGCGTTCGGCACGGGGATCCTGTTCCCGTCCCTGGCCAGCCTGGTGTCCCGGGCGACCGACCGGCAGTCCCAGGGCTCGATCCTGGGCGGCAGCCAGATCGTGGGCGGCACAGGGCGCGTGCTCGGCCCCATCTGGGCCGGCCTGCTCTTCCAGAGCGTGGGCATCTCCAGCCCATTCGTGGTCGGCGCAGGCCTGGTGGCCATCGCGGTCGTGTTGGCGCTGTGGATCCCGAGCCCGCGTCTTTCGACGCGGCGTGCACGGTCCGGCGCCGAGGCCGCCGAAGAGGGGCGACCCTCCCGCGCAGAGTCGGAAGCGGGGGTGTAACACCGGTGCGGCGCGGGACGGCGCTCGCGAGACGGTGGAAGGCGGCTTGCGGTACGGCAGGGCTCGCGGTTATTTGATGGGCGCGAAATCCCCGAATCCGAAAGGCAACGCGAGATGGAGTACGTGATTGGCTTCGTGGTCTGGCTGGCTATCGGCCTGGTGGTGGCCAGCGCGATTCACGCGGCGTATCGAGGCCCGGGCACGGCGTTCCCGATCACCGTCTACCTGGCGGTGATGGGTGCGTTCGTGGGTGGCATGCTGGGCGTCGCGGGCTATGTGTACCACCTGCCGCGGCCGCTGCGCCCCGGCGGACTGGTGGGGGCGACGGTGGGCGCGGCCATCTGCGCGTACCTGTACCACCTGGTGGCACGCAGGACGACGTGAGCGAGACGTCGCCTTGAACAGCTTCGTCGTGAAAAGCGAGACGTCGTCATGAAGGCGGTGGTGATCCGCGCGCCGGGGGGCCCGGACGTGCTGGAGCTGGCCGAGGTGCCGGAGCGGGAGCCGGCCCCGGGCGAGGTGCGGGTGGTGGTGAAGGCCTCGGCGGTGAACCGGGCCGATCTGATGCAGCGGCGCGGCGCGTACCCGGCGCCGACCGGCTGGCCGCAGGACGTTCCCGGGCTGGAGTACGCGGGTGTCGTGGAGTCGCTGGGTGCGGGTGTTGAGAGCCTGGCGGTGGGCGATCGGGTGATGGGGCTGGTGGGTGGGGGCGGGTACGCGGAGTACGTCGTCGTGCACGAGCGGGAAGCGCTGCGGGTCCCGGACCGTCTTTCGTTCGAGGAAGCGGCGGCCGTGCCGGAGGCGTTCATCACGGCGCATGACGCTCTGTTCACGCGACTGGGCCTGGCGTCGGGTGAGTGGCTGCTGATCCACGCGGTGGGCAGCGGTGTGGGCACGGCAGCCCTGCAGCTGGCGCGGGCCGCGAGCGCGCGAGTGGTGGGCACATCGCGGAGCGAGTGGAAGCTGGAGCGAGCCACGTCGCAGTACGGTCTGGACGTGCCGGTGGACGCCAGCGACGGCTTCGCGGAGGCCGTGCGGAACGCGACGGCCGGTGGCGTGGACGCGATCCTGGACCTGGTGGGCGGTGCCTACCTGGCGGACAACCTGCGGGTGCTGCGAACGCTGGGGCGGCAGGTGGTGGTGGGGCTGACGTCGGGCCGGTCGGCGGAGCTGGACATGGGCCTGCTGCTGAGCATGCGCCTCACGCTGGTGGGCACGGCTTTGCGCAGCCGGCCGCTGGAGGAGAAGATCGCCGCCACGCGGCTCTTCGCGCGTCAGGCCTTGCCATTGCTGGCCGACGGGCGCGTGCGACCGGTGGTGCACGAGACGCTGCCCATGGGCCGGGCCGGGGACGCCCACCAGTTGCTGGAGCACAACCGGACGTTCGGGAAGGTCGTGCTGGCCTGGTGAGCGTCAACCGGGGAGCGGCACGCCCTGCGACCCGGCCCACTTCATGACGCCGCGCACCCCGCCGCGGAAGGAGTACGCTTCGTAGCCCGCCTGCTGCATCTTCTCCGCGATGTACGCCGTCTGAATCCCCTGTGCGCAGTAAAGGACGTAGCGGCGGTCGCGGTCCAGCCTGCCGAAGCCGCGCAGCAGATCCCAGTCGTCCCAGCGCTGGGCACCGGGCACGTGCCAGTGCCGGTACTGGGCCTCGGGCCGGCAGTCGAGGATCACGGCGTCGTCGGGCACGTCCTCCGTGAACAGGTACGACGCCACCAGGTCGGTGGGCGTGAGGGCGCGCAGGTCCAGCACACGACGCTGCTCCACCGCCGCGCGCAGCACCGCCTCGTCCGTTTTCGCGTCCTCCCGGTCCACGGCTTCCACCGACGCGGCCGTGACCGGGTGGCCCGGCGCGATGGCGCAGTACTCCTTCACCTGCTCCGACAGGCCGGCCGTGCCGATGTGCTGGGCCCGCTCGATGATCTCATTCTTGTCGAAGCCCAGCAGCGGCCGGAACACCGGCAACGACGACGCCGGCTCGATGGCTCGCAGGTTGGTCAGCGTCTGGGACGACACCTGTCCCATCGCCTCGCCCGTCACGATGGCGCCGGCGCCGAGCTCTTCCCCGATCCACGACGACGCCCGGTACATGAGCCGCTTCAGCACCACCTGCCAGTAGCTCTGCTTGACCGTTTCGCGCATGTCGTCTACCGGCCCGGCGAAGTCGACGACGTGCAGTCGGGGACGAGTGCCATAGCTCCACTCGTCCGCCAACACTTTCGCCACCTGCACCACCGCCCGCTCGTATGCGTCCCCGCCCAGGTTGCAGAACACGTAGTCCAGCGCGACGCCGCGCTTGAGCAGCAGCCAGGCGGACACCGCCGAGTCGTAGCCGCCGGAGATGAGGGCCAGCGCGTTGCCCTCCACGCCCAGGGGCAGGCCGCCGGCGCCGTCGACCCGGTCGGCGAACAGGTACGCCCGGTCGTCACGCACCTCCACGTGCACCACCAGCTCGGGGTGGTCCAGGTCCACCCCGGCCGAATGAGGCAGCAGCGCAGCGCCCAGCTCCACGTGGATGTCCTGGGAGTTGAATGGGTGGCGACCGCTGCGGCGCGCCCGCACGGCGAACCGCTTGCCGCCCAGGCGCGGCGCGTACGCAGCCACGCCGGCCTCCAGGATGCGCGGCAGCTCCGCCGGCACGACGGCGTCGATCCGTGAAAAGGAGCTCAAGCCGAACACCCGGGGCAGCACCGTCAGCGGTGCATCGGTGGGCGAGCGGACGTAGACGCGGTCCCAGGCGGCCTCCACCGTCCCGCCCACGGGCGCAAGCGCGTCTTCCAGGTTGCGTTGCAGACGCCGCTGAAAGCCCGCCCGCGTGCGACGCGACTTGATGGCAAGCTCGCCGGCGAGACGCACCAGGACCAGCCGCTCACTCTCCTGGCGGGTGCCGTCGGTCATGGGGGCGTTGGCTTCGTCGGTCATGGAGTCGAAGCTAACCGGCGCTTTGCCCGCTCGATCCCCCGTGGGGGTCAGGTGGCAGGGCGCGGCCCGCGGCCTGCGGCCGCGCGCCGCTGCAGGTAGCAGGTCGGAGGTTGCCGGTTCTGACAATTCGCGGGGGGACTGCTACCTTCGCGGCGTGCCGCGCCCGAAAGCGCAACCCGCCACGCTGCGCCTGCGACCGTCCGGCGAACCGCACCCGCTGGCGGTGCCACGCCAGCCGCTGGATCTTATGGCCATGGCGAAGTCGTTCAGCGAGCGCGTGTACGACATGGTGCGGCGGGTGCCGTACGGGCAGGTGGCGTCCTACGGCGGCATCGCCGCGATGCTGGGAACGCCGCGGGCCGCACGGGGCGTCGGGCGCGCGCTGCACGCCCTGCCCGACGGAAGCGATGTACCCTGGTGGCGCATCATCAACGGGCGCGGCGAGATCTCCATCCGCGGCTTCGTCCACGGGCCCCAGCTCCAGCGGGCCCTGCTGGAGGCCGAAGGCGTCGAGTTCGACGAGGAAGGGCGGACGGATTTCCAGCGGTTCGGCTGGGACGGCAGGTAGCAGGGCGCGCTCCGCGGCTCCCGCCGCGAAGCGCTACAGGCAGCAGGTCGGAGTCGCCGGGTCGGACGGTCCGCGGCGGGACTGCTACCCTCGCGGGTTGCGCCGCGCCGCAGCGCGTGCGGCGGAAGGAGGCGCTGCCGCGTACGCAAACCGCGCCCGGGGCGAAGGCCGTGGCGCACGCCGCGGAGCTTGCGATCCCGGCGCGAACGCGGCCTCGCGGTCTCCGAAGGCGCACGCCGCGAAGGTCACAGTTCCCCCGCGAAGCGTCCCCGCCAGCGACCCCGACCTGCTACCTGCCACC
>JARRJS010000030.1:0-24282 GCA_037388885.1 Gemmatimonadota bacterium
CGAACGCGTACGTATGCCCGCCCGTGCGCGTCGTGCCTACGCCCACCGACACGTCCGTGGTGTCGCCCTCCAGCAGCGTCCTCGCCTGCGACAGCGGCGTGCCCCGCGTCCACAGCTTCGCGATGCGCGCGTAGCCCGACGTCGTCATGCTGCCCGGGCCGAAGTCCGTCGCCACCAGCAGGTGGTCCGCGTCCAGCCACGCCACGTTCTGCTTGGCCTCCGGCAGGTGGAAGCCGCCCTTCACGAACTGACCCGTCATCGTGTCGAACTCCCGCACCTCCACCGCGTCCGCGCCGCCCCGCGACAGCCGCACCATGCAGTCCGTGTCCGCCGGTCGCAGGCAGCTGGCGCCCTTCCACGCCCAGTCCACGCCCTCCGCCTTCGACAGCGAGTCCACGTCCAGCACCGTCGTCCACTGTGGGTCGCCCGACAGGTAGGACGCCCACGCCGTGCTTCGCCAGATGCCCCGGGGATGCGAGGGGTCCTGCCAGTAGTTGTACAACTTGTCGCCGAGCATCTGCGGGTACGCGATGCGGTCCTTCGAGCTCAGCACCGTCAGCGCCCGCCGGTACATCCCTTCGTACAGGGAGTCCGTGCGCAGCACGTGCGCGGTGGCCGTGTCCTGCTGCGCCACCCACGCCAGCGAGCGCGGCGACTCGACGTTCTCCAGCCAGTGGAACGGGTCGGCCGGCGCCTGTTGGCGCGCGGTCTGCTGCTGCGAGGCCGAGGTGGTGGCGGCAACCTCACGGGTGGCCGCGGGATGCCGGGTCGTGGTGGGCTGCTGGGCCGCCACACCCACCGGGATGGTCAGTAGCCCGGCGATCAGAAGGGAAACGTAACGGGGCTTCACGGCGATTCTCCTGAGGAGGTTGGTCGGTCTGCCTTGAGGTAAGGGCGCGGACGAGGCAGGGCAAGACGGTGGGGGCCGGACGCGGTGGAATGAGTCGGGTCTAGGCGTGAGGGGGCAAGCGTTGCTGGCGCTTCAAGGCGGTGATACAATTCTCATGTGGGCCCCCCACGCCGGCTCCCCATGCCAAAACGAAACGAAGGAGAGGCGAACCATGCGATTCATCGCGTCGTTGCATCACGCTTTGCCAGTACGAAACCTGGCTCTGTCACGCCGGCGCATCTTGCTTTCTCTCTGCGGCGCTGCCGCGCTCTTCTTCGTGCTCGGCCGTCCCGGGACTGCGCTGGCCCAGACCCGCCACATCGAGCTGGGCGACTTCGTGAAGCTCGTGCGCGCCTCCGATCCCGAGATCTCGCCCGACGGCAAGACCATCGCGTTCGTGGTCACGCGCGCGGACACCGCCAACGACCGCTACGACCGGGAGCTTTATCTGCTGGACGTCGGCGGTGGCACGCCGCGGCAGCTCACGCACGGCCGCCTGGGAGTGGCTTCCCCGCAATGGTCGCCGTCCGGTGATCGCTTGGCGTTTCTGGCGCCGGCCGGCCCGGAAGGCAAGCAGCGGGAGCAGTTGTTCGTCCTGCCGATGAAGGGCGGCGAGGCGCTCCAGATCACGAAAGCTGACAATGGCGTGGAGCAGTTCGCGTGGCGGCCGGGTGGGAAGGACATCGCCTACGTGACCGCGGACGATCCGCCGAACAAGAAGGCCATCGAAAAGCACGACGACGCGTTCGAGGTGGGCGACAACGGGTACCTGGCACGTGCCGCGCCCACGCCGTCGCACTTGTGGCTCGTGCCGGCCAGTGGCGACAGCGCGCGCCGGCTCACCTCGGGGGCGTGGAGCCTGCCCAAGAGCCATCCGCCGGGACCGCCTGCATCGCCCCTGTCCTGGTCGCCGGACGGACGGTTCCTCCTCTTCACGCGGCAGGCCGACCCGCACTTCGGCGATATCGACCAGAGCACGCTCCAGGTGCTCGACGTCCGGACCGACTCCATCCGGCCGCTTACCGACCATGACAAGTTCGAAGCCGACGGCCTCTACTCGCCGGACGGATCACGGGTTGCCTACCAGTATCCGTCCAGGGGCGACCCGAACCGCGGGACCGCGATCTATGTGACACCCGCGACGGGCGGCGCGGGGCGCGACGTCACACACGCGCTGGACCGCAACATAGCCCGGGGCATATGGATGCCCGACGGGAAGTCGCTGTTGGTGGGCGCCCACGACGCGACGCGCACCGCCTTCTGGATCCAGCCGCTCTCCGGCGCAGCCCGGAAGCTGGACCTGGGCGACGTCGACCCTTCGTGGTCGTTCTGGATCGACGCATCCGTCGGCAAGGACGGCGCCATCGCCTTCACGGGAAGCGAACCGGGCCGACCGACGGAGTTGTACTACCTGTCATCGCCGGGCGCCACGCCGAAGCGACTCACCGATTTCAATCACGACATCGCCGCGCTGGATCTCGGCCGTACGGAAACGTTCACCTGGCAGGGCCCGAACCGGCTCCACGAGGACGGCGTCGTGGTGTACCCGCCCGGCTTCAGCGCTGATCACAAGTATCCGCTGGTCCTCGTGATCCATGGGGGTCCGACCGCCGCCACCACCACAGGGTTCAGCATCCTGGCGCAGCTCATCGCCGCGCAGGGCTTCGTGGTGTTCCAGCCCAACTACCGGGGCAGCGACAATCTGGGCAATGCCTACCAGACGGCCATCGTCGACGACGCCGGTGATGGGCCCGGCCGCGACGTGATGGCCGGTATCGCGGCGTTGGAGAAACGGGGGTTCGTCGACACCGCGCGCATCGCCGTTTCCGGCTGGTCCTACGGCGGCTACATGACCACCTGGCTGATCGGCCACTACCACATCTGGAAGACCGCCATCGCGGGCGCGCCCGTGACCAACGTGGTGGACCAGTATAACCTGGCCGACTTCAACGTGCTGGACCGGTACGGCTTCCTCGGCTCGCCGTGGACCAGCGAGGGCCATATGGGGCGCTACCGCGAACAGTCGCCCATCACCTACGCACCCAAGGTGACGACGCCCACGCTCCTGCTCCACGACGTGGGCGACCCGCGCGTGACCATCACGCAGTCCTACGAGTTCTACCACGCGCTCAAGGACAACGGCGTGACGGTCCGGTTCTTCGCCTATCCGACGGGCGGGCATTTCCCCAGCGATCCCGTACGCCAGACGGACGTGTTCCGCCGGTGGACAGGTTGGCTGACGGACTATCTGCGGTAGGGCACACCCCCCGGGGCGGCGGATCGATGGCCGCCGCCCCGCCTGCCAACGCTTGTTACGCCGGCGCCATCAGGGCACACGTGTGCCCGTCATCGTTTGCCCGTTCTGCAGGATGGTCACCGCGGTCACGTGCCCCGCGGCGTCGCGCTGGAAGGTGATGCGGACGCCCTGCGCCCAGAAGGTGTCGCCGGACTCCGGCACCAGGGGCAACCGTGCGCGCCGGCCCACCACCTGCGCCACGGCCAGGCCGTCCTCCACCGTGACCCGGACCTCGAGGGTCGGCCGGCCGGGGGTCTTCACCTCGTAGGTGCCGGCGTAGTCAGCGAGCCCGGCGGCGTCGACCGACGCCCGGCGGAGGGTGTCGCTCATGGCCACAAGGAACGGGGCCGGCCCGTCGCCCGCGGGGAAGGTGACCCACTCACCGGAGCGCAGGCTCACACCCCGGTCCGGCGCTGTCATCACCAGCTCATCCCCGCCCAGCATGCCCGGCGGCTGCAGGAACAGCCGGTCGCCCTTGCGGGCGATGATGTACATGATGCCGGCGGGCCGGGCCACCGCGTAGCGACCCACGTAGCGGTCCAGGCGCGCGGGGTCCAGTTGGGCGGTGCGCACCACCGAGTAGTCCGGCCAGCCGTACTCGGCGCCGATGGCCAGCAGGACCTCGCGGGCCAAAGCCCCGCCGTCGTCGCCGTTGGTCATGATCGCCGCGCCCTTCCCCAGGACGGGGAAGTAGATGACCTGGCAGCGGTATCCGGCGTTGCTGCCGCCGTGGCCGAAGTGGAAGCCGTCGCCCGTGCCGCCCAGGACGGGCCCCAGCCCCATGCTGCCTTTCTGCACGGTCAGCATCTCGGCGGCCAGCGTCTGGGGCAGGATTGCGCCCGCCTCACCCGCGCGCGCGGCGGCGATGGCAAGGGCCCACTTCAGCAGGTCGGTGGGCGTGGTCCACAGCCCGGCCGCCGCCATCTCCGGGTACGTATGCCAGCGTCCGGCGATGGGCTTCCCCTGCGCGTCGTGCGCCACCGCCGCCTGGCTCGCCAGCTCCGCCGGCAGCGGCTGCCGGTAGGTGCTGTGGCTCATGCCGATGGGATCCAGCACCAGGCGCTTCATGAGCGCCGGGAACGTGTCGCCCGACACGTCGCTCAGCACCAGCTGCTCCACCGTCACGCCGCCGCCCGAGTACCGGAATATGGCGCCCGGCGTCGTGTCCACGCGCACCGGCGCCGTGTTGGCCGGCGGCGTCCCGTCCAGCACCTGTACCACCGTGGGCACCGGGGCGCCCGCCGCGTAGCCCGGGAAGCCGTGCACGGTGAGCCCCGCGCTGTGGGACACGATGCGCCGGAGCGTCACCTTCTGACGCGCGTTGTACTTGTTCTGCGGTACCTTCCAGCTCTTCAGGTAGTCGTTCACCGGCCGGTCCAGGTCCAGCTTGCCGGCCGCCACCATGCGCAGCATGGCCGTCGCCGCCACCGGCTTGGAGATGGACGCCGCCTGGAACAGCGTCGTCGCCGTCACGGAGTCCGTTTCGCCCGCTTCCTTCACCCCGAACCCGCGCGCCCACACGATGCGCCCGCTGTCCGCCACCGCGATGGAAATCCCGGGTACGTGGTAGCGCGCCATGCGCTCGGCCAGCGTGTACGTTTCCGGCGCCGGCCTGCCCGCCACTTCGATCTGCGTGCGCAGGTTCGACGTCACGCGGGCGATGGCCGAATCGACCGCCTGCGCGGTGGCGGGCAGCGGTGCCGCCAGTGTCAACACAAGGACGACGCGGGTGCCCCGCATCCGTCGTGTGACCTTCCAGATGCTCAGTTTTCGCATGGTCAAACCGGACCCTCCAGACCTTCCAGAAACCGCCGGACCTTCCGGCGGAATTCCCCGGGCCGGTCCAGATTCAGGTGATGCCTCGCGCCGGATACCACGACCTGCGATGCCTGTGGGATCGTGCTTGCGATCGTTTCCGCGATCTGCCGCAGGGCCGGCTCGTCGTCGCTCCCGATGAGGACCAGCGTCGGAGCTTGAATATCGCCCAATCTGTCGAGCGTTGCCGTGGACGGCCAGCGCACGCTCTTTGGATCGACCTGGGACCAACCGCGCAGGTTGTCCGTCACCATGCGCTCCAGCGCGGCTTGCGCCTCCGCCGTCGCACCGCCCATACCCGTCTTCAGGAGCAGCGCGATTGCACGCTCGGGATCGACGAGGAGCGTCAGGTACACCTCCTCCATCGCGGGGTTCGGGTCCCACTCGTACCCCCGCAGCCCCGGTGCGGCCAGCACCAGGGCCCGGACCCGTTCCGGGTGCTCGAGGGTGTAGTCCATCGCGATCATGCCGCCGAGGGACAGCCCGATCAGGACCGCCCGGTCGACGGCCAGGGCGTTCAGGACCTGGTCGAGGTCGTCCAGGTGGGAGAAGGGGCCGCCGGGCATGGAGGAACGTCCCAGCCCGCGCAGGTCGTAGCGGATCACGCGGTGGTCGCGGGCCAGCGGACCGACCTGCCCGTCCCACAATCGACGGTCCACGAGCCCGCCGTGGATCAGCACCACGGCCGGGCCCTCTCCCGCCGTCTCGCATTCGAGCGCGCCGTCGGCGACGGGGATGGAGGTCGTCCTGGTTATCCGGCGCGCGGTCATGGCGCGATCGGCTCGACGACGTCGTGCGGCAGCAGCGCGTGGACCCCCTTCGTGCCGTTCACGACCTGGGTGATCCGCATCTCTACCGCCGCGCTGGCGAGGGCCAGCGCGTCCGGACGCGTGAGCCCGTACCGCTCCACCAGCCGGTCGAGCATGCGATTCAACGCCATGGCGAAGGCATCGTCCAGTAGTGCGGCGAACCCGAACGTGATGAGACCCGCGGGCGTTTGCGCCCAGGGGCCGTCGAGATGCGGCTCTTCCAGCAACCCGAACCGCAGCTGCACCTCGTCCATGGGGCACTCGATGGCCATGCCGCCCACCTCGCCGTCTCCCTGGCGTGCGTGCCCGTCGCCCACGGAAACCAGCGCGCCGGGGGCGAAGATCGGCAGGTAGAGGGAGCTGCCGGCGACCAGCTCCCTGCAATCCAGGTTGCCTCCCCCCATGTACGGGTGCCAGCCCGAGCGCACTTCGGGCGATGACGGTGCCACGCCGATGGTTCCCAGAAACGGGCGGAGGGGGACACTGATGCCAAGATCACTCACGGCGCGGCCGGTTTCGCCGTCCAGCCGCCACTTCACCAGTCGCAGAGGTGTACCTGACACACCCGACACCCGGTTCAGCGGGCTCATGTCCGAACCTGCGTAGGTCCAGCCCCAGAAGGCCGGGACGACCTTCTCGATGCACACTTCCAGCGTCATCCCCGGCTCGGCGCCCCGGACGGCGATGGGTCCGCAGAGCGCCGGGCCGTCTTCCCGCGGCTCGAACTTGTTGCGGGATCGATCGACGGTGGACGGCGGTTCGAGCCCCCAGCTCACGTCGAGGGTCCGCACGTGCACCAGGTCGTCCGGGCCCACTTCCACCACGGGCTTGCGGTCCGCGGAAAAGGACCCGTGGAGGGTTCCTTCCTCGGGCTCGATCCAGATGTCGGCCAAGCAGCCCTCCGTTCCGCCGTTCACTACGTGGCAGAATGCGTTCTTCCCGCCGGCCGATTCGCGGGCTTCACCCGACCGGGGAGCTCTTCCAGTGTCCGGATGCAGGTGCTTCCAGCGGGTGCCGCATCGTGATCACGACAGATCAGCAGGGCGTTCAGCCCGGCAGCCTGGGCGCCTTCCACATCTTCGTCGGGCGAGTCGCCGACGTGCAGCACTTGCCGAGGCTCGGTCTTCAAATGGCGGCACGCTTCTTCGAACATCCTCCGATCGGGTTTCTCCGCTCCTACTTCGGCCGAGACGATCACTGCGCGGAACAGGCCTCCGAGCCCCAGCTCGACACAGAAGTGCCCCAGGCCGCATTGCCAGTTCGACACCACCGCGAGGCGGTATCCTTCCTCGCGAAGCCGTTCCAGGGTAGGCCGCACGTCTGGAAATACCTCCAGACTGCGGGGTCCGATCAGCTGCCACATCTCAGTCGCATGATGGGCCGCCCGTTGCGCTGCCATGCCGACCTTCAGGCGTCGAAACAGGCGTTCTGCCACCCGGACATGGTAGCGGTCCTTCTCTTCTGCTGAGAACGCGGGAGAGTACTCCCGCGCGTGCGGCTCGAACACATCGTAGAGGACCTGGTGCTCCCAGGGCTCCGATTCGATGCCGTGCGACTGCAGGTATTCCATTACCTGCTTGCCCCGGCCACCCATGCCGTCCCGGTGAGACACGAGCGTGTTGAAGAAGTCGAACGTTATCGCCTCAACCGCCACGGCATGGCTCATGACCCTCTCACCTGCCTCACTTGCCGCGTCCGGGGATTCCGCCCCCGGATCGGATTCCCCGCCTTGCCCCGGCGGCTCGCGTCAGCGCCCGGAGGTGGGCCGCCTGCTCCGGCGTCGCGTCCTGCTGGACGACGAGGCTCCACGAACCGTCGTCGGCGAAGCGCAGGCCGAACCAGTCCAGGGCCCCGGAGTAGTCCAGCTCCTCGGTGGAGGCTACGGCCTTGTGGAACCATGCCTCCAGGTCCACGCCGGCCACGTCCTCCGCGATGGCGCGGAACTGCCGGGGCGTGTACCCGTGGGCGCCGCCGTAGAGCCGGTAGGCGCGGTGCATCACGTCGTCCAGGGACCGCCGCCCGCCGGTGGCGGCGCGGACCCGCGCGTCCAGCAGGAAGCCCACCACCTCTCCCTTCACGTAGTAGCTCACCGTTGTGGGCGCGGCACCGACCCCGGAGTTGCTGTTGGTCCAGACATTGAGCGACGACTGCTCCAGCGTCTGGAGGTGTCGTCCGGGCGACTCCTGGAGCTCGCGGATGGTTCCCGACAGCGAGGCCAGGAAGTCGTCGGTGCTGGCGAGGCCCGCGCGGGTGACGGCCAGGTCGGCCAGGTACGACGTGACGCCCTCGGCGAGCCAGAGGCTCGGCGTCCGCGGCGGCTTCTCGTAATCGAACGGTCCCAGCTCGACGGGGCGCAGACGCTTGACGTTGAGGGCGTGGACGTACTCGTGGGCCGCGAAGCCGAGCCACGAGCGGTACCCGCGCGGCGTGGCCACCCGCTCGGGATTGGTCGTGAGGAGCGTCGAGTTGCCGTGCTCCAGGCCGCCGGCACCGGGCCGGAACATGTTGAGGAACACGTATTTCCTGTACGGGAGCCGCCCCCACAGCGGCAGCGTCTGCCGGACGATCCTGCGCAGGTCGCCGGCGACTTTCGCGCCGTCCCACCCCTCCGGCACGGCGCCGGCGTCCACCAGGTAATGGGGCACGCCCTGCACGACGAACTCGTGGATGTCCAGCTTCCCGGCGACGATGGGCGCGTCCAGCAGGGCGTCGTAGTCTTTCGCGCGGTAGTGGCGCGGCTGCCCGTCGGGCGCGGGCGCCAGTCCGGTGGCCACCCGCGGCCACGACGCAGGCAGATCGACATGCACCTCCTGAGGACGCTTCACGTCGCCCGCCAGCGTGATGAACGTCGCCGGGCCGTTCAGGACGCCGAGCTCCGGCGAGACCCAGTTCGTCGTGACGAAGTAGTGGTCGCAGAGCAGTCGATACGACACGACCACGCGGGAGGCGCCGCCGGTGGCGACGCGCCACCGGTTGGGTGGCACCCGCTCCACCGGGAGGGCGTGCCCGGCCGCGTCGTGCACCGACAGGTCGCGGACCTGGGCCGCGTAGTCCTGGACCCGGTAGTAGCCCGGCGACCAGATGGGCATCATCAGCTCCACCGTGTCCCGACCGCCCGTGGGCAGGGCAGCCTCGATGCGCGCGAGATGCTCGGCCGGGGAAGGGAAGTCCACGGTGTAGACCGCAGGCGCGGGCGCCCGGGCCTGAGCGAGCGCGGGCGAGACACCCGCGAGCCAGAGGAGCAGGGTAGCCAGCACCCAGTTCCGGGTCCGGATCCGATCCATGTTCACTCTTTCTCCCGTCACAGGCTCACTCGCTTCTTCTACACGTTTCGGTCAACTGCTTTCTCGACAGCGTCGGCTGCCTTTGCGGTGCGCCCGGTAAGGTATGTGGAAAGGAAAATCAGGACGAATGGTATCCACGTCCCCAGTGGGCTCCGAAACATGTCCAGGCTACGGTTCATCACAAGCGCAACGATGAAGAAGTCCAGACTCACGACCAACAACACGAAACTGACGGCAAGCCGGAGCGGCGACGTGCGGTCGAATCGACCGAAGAAAAACCATGTGATTGCCCCGAAGATGAGCGGAGCACCAATGGCGTGAATGATCAACGTAGATCGAAGCGATGTGACGGCCATTCCAACAAACATGATCGCACCACACAGCACCCAACCGAGGACTCCAAGGGCAACGATCACGAGAGTCTGTTTCGGCACCGGATCCCGCATGAGCACCACCTTTCGCTTGGCCCTGTTGCTGAGGGCGAACCGTTCTGCTCGACGGGGTTGCACACCACTGCGCGGCCGGCCACCGTTTGTTACCGAAAGTTGCCCGCCGGGCTGTCAGCTGTCCGTCTGAGCTCGCTCAGATAGTCCGTGACATTCCGACCAAGTTCAAAGGGATAGGCGTAGCCCAGATGCTCCCCAACCTTCGACGCCAACATCCCGAACACCTCCGCTGCCTTGAACATGGCGTTCCAGTTCTCGGCAAGGTCGGACGCAGCGAAAGTGCCCTCAATATCCGACCAGACCTCGGGTTCAAGCTGTTTCTTGAACCATCTGCCGTATGTGCCCGGATTTGACTGCCATCCGTTCTGCGCACCGATATACCAGGAGATCGCGGTCTTCAGATAGTGGTGATGCAAAGAGTCGTCAAGCATGTACTTTGCAAAGAAGAGCTGATCTCGGAACAGGTATTTGGCTACATAGGTTATATCCCACCAGAAGTCGTGAACGAGCGCCTCGTACTCGGATTTCGTAGGCGCCTTTGTCCGGTACGCAGTATAGGTCGGTGGCTTGAGGCCTTTCGTCATGCCATCCTTGTCAAGCAAGACTTGATAGCCCATGTCATGACTGTCTGGTAGACGTGGAGCGGTCGCAACCTCAGCCAACGTCTGGACTCCCTTGATTTGGAAGTCGATCCGTGGTCCATCCTCATAAAGCACAAGTCGCGTGGTGCGGTCCTTGTTGTCGGGAGGCTCGTACGGCCACCGCACCAGAACCGCTCCAAAGCCCTCCAGCCACTCGTCGCTTTCCAGGAACGACTCCAGCTGCTTCACATATAGTTCAATATCGTAGTCTGAAAGCGCGTCAACCTCGGCGTTCGGATTCGCACGACTACTGGTAAGCATGACGATCCGAACGTTCTCGTTCTCCTTCGCCCACCCCATCATTCTTTTGACCGTGTCTTTCGTGGTGTTCATCAAGTCCTCTTGGGATTCAGTATCGTCCGGGGTGGGGCGATTTCCGCTGACGTTCCTGGAGTTGCGACGCCGGCGCGTCCTAACCTGCGCCCGTGGCACTACGCACATCAGGTTCACAGGGCGCGTCTAAATCCGAGCACCGGGGTCTTAGGCCCGAGCCGCTATCCCCAGGCTCCACTTCTCAGACGTTTCAAATCACCCGCAAGCATGAGCCCGCCAGGTGCATCGCCTCCTCAGGTTTCAACATTCCAGAGAAGCTTGGTTGATACCGCGAAGAACAACGCGTCGGACAGCGCGGCGGCCGGATCCAGGTACGTTCCATACCTGGGAATGAGGGGAACCACGAGGTACCAGGCGATGGTCAAAAACATGGGATTCATGATCCCGAACCACCTGGGGTAGTGTGTCCTGCCCATGAAGATCAGTACCATCAGCCACAGCGAAAACACGGCTACCCCCACCTGATAGACTATCGCAACGGTGACGGTCGCATGGTCCATCGACGCATAGAGCGGCCTGAGGACCTGAGCGGCATCACCGGAGCTTGCGATAATCTGATGGCCGAGCAGGGCCGGATAGAGGAGGCCGAAGTGGAATGCGCAGCCGATACCTACTGTGCACATCGCGATGATGATCGGTGGAAGCGCAAGCCAATGGCCTGCTTTTCTGATACCGTGGTACACATGCCAGTAGCCCACCCAAATCAACGCGATCGCGAAAAGGCCAATGTACGCTCCGAAGCGAAGGTGCGGCTCGGAGATCCTCCACATGAATTCCCCACTCGCGTCATAAGCTCCATCCGGCACTGCCTGGTAGAAGATATCGCCTATTCCATTCGCCACTGCCAGAAGGGCTGCGACAATCCCCGCAATACGAATGAACCTCAAGGTGCTGACTGATTCCTCGTCACTCATGAGTTCATCCTCCTTCGAAGCAAGCGCTCGCCCTGCAACGGCTGGAAGTCACACACATTCTGCGCCCCAGCATCGTATGCCGCCGACTCTCTTGCTGCATGCCCGCTTCACCCGGGGCTCGAGCCGGACTTCACCAGCCCTTCCGCCCGCGTCAGCATCTCGTGCAGCCGGTGCACGAAGCGCCCGACAGGCGCCCCGTCCGTGACCGCGTGGTCGAACACGACGGTCAGCGCGAGCACGTCCCTGGGCCCCTCCGGGGTGCTCCGCTGCTCGATGCCGCCCACGCCCACCGCCAGCGGGTGCAGCGACAGTGGGATGCCCCACGTGAGCACGCCGGGCGTCGCCATGCCGGCGGCGGTCACCACGACCGTGCCCATGGTCCGCTTGATCCGCGTCGGGCTGCGCAGCAGCTGGCGCCAGAACAGGAGGTCCCGCAGCCACGCCGGGGATCGGAAGAACAGCCGTTGCAGCCACGCCGGGGCGCCGGGCTCGATGGACGACGACCCGGGCTCGACCTGCGCTTCCTGCGCCCGCCGGATCTCCTCATGGATCTCCGCCGGGCTCTTCCGGTCCGCCGTCCGGATCACCACCGGCATGGGCAGCGTTTCGCCCTCGTCGTGTCCGGCGATCGGCCGCTCCACCAGCACGGCCACATCCACTTCGGAGAACAGCACCAGCTTCCGTTTCCCGCGCCGGATGGAATGGACACGCGGGTGCTCGGCGGCGGCGCGCGCGACGCAGCTCACGACCCACGCGGTGAAGCTCAGGCCCCGCCCGCCACGCCGGAATTCGCGGATGGCGCTGCGCGCGGCCGTGACGTCCACCTCCAGCAGCGTCGGGATCTGCAGGCGCTTCTTCGCCCAGCGGAGCGTGTCCAGCGTGGCGTTCCGCTCGGGCCGGAACGGCACCACCTCGTAAGGTCCGATTCGGTCCGCGCTTTCCATACCGATCTGCTCGTTCCTGAGCTCTTGGCAGCCAGATTCGCCGCCCCGCGACCTCTCGCGGGTGGTTCAGCGTGCGTCGCGTTCTCCGTACCTCTGGAGCACCTGGAGCCAGACCGCGGCGCTGCCGCGATCATATTTGAACGAACCGCCCGGTGCGAGCTGTGCCACCTCGGGAGCGTTCGTCTGTGCCCACCGGAAGAAGGCCTCTGCCTTCGCCTGGAACTCGGCCGCCGATTGTGGAACGAGATCCGAGGGATGGACCTCCTTGATGCGATCTCCTTGGTAGACGATGCGCGTCCCGGCCGAGTACCGGATCGAGTCCAGGCCAATGCCTTCGAACCATGCGTTGCGCTCGCTGCCGGCTTTCAGGATCAATGTGTCGCCCAGCCACCGCGAAGGCTCCATCCGGATGTGGCTGTTCAACACGGAGTCCCATTGCAGCAGCGAACGCATCGCATCCCGCCCCCGGATGGGGGGCTGGCCCAGGATGACGAATTCCGGATCGGACGTGTGGAACGCCAGTGCTTTCGACACGTCATGCGAATTGACGGCGGCGACGTAGCCCCGGAAGACCGCTTCCCTGCGGGCCGTTTGGGTCTCCCCCGCACACGCAGCGAAAAGGGCAAGAGACAACAGGGTCGCCCGGCTCATCTTCGATCTCCCTGGAAATTCCACGACGCCCCGGTTCACGCCGGAGCCAGCGAAAAGGCGTTGTCGACTTCCTGCCGGACGCGTCGGAGATCCATGCCCAGAAAAAGCGCGTACACCAGCCAACCGAGCGCCCGGACCCGCCCCCGAAACGCCGTTCGCTCCAGGAACGCCTCATCGAGGGGCAGCCGGTACGCAGCCAACGCCCGTTCCAGGAATTTCCGGCCGTGCAGCACCAGCAGGTAGCTGAAGTCCAGCGCCGGGTCCCCGAGGGCGGCGCCACTCCAGTCGATGATGCCGGAAAGCCGCTTCGAAACAGGCATGACGATGATGTGCTCAGGCTGGAGGTCTCCATGCAGGAAGCGCGGCGGCCCCGGATACTCCTCGGGCACGTGCGGACCGTCGCGCAGCCAGCCGAAGGCCAGAGGCGCGACCTTCCTCAGCGCCCCCACCTGCTCTGCCTGGCCCACCAACGTCGCCAGGTCCGCTTCCAGGGAGCCCGGCGCGTCCACGATGCCGATTCGCTCCGCCGCGCTCGTGGGGATGGCGTGGATTTCAGACAGCGTCGCCCCGAGCTGGAACGCGAGCTCCGGGGAGTCGGGCCGCTCCAGCGGGTCCGCTTCGACGCCCGGAATCGGCGCGTGCCCGAAGAAGCGATGGGGATAGTGCCGGCCGGCTTTTCCCCACAGCGTGATCTCCGGCACGACCACCGTCGGCCCCACGTTCCCGGCGACCAGTTCGAGGATGGCTGCATGGCGGTCGAGGCCGTCCGCCACGCCGGCGTAGCGCGGGAAGTGCACCGCCACCTCGCCGTCCACGAGGAAGACGTCCCGCTCCCAGCCGGAGCCAAGACGCTCGATGGAGCGGAACGGCATGGCGGGAAACTGCTCCCTCAGCACCCGCCCCACGATGCCGGCATCCAGCGGGCAGTCGCGGGGCGGTGGCTCCATGACGCCGAACGGGGATTCGCGCGCGTCGTCGTACGCTTCCGTGGCGCTCATGCCGTCCTCCCCGTCATCCTGCCGCCGCGGCGCCAAAGACCTGGAACACGATGGGCAGTTCGGCCCAGAAGGGCAGCCGGCAGGCGCCGTGGACGGCAGGCGCGAACTGCATGCTGGCCACGACCTTGGCGGCCACGCGGTCGTATGCCAGGTAGCCGGAAGATACCTCCATCTGCGATCGCGCGACGCGGCCCTCCTCGTCGATGAGCACGTAGAAACGCGTAACGCCGTTGATCCCCGCATTCCTGAGGCGCCGGGGGAAGCGGGACTCGAGCATCTTGAAGATCTTCGACTTGTTGACCAGCTTGGGCGGCTGCGTGCCCACTACCTCGTACCCGGAATCGGCCGGCAGCCAGTGCAGGGAAAGGAGCTGTGCACGGTCCTGTTCCAGTTCGTCCTGGCGGACCCCGACCTCCTTCTGGCACCGAGGCATCTCGAGGGCCGCTCCATCGCCGTGTCCGCCGGCGGACGCACACGCGCCGGCCGCGATCGCCCAGACGAGCACTGCGCAACGACGAATCATTCTCGCATCTCCCCGCTCGATGCCATGTCGAAGGTCCAGAGAGCCGCCTCGCCCCTCACCCCGCGTCCGCACGCCCGGAGGCCCGGTCCCTACCCCGCGCCGCCACCACCAGCAACCCCAGGATGATCACCAGTACGACCCCGTTCGCCAGCTGACCCCGGAGCCGCGGCACGCCGAACAACAGCCAGCCGTTCCAGACGCCGTCCAGGAACAGCAGGATCACGGTCGCCGCGCCGAAGGCGTACTGCCGCCCGCCGCGCACCAGCAGGACCCCGGCGACGAACACGCACCCGGAGAGGACGAACGCGACCACGCCGGCGATGCGGATCACGGCGTCCGCCGCCGCGACGCCCAGCACGCCGCTCCCCGCGAACACCATGGCGAGCCCGCCGAGGCCGCGGCCCAGGCCGACCACGACCAGGAGCGCGCCGGCTAGCAATCGGACCGGATTGCGCTGCGTCGCGACGTCCATCGCCTCACCGTATGGTCCGCACCTCGTAGCGCCACACGTCCACCAGCCCCTGCGCCACCTCCGCTCCCTGCCGCACGCGCACCGAGTAGGACACGCCCGGGCTGACGTTGGCGCCGTCGTAGTCTCCCGCATCGCCGGCCAGGTCGAACCAGGTGCCGCCCCGGCAGGCCAGCCGGCCCTGCCAGCGGTCCTGCACGGCACTCAGCGTGAACCCGCACGGCCCCACGTCCACGGTCTCCCCGACCCCCGTCGTGTCGCCCGCAACGCCCGTGCGCGTGACCTGGACCCGCTCCGGGTAGTAGGCGAAGTAGACGTTGGTGCCGGCGTACGACACGTCGTGCTGCGTGCTGTCCACCACGCCGCCGCCCGCTCGCCGCACGTCCAGCCGCAGGCTGCCCGACCGTGCGCTCTGCCAGTCGATCCGCACGCTGCCGGCCTTCAGCGCCCGCGTCACCACCCGGTGCACCGACTGCGCGCCCAGCCTGGTGGCGCCCATGCTCGCGCAGCTGCCCGCGCCGTCGAAGAACAGCTGGTTCAGCCGCACCAGCGTCACGTTCGCCAGCTCGATGCGGACCCCGCCCGTCCTCGCGCCGTTGCCGGCGACCGTGATCAGCGGGCCGAAGTCGGCGTTCAGCCGCGCGTCCGCGCCGCTGGCGTAGTCGATCCGCACGGCGTCGGGGCCCGGGTAGCGTTGCCTCAGCGTGTCGCCCAGGAAGCAGCGGTTGACCTCCGGCTGTCCGTTCACCAGACGACGTCCCAGCGCCGGGTCCGCCGTGGCCGGCTGGCTCGCCACGTACGACGGCGCGAAGTCGCGTACGCCGCGATTCAGGCCCGCGACGCCGCCCGCATGCGCGCAAGCGGTCAGGCCGCCGGCGAGAAAGAACAGGCCGAGGGCGTGTATCAGCCGGTCAGGCGTCGAGCGCATCGGTTACCTCCTTCACGAGAGTCCGCACCTCGTCCATCAACATGCCCAGGCGGCGGTGCCGGTCCCGGACGTACCAGGCAAAGTCGTTCTCGTCGTCGAGCCGCCACACCTCGCCCAGGACCGCTACCTGGCCGCGGAGCCGGCGGCCGTCGCCCGCGCCTTCCCAGCGCAGGCCGAACAACCGCACCGTGGCGCTCAACACGTACGTGCCCGTCTCCCGGCCGCCGTCGGGGATGGGGTCCCGCACGGATACGACCACCTGGTGCGCCGCGCAGTCCTCGGACACATCCGCCGGCCGGTTGCCGAACGCGTCCCGCAGCCGCTCCGCGATACGCTCCGTCAGCTCCGACAGGCACGTCGCCGGCTGGGCGGCCGCGGCGCACAGGAATTGGTCCGGCGCGCTGTAGCGGACAGGGCTCATGGTGCTGGGCATGGGGTCACGAGGTTGCAGGAAAGCCGCAGGGACCGGGAATGGCTGGACCATGATGGGGTTCAGCCGCCGGGGTGTGCAATGGTCTTCAGCGGTGGCCCGTGGTCACATGTCGAAGGATAGGAGCACCACGCGCGGCGTCG
Organism: Gemmatimonadota bacterium; assembly: GCA_037388885.1. Lineage (GTDB taxonomy): Bacteria > Gemmatimonadota > Gemmatimonadetes > Longimicrobiales > RSA9 > JARRJS01. The sequence continues at coordinate 16,514 of JARRJS010000030.1, forward strand.
ACTCGGGCCCGTCATCCGGGTGGGCCGGCTCCTCCATGCGCGAAAGTCGGAGGCCCGAGGACACGGCCGCGTCCACGTAATCGCTCACCAGGTGGACGTATGCGGGAATGCGCACTTCACCCGCTGTGGCGTCCGGCCGGAAACGCGCCTGCCCGCCGGCGAGCTGCCGGCACGGGTGGTACTCGCAGACGACCAGCGTTCCGTCCGGGCGCAGCACCCGCGCCGCTTCCGCGATGGGGCCCTCCACCGACGCCATGTGCTCCAACACCAGCGCGAATACGACGACGTCCCAGGAGCCGGCGTCGAAGGGGAGCGCCGCGCTCAGGTCGTGCCGCAGGAAGCTCGCGTTCGCCACGTCGACCCGGCGCTCCGCCTGCCGCAGCATGCCTTCCGAGAAGTCGACCCCCACGACCCGCCGCGCCCGGGCCGCGAGCCATTCCGTGTTGAGTCCGGTGCCGCAGCCCAGCTCCAGCACGTCACGGCCGTCGAACGCGGGCATCCGCCGCAGGACGGACGATGCCAGGTCCCGCGTCTTGTTGGCGTCGTCGTCGTACGAGCAGGACCACCGGTCGTAGAGGTCCGCCACATCGCCGTCCTGTTCCAGCATCGTCAATCCGGCGGGTTGGTGAGCGCCCGCACCCGCGGGTCGTGGGCGTCCACCTTCACGTCGTAGCGCATGGGCGCGCACGCGCCGGCCAGCACCGAGACACAGAGGATCGTGAGTGTCGTTCCGGGGTTTCGCATTGGGGGATCGCCTGCCTCAGAAGCGCAACGTCGCCTTGCAGCGGTTCGGGTTCAGCAACAGGTCCAGCGCGTTCTCCGACCCGTGCACGAAGACCTGCGCCGCCAGCAGCGCGGCCACCGCACAGCCTTCTCCGTTGTCCACCGCGATGGCCAGCCCGCCCGCGTCACGCACGGCTTCAAGCATGAGCCGGTCGTTGTTCCCGTTGCCGAACGCCGCCACGTGCCCGGGATCGTTCTCCAGCACGAATGCGCGCTTCTGCTCGTCGTGCTTGTCTCCGGCGAGCAGGTGCAGCGTGACCGGCAGGTTGCCGAGCTCCCGCTCCGCCGTGCCGAACGTGTCGGACGTCAACACGTGGATCTCGGCCTGTCGCGCAAGCCCGAGCAAACGTGTCCTGACCGCGCTCCGAAGTCTGCCTGCGAACGCGTGTGTGCCCGTGTAGTCCGTGACCACGGTCGTGATTTCGCGCGAGCCGAAGCCGGGGATGTCGATGCGGATCATGGGACGGAATCCATTTCCATGTGTACATTCGAAAGCGGAAACATACAATGCAACAAGCGTGGCCTCACCGCCCGACCCCGGACGCGCATCGGCCTGGCCTCACGGCACGAGGAGGATGGAATGAACGTTCCAGCAAACGAACCGGGGAAGGGCGGCGGCCGTTGGGTGGTGGGCGGCATCTCGCTCGTCTATTTCGTGGTGGCGTTCGAGATCGTCATCATGATCAGCCCGTTCGCGGCCTTCTTCTATTCGGTGTTCAACCCCGTCCTCCTGGGGCTGAACCAGTGGCCGGCCACCCGATGGCTCACGGCGTTCTTCCTGCCGCACATGGTCGTTCCCGACACGCCTGTCCTGCTGGCGATCCGGATCGCGGGATCGGTCCTCTTCGGACTCGGCGCCCTGCTGTTCCTCGTCTGCGCGGCGCAGGTCTACCTCGGCAAGCTGGTCGGGTGGGGCGTGGCCAGCCACGGTGCATACAGCCTGGTCCGTCATCCGCAGTACACCGGCCTCATCATGGCCGGTCTCGGCCTCACCATCCTCTGGCCCCGCTTCCTCACGCTCATGTTCCTGGCCGTGATGACCGCCCTGTACGTTCTGCTGGCGTGGGACGAGGAGCGGCGCATGGTCCGGGAACATGGCCCCATCTACAAGGCCTATCTCGCGCGAACCGGGATGTTCATCCCTTTCATCGGCCGGCGGCGCCAGCCGCCCGCCCGCGGCGGTGTCGTCCAGGCCATGCTCGTGCTGATCCTCCTCCTGGGCATTGCCGCCGGCCTGGGCTTCGGACTCCGGAGCTACACCATCACTCGTCTGCCCCTCGCCACCAACGATGGCGTCGACGTCCTCAGCGTCCTCCCGGAAGACCGGGCGCTCGCGCCCCGGCTCCTGGACGCGCTCCGACAGAATCCGGCGACGAACGCCGCGCTCCAGTCCATCCAGCGGACGCCGAACAGCCGCATCCTCGCCTACGTCGTGCCCGTCAACTACGTCATGCAGGGCATGATCGCCGACACCGGCGAGCGCTGGAAGCTGTTCCGCACCCACAGGACCCTGGCCAACATCACCGACTACATGCTGCACCCCATCGGCCACCTGGAGCACGAACACGGCAGCCACGCCGGCATGGCCATGGGCGGAGGCACGATGCCGAGCCGGCGCGTCATCGTCCTGGAGGTCGTCTCCGGCCATCCCCTGCTGTCGGCCCACGACGACTTCGGCATCGACGACCGGCGCAATCCGCGCTTCTTCGCGGACGTCGCGCTTCACACGCTGACGGTGGGCCAGGTCCGGACGCTGCCTCCGGGCACCGGCTGGGGCAGCGTGCCGACACCGATGTTCTGAACGCGGGCCATGGCGACCACGCGCCACGCGTCCGCTCACGGCCGGCGTAGTGCACCGCACCTCTTCCGGATGCCGTCACGGACCCCGGACCACGGGCACCCGCACGTGCGACGGCGGCCCGTCCCGCCGGCACCAGCCCACGTCGATGCTGTCGGAGGTCGGGCCGAGGAACCGGTGCACCACGTCGCGGTCGGCCACCACCACGTGCACCCGCCCACCGGCCCGGTAGGCGCGCGAGGACCGTGGCTGGAGATACGCGACCCGTGTGGGCGGCTCACCGGCGATCTCCTCCACTCCGATCGTCAGGCCGGCCAGCGCACTGTCCAGACGCTCCGTCGTCAGCGGGACGGAGTCCGGAAGCTGGAAGACCACGTAGATCCCCATGAAATGGCTGCGGTCGCGTTCCGAATCGGGGAAGTCTCTCGCGGCGTACCATTCGTACATGCGGCGCACGCCCGGGCCCGACGAGTCGATGTGCATGCACCCTGCGTCGGCGGGCGCCATCGCCGGAAAGACCACCTCCAGGCGCGCGCCGGATTGCGACAGGTAGGCGACCGGCGTGTTCGGTGGCCCTGCCGGTTCCGACCCACCCGGCGCCGTGTGTGAGCATGCGATCAACAAGGCCACGACGACGACAGCGCCGATCCGCATCGCCATCTCCGTTTCAGGCGCGTTCCAGCCTGGCCAGCACTTCTCGCAGCGCATTCGCCTTGTCGCCGGGCCCCTTCAGGTCCCGCGCGACGACGACCAGGGATGCGGTGTCGGCGTCTTCGATCACCAGCACCTTCCCGTTCCGCAACTCCCATTTCCGCGCCATCTCAAACCCCTTTCATGAGGCTCGTTCCAGCCCGCGCCGATGCCTGTTCAGGGTCTCCGGACCCCATATCGCGAAAGCGACGACCGCGACCAGTGCCGTGATCAGTCCGACGATACGCGGATCGTAGTGCGATCCCTGGTTGGGAAACAGCTGCCAGCTAAGGTTCACCGTGGCGTGGCACAGAGCGGTCGCCGCGACGCTGCCGCCGGTGGCGTTGTACAGCCAGACGAGCAGCACGCGGGCTGCGACCAGGTTGCCGGCCTGCCATGCCGCCCATTCGGGCGTGCGCCCGACTTCCAGGAGAGGCACCAGGTGCCACAGGGCCGTTGCCAGGCCGAGAACCAGTCCGGTCTGAAGCACCGTCATCCGCTCCTGCATCCGGGGCGTCGCGTACCCGGACCAGCCGAGCTCTTCCGCCACCGCCGCGACCAGGATCATGAGCGACATTCCCGGCACCGCCGCCCATGGGACTTGGAGTTGCGGCACTTCCCGGCCCAAAACGCGCATCACGCCGTACGCGGCAACTGCGATCAGGGGCATCATCAGGAGCGTGGGTGCGTACCACCTCGCCCTCCTGACACGCGAGAAATCCAGCACGCGCCTGGCCAGGCCCACCACGCCTGCTCGGCCACGCTCCCGCCAGGCGAGGATCAGGGCGGCCGCCGCCGGGCACAGCACCATCAGTGCGCTCAGCGGCACGCCGGGCAGCAGTTCCCGCGGGTACACGCCCCCGAGGACCCAGAGCGGGAGTGACAGAACGAACACGAGCGCCAGGTACTTCATGGACCTGCCGGCGTCGACCTTCGGGAACCCTCTGCCTTCGCCGTCATAAAGCGGCTGTGCGCCCTGCGCCTGGAAACGCAGGACGGCGAGCCCCCGGGGCCGCTACAGGTTGAGGTGCTCGGTGGGGGGCGCCGTGCCCTGCCGATAGAAATTGAAGTCGCAGAAGTCGCAGCCCTTCGCGAGGGTGCAAGGCCGGCGGAACTCCGCGTCGACCCGATCCAGGATCACCGGATAACCGGCGAGGTCATGATCACAACCCAGCTTGCCCAGCTCCGGGCAGCCGATGGCCGTGAACAGCTCCACGTTGGCGCACGACGTGACCGTGATGCGGAGGTGGTCGCCTTCGTCGACGATGTCCTCGGTGGTCCACGTCCCCACCTCGTTCATCGCCTCGAACATGGCGATGTTGAACTGCTTGAAGTTCTCGAACACATCCCCATCGCATGCGACCAGCTGGTCCACCTGGTAGATGGCCGGCATGGAGTACACGGCCACGCGCTGGAAGATGTTCTTCAGGAACTCGTACGCCGTCTCCCGGCCCAGTCGGTGGGCCGCGACCCTGAAGAGAGCGGTGAGGAGCACGAACTCGGTGGCGACCTCGGGGCCGATTGCCCTGGCCTTCGCCACCAGGTCGGGATGATCGCGCTTGATCCGGCGCTGCTCCCCGAGGACACGGGTGAGGAACGGTACCAGGCCCAGCAACCCGAAACGCTCCCGCATGGCGGAGAACACGATTCCCAGCTGCTTCGTCTGCACCTCTTTGGGGAAGCTCAGCGGCTGTCCGTATCGACTGAGATCGTCCAGCTTCATCGTTCGCCTCCTTGGGCGAGTGCACGAGGCGGGCGGTGCATCAACTGCGAGCGACGGGAACGGAGTGCGTTGCGTCGGGGCGGCACATTCCCCGAGCCGGGGTCCTTGAAGTGCTGAGTCGTCCCCGCGCTCCATGGGGCAGGATACTCATGCAGGATGCGCAGAGACCGCGACGACGGCAAGCGACTGTCCGGGAACACGCCTGCCTGGCCAGGGCTTCGATCATGACGAGGGGGGCGATCGCCCGCTTCCACGCCGCGCAGTGGTTCCGTTGGAAAGGTGTGATGCCAATCTCTACCCTCTGTAGTCAGCCTCCGAGAGCTGGACCGTGATGCCATCCGGGTCCGAGAAGTAGAGCTCGGGGCGATCCTGGCGGATGAACGGCTCCACGCCCATCCGCTTCAGCTCAGCCGCGTCACCTTCGACATCGAAGTCTTCGACTCCCACGCAGAAGTGGTTGATCTGCCCCTTCGGCTCGATGTCGTAGAGCCCCAGGAACGAGTCTCCCAATCCGAGATTGAGCCCGTTGGACTGTCGCGAGATTTCGGAGATCCCCAGGACTCTCTCGTAGAACTCCTTCGAGGCGTCTACGTCGCGGACCGCGAGAGTCACATGGTTGAGTGAGACCGCCCTGACGCCGGTCCCATGCTGCGGCGCAGCGGCAGCGACTGCCACGACCACACCCTGCAGGAACTGCCTCCGACTCAGCGCGCCCGTTTCGAAGGCGGAGAGCAGGGCTTCAAGCTCGGCGATCATGGCATCCTCCGTGCGTCCTGGTCCCCGTTCCCCGACCCCACGCCTCTGTACACTACGCCGCCTTTCATCACGAACTGCACGTGCTCGACGACCGTGATGTCCTTCAACGGGTTCCCTGGCACCGCGACGACGTCGGCGAAGTAGCCGGGCTTCAGCTGTCCCACCTCGTCCTGCCACGTCAGGATGCGCGGACCGTTCAGGTAGTCGGCCTGCAGCACGGCCAGCGGCGTCATGCCGTACTTCACCATCAGCTCGAATTCCTCCGCCTGCGTCCCGTGGGGGAACGGCCCGACGTCCGACCCCACGGCCATGGGGATGCCCGCTGACACCTGGCGTTTGAACTCGTGGATCTTGTACTGCAGCATGGCGTGCTCGCGCGCCGCCGCCGCCGCGTTCGGCGCGTGGTCCGCGAAGTACTGGAAGACGGTGAACGTCGGCAGCGCGGGGATGTGCTTCTCCTTCATCAGCTTCATCGTCCCTGCGCTGAGCTGTGTCGCGTGGTCGATGGACGCCACGCCCGCCTCCACGGCGAATCGCGCGGCCGGCTCGCCCTGGCAGTGCACGCCCACGTTGGTGTCCAGCCGGGCCGCCTCCGCTACGGCCGCTTTCAGCTGCGCCTCCGTGTACTGGTACGGCGTATGGAAGTCCCAGAACTCCGGATCCCCCGGCTCCTCACCGATCCCCAGCTGTGCGCAGATCGGGTCGCCCAGGCACGGAGCCGACCCCTGCGGCACCATCTCGTCGTGCCCCGTCTCGTAGATCTTCACGAAGCTCGACCCTTCCTTGTGCTGCTCCCGGACCGTCTCGATGAGCTGCTCGGCGTCGTTGGCGTAATCCGCGTTCCCCAGCACGTGCTGCGCCGGGTTGAAGCCCACCGCGTCCTCATGCCCACCCAGGATCGAGATGGCCATGCCGCTGATGCGCAGCCGCGGCCCGGGGATCAGTCCCTCGTTGATGGCGTCGCGCACGGCCGTATCCGCCGGGCCCGCACCTTCCGTCCCCATGTCGCGCTCGGACGTGAACCCCGCCATCAGGTCCGCCTTCGCGGCCAGCGTCGCTTCGATGGTCCGTCGCGTCGCCGATTCGTCCACTGTCTGCATGCCCTCCGACGGGGGCGCCGGGTGCAGGAAAAGGTGCACGTGCGCGTCGATCAATCCCGGCATCAGCGTCCGGTCGCCCAGGTCGATCACCTTCGCCCCGGCCGGGTGTGGCACCGACGTGCCGGCGGCCTTGATGCGGTCGCCCTCCACCAGCACCTCGCCCGGGCTCACGACCCGGCCCGGCACCACCTCGAAGAGCCGCGCCGCGTGCAGCACGATGGGCTGCGCGTTCGCACCGGAGGCCGATCCGGCCTGCGCGCGCGCCGCCGTCGGCGCGGCGCCCAGAATCACCACAGCCGCACTCAGAAAGGCAAATCTTTTCATCGCTCCCCCTACTGGATCGGTACCCCTGCGCGGCGACGTACACCGTGCCGCTTCCGCACCCACCGGGCCGCGGCCATGACAGCCGGGCAGGAATGCGCTCAGGAGAAGGCAGACTTAGCCAAAACGCACGCGCACGCCAAGGCCGACCGGATAGGGAGCCGCTCGAGCTGCACGGCGACGTCGTCTTTGACGCTTCCGGCGACCACGCGAAGACTGGCCTTGCAGCCGGGTGGTTGTCTCGAGAGGCCGGACGCCCGACGTTCCCATCCTCCGTCCGTCGCAACACTCACCCTGTGCGGCCATCGGCATGGCCCGAATCCACCCTACCGAGGCACGAACATGACCCGGCAACCAGGACCCGGCCACAGGCTCGTTCCCTTCACCGCGAACCGGCGCATGGTCGCCGCCAGCGTCGCCGTCGCCAAAGAAGGGAACACCATCCACGGCCTCACCGAGGTGGACATCACCGAGCCTCGCCGCCTCATCCGCGAGCACAAGCAGCGCGCGGGCGAGACGCTGTCCCTCACCGCCTACGTCGTCGCATGCCTCGCCCGCACCCTCGCCGAGCAGCCCGAGCTCAACTGCTTCCGCAGGG
>JARRJS010000031.1:0-24147 GCA_037388885.1 Gemmatimonadota bacterium
GGCGGCCCACCATTCTTCGGGCACCTGAACGGGTTGGACAGAGAGGCGAGCCCGGAGCGGGCGGAGGTGCTGCCGTACGTGGTGGGCCGCTCCTCGTACGTGCGGCCGGCGGACGCGGGCGACCCGTTCGCGCGGCCGTCGTTCCAGGACTTCCGCATGGGCGTGGACGCGAAGTACCTGCTGACGTCGAACCTGACGCTGGACGCCACCATCAACCCGGACTTCGGCCAGGTGGAGGTGGACCCGGCGGTGGTGAACCTGAGCGCTTTCGAGACCTACTACGAGGAGAAGCGACCGTTCTTCGTGGAAGGCCAGGGCATGTTCAGCTTCGGCAACTTCAGCTGCTTCTTCTGCAGCAACGTGTCTTCCATGAACCTGTTCTATTCGCGGCGCATCGGCCGCTCTCCCCAGGGCGCGGACGTGGCGTACGACGCCGGCGAGTACGCGGACGTGCCGGAGAACACGGCCATCGTGGGTGCCGCCAAGGTCACCGGTCGCACTACCTCGGGCTGGTCCGTGGGCGCTCTCGAGGCGGTCACGGCCCGCGAGAACGCCACCGTGCTCACCGGGGCCGGCGCGGAGCTGAGCCAGGAAGTGGAGCCGGCGTCCAACTACGTCGTCGCCCGGGTGCGCCGCGACCTGCTGGGCGGCAACCTGGTGCTGGGCGGCATCGCCACGTCCGTCTACCGTGGCATCCGCAGCGACGCACTGGCCGCCGAGCTGCCGCGCCACGCCGAGTCCGGGGGCATCGACTGGACCTGGTGGTGGCACAATCGCACGTACCGGTTCATGGGCAACCTGGCCGTGACCAACGTGGTGGGCGACCCGGCGGCCATCCTGCTGCGGCAGGAGTCCAGCGCGCGCTACTTCCAGCGGCCGGACCGGAAAGGCGGGGGCAACGGGCTGTTCAGCGACGCGTACGACCCGTCGGCCACGGCGCTCCGGGGTTACGGCGGGTACGCCCGCCTGGCGAAAGATGGCGGCAACTGGCGCGGGGAGATGTCCGTGAACTTCCGCTCTCCTGGCTTCGAGCCCAACGACCTGGCGTACGCGTCGCGCGCGGATTACGTGTGGATGAGCGCCAACCTCAACCGGCAGTTCACGAAGCCCACCCGTTGGTACCGGCGCTTCGACTTCATTGTCGGCGGCCAGCAGGAGCTGAACTACGACGGGGACCTGACGAGCCGGCAGGTGCAGGCCTGGGTGGGGACCCAGACGCCGTTCTACTGGTGGGCCACCGCTTTCATCATTCACCGGCCCAGCTACCTGGACGACCGGCTCACCCGCGGCGGTCCCGTCGTCCGGAGGCCGGCGAACGACTATGGCTACCTGGACCTGGAGACCGACAGCCGCCGCCCGGTATATGTGGGTTTGAGCGTGGGCAGGGGCTGGCTCCAGGGTGCGCCGTACAGCGTGGACGCGAGCACCTACATCACGGTGAAGCCGGCGTCCAACGTGCAGCTGTCCGTGGGTCCGTCGTATAGCAGCGAGACGTGGCCGTACCAGTGGGTGACCCGCGTGGACGACGCCACGGCCACCGCTTTCTACGGCACGCGCTACGTCTTCGCCGACATGGACCAGCGCACCGTCTCCATGGATACGCGCCTGAACGTCATCTTCTCGCCCACCATGTCCCTGGAGCTGTTCGCCCAGCCGCTCATCTCTGCCGCCCGCTATTCGCGGTTCAAGGAGTACGACGTGCCGCGCAGCACACGCTTCGACGTGTACGGCGTCGATGTCGGCGAGATCAGCGTCCAGGACACGGACGACGGCCGTGTCTACACGGTGGACCCGGACGGCGCCGGCCCCGCGGCGTCCTTTGAGTTCGACGACCCGGACTTCAACTTCCGGTCGCTGCGCGGCAATGCCGTCTTCCGCTGGGAGTACCGGCCCGGCTCGACCCTGTACCTGGTCTGGACGCAGAGCCGGAGCGGCAGCGCGGCCTACGGTGACTTCGATTTCGGCCGCGACCAGCGCGCCCTGTTCGCCAACCGGCCGGACAACATACTGCTCATCAAGCTCACCTACTGGCTCGGCCTTTGACGGACCGGCGCAGCGGCCGTGCACGCCGCGCCATTCCCGCACCCGTGCGTTGTTCCTAGATTTCATGCACGGGAACGACAGGAGGCGGCGCGCCGACGGCGGTCGTGCCGCCCCGGCCCTGCTGTGCTGGAAACGGAGGAACCATGGCCGAACGACGGCGCGTCCCTACGCAGGCGCCGTGGACGGGAGAAGTGGGGTACTCACGTGCGGTGCGCGTAGGCGACACCATCTACGTGTCCGGGACTGCCCCCGTGGAGGACGACGGCGATATCGCCTACCCCGGCGACGCCTATCGGCAGGCGAAGCGTGCGCTGGAGATCATCGTCGACGCCCTCGCCGAGGCCGGGGCGCGCCCGGAACATGTCGTGCGCACCCGGATATTCGTACGTAGCACCAAGCTGTGGCACGAGGTCGGACGCGCGCACCAGGAGGTGCTCGGGCATGCGAAGCCCGCCACGACCCTCGTCGAGGTGTCCGGCTTCATCGACCCGGAGATCCTGGTGGAGATCGAAGCCGTCGCGGTCGTCTGATACGAGTTCGAGTTCGAGTTCGAGTTCGAATTCGACTCGGGGGGCGGGCGCCCTGAAGGCTGCGGCGCCGACGAACGGCCCCGGCACCGGTCAGGCCGCCCGGAACGAAGACGAGGACGAACACGAACACGAAGAAGGGCAGCTCTGGAGATCGACGAGTGGAGTTGCGATTGCAGATGAGGCGATCCGCGTCGCGTTGGTACGCGGTGCTGGCTGTGCTGGCGGGGCTGTCCCTGCCGGCGTCGTCGGCGTGGGCGCAGCAGGCGCTGCCGTCGGGCGAGGACCTGCCGGTGGTGGTGCACAAGCTGGCGAACGGGATGCGGTTCCTGATCCTGCCGCGGCCGGGCGCGCCGACGGTGGCGTTCGTGACGCAGTACAACGTGGGCTCGGTGAACGAGTCGCTGGGCGACACGGGCATCGCCCACATGCTGGAGCACCTGCTGTTCAAGGGCACGACGACGATCGGCACGCGGGACATCACGCGGGAGCGGGCGGTGCTGCGTCAGCAGGACGCGGTGAACGACTCGATCCAGCTGGCGCGGCAGGCGGTGGTGGAGGACACGATGCGGGTGCGCCAGCTGGAGGCGCGGCTGGAGCGGCTGGAGAAGCAGGCCAAGAAGTACGAGATCAGCAACGAGTACGACGACATCCTGACGCGGGCGGGCGCGCGCAGCATGAATGCGACGACGTCGTACGAGTCGACGAAGTACTACGTGCAGCTGCCGGCCAACAAGCTGCAGCTGTGGTTCGTGCTGGAGGCGGACCGGATGCAGAACCCGGTCTTCCGTGAGTTCTACGCGGAACGCTCGGTGGTGGAGGAGGAGCGACGGACGCGTCTGGAGACGACGGCCGGCGGGCTGCTCACGGAGGAGTTCTACGCCACGGCGTACCACGAGCACCCCTACGGCGTGCCCGTGGCCGGCTACATGTCGGACATCGAGAATTTCACCCGTGCGCAGGTGCGGCAGTACTACAAGGAGTACTACGGGCCCAACAACGCGGTGGTGGCCATCGTCGGGGATGTGGACCCGGACCAGGTCGTGCGCTACGCGGACAGGTATTTCGGACCCATTCCGGCGCGCGCGACCCCGAAGCCGGTGTGGGATCGGGAGCCGACGCAGCGCGGCCAGCGTCGCATCGAAGTGATCTTCGACGCGGAGCCGGAGCTGCTCATCGGCTGGCACGTGCCCGACGGCTACGACCATGACATGCCGGCGCTCAACGTCATGGCGTCCATCCTGGCCGGCGGCCGCACCAGCCGGCTGAATCGGCGGCTCGTGCAGCGGGAGCGCATCGCCCTGGCCGTGAGCGCGTCCCTCGGCCCCGCCTTCCGCTACCCGCTCCTGTTCACCATCGACGCGGCGCCCAACGCGCCGCACACCACGCAGGAGCTGGAGAAGGCCATCTACGCGGAGATCGACAGCCTGAAGAAGACGCCGCCGCGTCCGGCCGAGGTGCAGCGCATCATCAACCAGATCGAGGCCTCGCAGGTCCGCCGCCTGGGCTCCAACCTGGGTCTGGCCTTCCAGCTCGCCGACTCGGAGGTCTACTACAACGACTGGCGCCACACCTTCCGCAGCTGGCACGCGTACCAGGACGTGCGGCCGGGCGACATCCAGCGCGTGGCGCAGAAGTACTTCACCGAGGCCAACCGCACCGTCGGCTGGACCCGGCGGCCGCGGCCCGGCGACACGGGGCTTGGCCAGGCACCGGCCGGCGCGTCGAGCACCGCGGCCCGGGACACCGGCGCCGTCGTGCGCCCGGACGCCGGCCTGCAGCCGGGCGGCAGGCCATGACAGCCGCCTGGAGACGGGCCGGACATCCGTCGCGGGTTCGGCGCCGGGAGCTGCCGGTCCTGCTGTCCGCATTGCTGCTGGCGGCGGGTTGCGGCGGCTTGCGGCGCGGCCCCACGCCGCCGCCGGCGGCGCCGGTGCCCGCGGACACCACGCAGGCACAGCAGGCCGCGGCGCAACCCGAGCAGCTGCCGGTGGGACGCGAGGCGGTGGAGGCGCTCCGCTACCCCCGGCTGAAGTTCAAGGCGCCGGCGCCATCGCGCTTCCGCCTTTCCAACGGCGTAACGGTGTTCTACCTGTACGACCCGTCCCTGCCGCTGGTGGACCTGCTGGCCGAGTTCCGGGGCGGCTACGCGTACCTGCCCAGGGACCGCTACGCGGCGGCCAGCGCCATGGCCTCCATGCTCCGCACGGGCGGCACGCAGCGCCTGTCCCCGGACTCGGTAGACGACCTGGTAGAGGACTACGCCCTCAACATCACCACCGCGTCCAGCGGCGGCCGCTACCTGCTGGCGATGAACACGCTCAGGCAGAACCTGGACGTGGCCTTCAACCTGTGGGTGGACATGCTGCTCCGCCCCCGGTTCGATCCGGAGCAGGTGGAGACGTGGCGCACGAAGGAGCTGGAAGCCGCGCGTCGCGTGCCGGACTTCCCCGGCAGCCTCGCCGTGCTGGAGTTCAATCGCGTCATGTTCGGCGACCATCCCACCGGCTGGATGATGCAGCCGTCGGACCTGACACCGGCCAAGCTGTCGCCCGCCGTCATGCGGGCCACGCACCGCGAGATCTTCTGTCCCCAGAACGCCGTGCTGGGTGTGGCGGGCGACATCACCGAATCGGCGGCGCGCGCCCGTCTGGAGGCCGCCTTCGGCCACTGGGCCCCGTGCCCGTCCAAGCTGAAAGAGCCGACCCCGCCTCACATCCGGCACGGTCGTCACGTCTACGTGATCCAGAAGGACATTCCCCAGAGCACCGTCGTCGTGGGGGACGCCGGCGGGGTGAAGATGGGGGACGACCGGGACTACTACTCATCGCGGATCGCCAACTGGATCCTGGGCGGTGGCGGCTTCAGCAGCCGACTCGTGCAACGCCTGCGCACCGATGAGGGCCTGGCCTACACCGCCGCATCCGTTTGGGGGGCCTCCCGGGAACATGAGCGCATCGTCGGAGCCATCACGCATACGAAGGCCGCCAGCACCATCGAGGCGACCCGGCTCATCCTGAGCACCATGCAGGACATGCGCATGCAGGCGCCCAGCGACAGCGACGTCGCGCTGGCCCGCGAGAGCATCGTGAACGGCTTCGTCTTCAGCTTCTCCAGTCCCGCGCAGATCGTGTCCCGCAAGATGGGGCTCCTGCTGGACGACTTCCCCGAAGACTGGCTGTCCCGCTACCTGCACGGTGTCGAAGCGGTCACCCCCGGTGACGTGCGCACCGTCATGCGCCGCTACGTGGACCCTTCCCAGATGGTGATCCTCATCGTCGGCAACGTGCCGGCGTTCGACGCCAACCCCGCCGTGCTGGGGCCCGTCACGGAGCTGCACCCCTAGCCCCAGCCCCGCCTTTTCCCTTCCACCACAGGTAGCAGGGCGCCCGTGCTGCGCACGGGCTGCAGATAGCAGCTCAGCGTTCGTCGCACGGCGGGCTCGCGGTTGAGCGCCTGCCTTCATCGCGTACGCCTCCCCCGGGCGCGTCCGCGTCCGCGGCGAGCGCAGCCCGGGAACAAGGAACCCGCCGACGACCCAGGAAGAGCTTACCCGATGAAGGAGGCGCCCTGGCCGGCGCCCGTGCTTACCCCACGAACCCGCAGCTGCTACCTGCTACCTGCAGCCGGCGCGAAGCGCCGGCGCCCTGTGGGGAAATACACCACTGGAAGATCAGGGAAAGTCGGGGTAGCCTGTGTGCCGCAAACCCATAAATTGTCGGTGCGAGTCCGGCCGCGCCAGAACGCGGTGTACGGAGGCAACGTTAAGGAGGAACGGATGAAGGTCGGGGTTCCCAAGGAGACGGTCCCGGGAGAAGAGCGAGTGGCGCTGATCCCAGACACGGTGAAGCGCCTGGTGGACAACGGCTTCGAGATCGTGGTGGAAACCGGCGCTGGTGCGGAGGCCGGTTTTTCCGATGACGAGTACCGGGAGGCGGGGGCGACGACGGCGGACACCGCGGGCGCGCTGGGCGCGGACGTGGTGTTGAAGGTCGCTCCGCCCACGACGGGTGACGGTGCGAAAGACGAGGTGGCGGCCATGAAGCAGGGTGGCGCGCTGATCGCCTTCCTGCTGCCCATGACCTCCCCCGAGCTCATGCGTAAGCTGGCCGCGCAGAAGGTGACGAGCTTCAGCATGGAGCTCGTGCCGCGCATCACGGTGGCGCAGCGCATGGACGCTCTGTCGTCGCAGGCCACGGCTTCGGGCTACCTCGCGGTGCTGGAGGGCGCGCTGCGAGTGGACAAGTTCCTGCCCATGCTGACGACGGCGGCGGGCACGATCCCGCCGGGCAAGGTGCTGGTGATCGGTGCGGGCGTGGCCGGTCTCCAGGCCATCGCGACGGCGCGGCGTCTGGGTGCGCGCGTGAAAGGGTTCGACATCCGGCCGGCGGCGAAGGAGCAGGTAGAGAGCCTGGGTGCCCAGTTCGTGGGCATCGAGCTGGAGGATGCGGAGACGAAGGGTGGCTACGCCAAGGAGGTCACGGAGGACCAGCAGAAGAAGGAGCACGAGCTGCTGCACGACCTCTGTGTGGAGGCCGACGTGGTCATCACGACGGCGCAGGTGCCGGGCCGGAAGGCGCCGGTCCTGATCACCGACGACATCGTGGCCGACATGCGCTCCGGGTCGGTGGTGGTGGACCTGGCTGCCGAAACGGGCGGGAACTGTTCCGCGACGAAGCCGGGCGAGGAGGCGGTGGTGAACGGCGTCCGGGTGCTGGGCATGGTGAACGCGCCCAGCGGCCTGCCGCGCCATGCGAGCCAGATGTATTCGCGCAATGTGCAGGAGTTGCTGCAGCATCTGGTCGACGAAGGCCAGCTGAAGGTGGACTTCGACGACCAGATCACGAAGGAATGCTGCGTAACGCACAATGGCGAGGTCGTCCACGAGAGAGTACGCGAGGCCATCGGGGCTGCTTCTTAGGAAAGATCGGGAGGGATACCAATCATGGTACCAGGGCTGTTGTTCGCGGTGTACGTCTTCGTGCTCGCGATGTTCGTCGGCTTCGAGGTCATCACGAAAGTGCCGACGATCCTGCACACACCGTTGATGTCGGGGTCCAACGCGATCTCGGGCATCACCATCATCGGGGCGCTGCTGGTCGCAGGCGCCGTTTCTGATCCGGCCCGGACGATTCTGGGCGTGCTCGCCGTGATCATGGCCATGATCAACGTGGTCGGCGGTTTCATGGTCACCGACCGCATGCTGCAGATGTTCCGGAAGAAGGGCGAGAAGGGGGCATAGGCCAATGGAACCGACTGGCATCCTCCCGATCGTCATCGAAATTGCGTACCTGCTGGCTGCGGTGCTCTTCATCGTGGGTCTGGCGCGGCTGAGCTCGCCCACCACGGCGCGAGGCGGCAACTTCCTGGGAGCCGTGGGCATGGCGTTGGCCATGGTGGCGACGCTGCTCGACACCCACATCGTGAGCTTCACGTGGATCATCGTGGGCGTGGTCATCGGCTCGGCCATCGGCGCGTTCCTGGCGCGCTGGGTCAAGATGACGGCCATGCCGCAGATGGTGGCGGTGTTCAACGGCTTCGGCGGCGGCGCCTCGGCGCTGGTGGCGGCGGCCGAGTACCTGCGCGAGGGCGGCAGCGCCGCGGAATCGTTCAGCGTGTCCCTGACGATCATGCTGTCGGTGCTCATCGGTGCCGTGACCTTCTCCGGCAGCTTCATCGCGTGGGCCAAGCTGGAAGGGCACTTCGAGCGCGCGCTCACCTACCCGGGCCAGCAGGTGGTCAACGCGCTCATCTTCCTGGTGGGCATCGCGGCGGGCGTCTTCCTGATATTGTCCGGGCAGCACGTCGACGTCTTCATCGTGCTGGCTGGTGTGTCGCTGATTCTGGGCGTCCTCTTCGTGATGCCGATCGGCGGTGCAGACATGCCGGTAGTCGTGGCGCTGTTGAACTCCTACTCCGGTTTGGCCGCAGCGGCGACGGGGTTCGTGCTGGGCAACGCGGCGCTCATCATCAGCGGCGCGCTGGTGGGCGCGTCCGGCATCATCCTGAGCAACATCATGTGCCGGGCCATGAACCGGTCGCTGGCCAACGTGCTGTTCGGCGCGTTCGGCTCCCAGGCGGAGGCGGTGGGTGGTGGTGGCACCGCCGCCGAGGGCAAGATCGTACGCGACATCAATGCCGAGGACGCGGCCATCATGATGGCCTACTCGGACTCGGTGGTGTTCGTGCCGGGCTACGGCATGGCGGTGGCGCAGGCGCAGCACCAGGTGCGCGAGCTGGCCGAGCTGCTGGGCGAGCGGGGCGTCTCCGTCAAGTTCGCCATCCACCCGGTGGCCGGCCGCATGCCGGGCCACATGAACGTGCTGCTGGCTGAGGCCAACGTGCCCTACGACCAGCTCTTCGAGATGGACCAGATCAACCCGGAGATGGAGCGCACGGACGTGGCGGTGGTCATCGGCGCCAACGACGTGGTGAACCCGGACGCCGAGGAGAACAAGTCGTCTCCGCTGTACGGCATGCCCATCATCAAGGTGCACGACGCCCACAACTGCATCGTCATGAAGCGCTCGCTGAACCCGGGCTTCGCGGGGGTGGACAACCCGCTGTTCTACAAGGACAAGACCCGCATGCTGTTCGGCGACGCGAAGAAGTCGCTGACGGCGCTGGTCAACGAGCTGAAGAAGATCGACTAGCGCGCTGCGCAGCATCGTCTTCAGAACCCCGGAAGGGCTCCACCCCTTCCGGGGTCCGTTTTTTCTCGCCAGCGGGTATCCAGTTGCGCGCACGGCCGTCAGGACGGATTGTAATTTTGCGTGCCGGTTCATTCCCCTCACCGGCCGGCCGAACCGACTTGGAGCGTCAACCCTGGAGGCTGCGTAGTGGATACCGGCACTCGGATTCTGATCTTGGGCGGCATGAGCATGGTGGCTTGCGGTTTTCTACTTGGCATAGGGATGATCGCCGCGCGAAGCAAAGCCGCCCGGGCTCCGCGGTATCTGCTGGCCGCACACCTCGCAGCGCTGATTCAGGGAGGTCTGCTCCTTGGCCTGGCGTTCGCTGTTGGCTCCTCGAGCCCCGGCGGTGCACTGGAAACCACTGGTGCCGCAGTCCTGCTCGGCGGTGTCGCCCTGTTCGATCTGGGCCTCGTATCGAACTGGTTACAGGGCGTTCAGGATGGCTTTGGCGAGAAGAGCCCGGGCAACAAGATATCGGCAGTGGGAACACCACTCGTGCTCGTCGGTTTCGCGATGCTGTTCTGGGTTGTCCTCGCGGGGCTGTGACCGCTGGAGCGGCGACGCTGCCGCCTCTCGTGGAAAGGCGTGAACGGCCCAGCATCGTCGGGCAAAGCGCCTGCGGCGTTGTCGTGGCGACACCGAAACGCCCAAATCATACAACACCGGCATCAATGATGGCGTCGGATCGGGGTGCGGGTGGGGTCCGACGTTTGGTGTACCGATGGACCAGATCAACCCGGAGATGGAGCGCACGGACGTGGCGGTGGTCAACGGCGCCAACGACGTGGTGAACCCGGACGCCGAGGAGAACAAGTCGTCTCCACTGTACGGCATGCCCATCATCAAGGTGCACGATCAACGAGCTGAAGAAGATCGACTAGCGCAAGGCAGTCCGAGGGCGGAGCGGGCCGGTGCCTCGAGGGCGCCGGCCCGTTTCGCATCGCGTCGGGCCGATGCACATTTGTATGCAGTCCGTCCGACCGGAGCCGACGCCGTGAGAGACCCGATCCTGCTACGCGTCGTCCTGTTCCTGCCCCTGCTGCTGTCGGCGGCGACGTGCGACCTGCCGCTGGCCCCGTCGGTGAACGCGTTGCTGGCGGAGCTGCGCGCGCGGGCGGGCACGCTGGTGGAGGTGCAGGAGCTGCCTCCATGGGAGCTGGGCGCCACGCACCTGCAGGAAGTCCATCTCCGGTCCAGCTCGGGTCTGACAGTGGACGCCCGCATCCGCGTACCGCTGGAGGCCGGCCCCGGGGACCGCCGCGCGGGCGTGGTGCTGGTGGGTGGCGCGCAGACGGCCTGGGAAGCCACCGAGCTGCTGCCGGACAGCACCGGCCAGGTGCTCATCGCCATGCAGTACCCGGAGCCGTTCGAGAAGGCGGCGGACGGCGTGTGGGAGGGTGGCGCGACGACCTTCCAGCGGGCGGCGTGGGATGTGCCGGCGATGCTCATGGTGCTCGCCGACTACCTGGCCACGCGACCCGAAGTGGATCCGCGGAAGATCGTGTTGATCGGCGTGTCCTTCGGCGGTTTCTTCGCGCCCGCCGCCGCGGCGGCCGACACGAGCTTCGTGAACGTGGCACTCCTGTACACGGGCGGTGACCTGAGAGGGTTGGCAGCGGAGCTGGCGAGCTCCCGCATCGACGAGCTGCCGGACGCCTTCACCATTCTCGCGTCGGACCTGGCCTCCCTGCCCATCGCGCGCCTCGAGCCACGGCTGTACGTGGGCCGCATCTCGCCCCGGCCGGTTTTGCTGGTGAACGGCCTGCGGGACGAGCGCGTCCCGCGAGCCAGTGCCCTGGCCCTCCACAATGCGGCCCGGCCGCCCAAAGATGTCCTGTGGTTGCCGACGGCGCATCTGGAGCCCGGCGACACGGCCCTGATCGTGGAGCTCGTGGATACGGCCTTCGCGCGACTGCCGGCGTTCCGGGAGCCATGAGGGGCGCGCACCGGACCGCGGTCGTCGCGGCCCTCGCGTTCGGGCTGGCCGGCTGCCTGCCGTGGGCCCTCGGCGAGACGGCCGAGACGCTACCCAGGGGCCGCGTGTCCGGCGGTGTGGGAGTGTCGGGCCTGATGCCACCGCTGGAGCTCGACGAGGCATTCCCCGTGCCCCAGGCATGGTGCAGCGTGGGGTTGGGAGGCGTGGACGCCCGCGCCGACTACGCCTTCCCCCTGACGTTCCGCGGTGGTCTCAAGGTGGCGCTGCCCCATCCCGAAGGCTGGGCCGTCGCGGCCACGGCAGGCGGCGGCATCCACGGCCTGCCTAACGTCGCGGGCGGCAAGGCGCGCAACGTCCGGTCCGACATCCGGCTGTTCTTCGCCGATGCCGGCCTGGTCGTTTCAGGACCGGGCAAGCTGCGGCCGTACGGTGCCGTGCGGGCGACGCTGCCTTTCGTGCTGGGTGATCAGCCGGCGGCCACGTTGTGGAGCTCGGCGGTGGTGGGCATCGAGCTGGGGCGCGGCAGGCTGCGCTGGGGGCCCGAGCTGGGTGTGGTCGTGCCGGCCACGCACCCGGGCGACGCGTTGGTGCAGCTGGGGATCAGCCTGCGCTGGCGGTGAATGGGCACGCGTCGCACGGGCATCGCGCGATCGCCGACCTATTTCAGCGCCGCAAAGTACTGTGCCACGTTGAATCCGTTGGGATTCACCTGGTAATACCGACTGCGATAGAAGTGCCCGGGGCTCGGGAAGTACGGCGGCGGGTTGTCCGCAGCGCAGGCGTCGTAGGAATAGCGCTTCATGTATCCCCTGGTGGGATTGGTGACCACGCCGCGTGTACCCTGGATGATGCCGCCGGTCACGTAGAGACACCCCCGGCCGTACGGCGTGCCTTCGCACGGCTCCGCCGTGCTGGAGCCGGTGCCCGGGCTTTCCACGTCGAACTTGTCCTGGGCCAGCATCACGGCCTGGATGAACTCGCTCTGCGTGTCATCGTAGGACCGCCAGACGCCGATGGACTCCACGTCCTGGGGCGCATTGATGGCGTTGTTGGCCACCACCACGCTGTCCGCCGTCCACAGGCCCAGGATGTCCTGGCACGTGCCCGCGGCCGGGTCCGTGGCATAGGTGACGTCGTCTCCGATGATGATGTTGCCCGTCGCCGCCAGCGTGACGTGGCCCGCCACCACCCCGCTCACCACCACCCTGCCGTTCACGTAGATCACGCCCCGGTAGCCCGGGTTGAGGTCCCGGTCCAGGGGGAATAGGTAGGCCGAGTCGGGTCGCCCGGAGGCCAGTAGCGCGCCCGGCGTGACGCCCGGGTACGGGATCCAGCCGCCCTCGCTGTCCGTGGGGTGGAACGTGTTCCACCACAGGGAGTCCGCACCGCCCAGGAAGCAGCGGCTGTTGGCCTTCTCCAGCTCGGAAAGGCCAGCGCTCACGTCGCCACCGCCCGCCGCATAGGCCGAGTACGCCGACGTGAACGTGCCGGACTCGAAGTCGCCACAGTTGAGCGATTGCGCCCAGGCTGTCTCGCTGTACGGAGCCGTCGCCGTCACGTAGTCGGGGTCGCTGTCGGCATGATAGACTTTGAAGAAGCCCGTCGGCTCCGGCCCGCCCAGGTTCACCGCCACGAACTCGATGCGAAGCGTGGACTGACCGTTCGTTCCGCCCGGCACCGGGGTGAACACCATGTTCCCCGGCGACGCCCGGGCCTGCATTGCCGACAACTGGCTGCTGGATGGCATGGGAATGCTGTCCACGTGTTCCGTGTAGCCCTGGTAGAATGTCGCGTACGCCTTGCCGTTGATCACATTGGCCGTGGTGACCGGCCCGAAGAACGTCGCTCCGCTCGACGCGATGGAGATGGTGTCGTTGCTGTGCACCGGCCCGTACAGCTGGTCGCCGACGCCGAACGGGATGCCCGAGCCCTCGCTGTTGGTGAAATATGCGTATTTCGCGAAGCTCTCCCGCCGGATGTCCCGCCGCCGGATCACTTCCGCCCCATCGGCGTCCCGGGCCACCGCCACGATGGTGCCGAAGTTGCCGAACTCGCCCACGCCGCCGCCCACCGGGCCCGCGTACACGGAGCGCGTTACCTGGGGGATCAGGTTGTGGTTGGCGTCATACACGGCGGCGCCGTCCTCGATGGCAATGTAGCCGCTGTCGGGGAACAGCGACGGGTCCTGGTTCAGGATCGCGCGCGACTCCTCCAGGCCGGCGTCCGCCACGCTCTGCAGCAGGCTGATGCGCTGGTCGTAATCGCTGATCAGCCGCGAGTTGGCCCCGATGAGCGCGGCGCCCGCCGCCATTGCGGCTACCACCATGGTCAGCAGGATCACCAGCAACAGCGCGATCCCCTCCCGATCGTGGCGCAGCGGGGCTGCGGCCACCCGGCGCCCGCGCCTCATGGCACCGTCTGCGCGGCCAGCGCCATGCTGGACAGCTGCGGCGTGCAGTCCTGCGCTGCCAACCGGTAATAGTACGTTATTCCGAGTCCGGCCTGGATGCTGTTGTCCGCCAGTTCGTACGACGTCTCGCCCGCCGGCACGCTCACGAACGGGTTGCCCCACGGCATCGCCGTGGATGTGCGCCGCCAGATGACGTAGCGCACCACATCCTTCTCGCCGCTCACCTCGTCGGTCGCGGCATTCCACGTCAGATCGATGTACGGCTTGCCCTCGCCATCGGTCAGGGTCTGCGCCAGGAAGGCGGTGTTGCCCAGCAGGGGCGCGTTACCGCAGATGCGGGGCGTGTTCAGGCCCGCGTTCGGCAACTGGATGAGGCGCGAGATGTCCCGCATCTGCTGGTCCGGTCCGTCGTCGCCGTTCGTGGTGGTGTACTGTACGTGGACGCCGCGTACCAGGTCGATCCGGGCATAGCTGGCGGTGTCGCCCAGGGCCCCGTGGATGGGCACGGAGTGGGCGAGCGGCAGATCGGCTTCTGGGATCGGCTGGATCGCGGAGTCGGGCGGCACGTCGGGATCCACCTCGTAATACTCGAAGAACGGCTTGCCGTCCGTCCTGAGGAGGTTGCGGGCGAGGAGCTCCGGCGCCATGCGGTTCACCTGGCGGTACAGGGCGTAGTCGTCGCTTCGTGACGTCGTGGAGTCCGGCTCGAAGAAGAAGATGATGGTCTCGGCCGGGCTGTTCGCGTCGCTCACCAGGTAGGTGGTGTCCGGATAGTAGAACGACGTGTGCGGCAGCCGGAAGCGGTCGGCGTGCGTCAGCGCGCTGGCGGCGCTGTCGGACAGGCCCGGGTCGTAGTAGACGGCAAACGCGTCGTTGGGATCACGGGTGGCGTAGTCGGCGTTGAAGGCCACGACGTCCGTGTCCGCGTACACGAGGTCGGGTTGCTTGGCCGGTACGTTGATGCCCAGCGTGTGCAGGTTCTGCTCCAGCGAGGTCACGCCGTAGCGCAGGTTCTGCTCCAGGGCCATGAGTTCGTTGGCCCGTGAGAACGCCTTCCCCTGGTACTGGAAGAAGCTCATGCTGGCCACGATGATCACGCTGAAGATCGTCATGGCGATGACCAGCTCCAGCACGGACATGCCGGGTCGGCGGCGCAGCAGGCGTTCGCGCATCACGGAGCCGCCAGGGAGATGGTGCGCGAGATGGGATTGCTCAGCCCGGTGCCCGACACCGACACCGTGATCCGCGTGTAGTGCGCGATGCCCGACATCATCAGCGTATCCGCCACCACACGCACGACTGTCGTGCGGACCAGGCCCGGGAACCCCGCCGGCGTTTCCGTGCCCGCGAATTCCTGCGCCAGATGCTCGTAGCCCGGGTACATGCGGATCATCTCCAGGCGGTCCTCCACCAGCTGCATAGCGACCGACTCCCGGTTGCTCCGCGCCGAGTAATGCACGATCTCGCCCGTCACCGCCTGGAACCCCATCACGACGAAGCTCAGCAGCAGCACCGCAAGCAAGATCTCGACGATGGTGAACCCTTCCCGGTTCGTCATCTCAGAAACCCCGGCTCCAGCTGTCGACCGTCGTGTTGAAGTAGTACCACGATACCCGTCCCGTGGCTCGTTCCACTTCGATGGCGCGCGCATGGTTCTCGTGACCCGGATTCGCCATCGCCTGCTTCGTCGTCAGATACAGCCCACCCTGTTCGTCGGTGCTGCCGTTCCGGTAGAACGTCACCTCCGGGCGGCCCGACTCCCTGCCCGTGAACGTGACCGACGCAGTACCCATCGGCCGCGCCGGCGCGCCCCCGCGGCCAAACGTCACGCCGTCGTCCAGGGTGAAGGCCCGGAGCGGCTCCCCGGTGTCCACCTGGCCGTTCCCGTTGCTGTCTTCGTGCACGTACACCGTGCCGGTCGCCGTGTCGAACGACACCACCACGTCCCGCTGGCGCTTCACCGCCTGGCGCTGCGCCGAAACCAGCACCAATGCCACACCTCGCACCGCACCGTCCATGCGATACCGCGCCAGCGGCAGGTACGGCAGCACCAACGTGGCCAGAATGCCGATGACCGCCAGAACGACGATTACCTCGATGAACGTGAAACCGACACGACCCCCCTTCAGGCGTGCCGTTCCACGTTCGCCCGCTGCTCGTCGCCGCATCGTGGCCAGTCCGAATCCGTCGAGGAGATTTTGCGGCCGCGGTTCGGTCGTCCGTCGGAAAACCAGTGAGTACAAGATTCGGGCCGCTTGCTAACCCTTGTGCCTATCAGGACTTACGCACTTGGGGATTGGTTGTTTCCGTGAAAAAAATGTCCGTCATGCCGACAATTTTGGCAAGGGGCATGCTTTCCGCCCTGAAGGACGAGTTGCACCAAAGGGCAGGCTCCGATACTCATTCGGGTGACGCCCGCTGCCCGAGCGCGCGCATGCAGGCGTGGCAAAGGCGGTGGGCGTTCCGTCCGCTGGTCGCGGACGGCTCCCCCCGGATCCTGGTGGACGCGAACGCATGGTCACCATTCTGCTCATGAACGATCACCCGGAGGTGCTGGCGGCATGACCGCGAGGCCGACGCCGGTCGCGTATCGCTACGGCGGCGACGGGTTGCCCGGGACCGGCCGCGTGCTGGTCGTGGACGATGATCCGACGCTGGCCCGGACGCTCGCGCGCATCCTGGAGCGCGAAGGCCTGCAGTGTGAGACGGCGTTCTCCGCGCACGAGGCCATCAGACGCCTGTCGCCGGCCACCGATCTGGTCCTGTGCGACGTCTACATGCCGGACGGCTCCGGGCTCGATCTCACGCGCCAGGTCAAGGAGCGGGACAACCTGACGCAGGTCGTCGTGATGACGGGCTATGCCGAGATCGAGACGGTGGTCCAGGCGCTGCGCATGGAAGCGGACGACTTCCTGGCCAAGCCGGTGGAACGTGCGCACCTGGTCCACGCCGTACGGCGTGCCCTGGAGCATCGCCGGCTGCTGCTGGAGGAGCGCGATTACCAGCTGCGGCTGGAGGACCGGTTGCGGGAACAGAGCGACCGCCTGACGCGTCTCTACGTCTCGAGCATTCACTCGTTGGTCACGGCGCTCGAGGCGCGCGATCCGTATACGCGCGGCCACTCGGACCGGGTGGCGGATTACGCGGTGGCCATCGGCAAGCGGCTGGACTTCCGGGAGCTCAACTCCCTGGAGACCGGGTCCAAGCTCCACGACATCGGCAAGATCGGCACGCACGACCGGGTGCTTGGGAAGACCGGTCCACTGACCGACGAGGAGAGAGAGGAGATCGAGGCGCACACGCGGGTGGGCACGCGCATCCTGTCGGGCCTGTTGGGCGACCGCATCGTGCTGGACATCGTGGCGTACCACCACGAGCGCTGGGACGGTGCCGGGTACCCCGAAGGCTTGCGGGGCGAGGTCATTCCGCTGGCGGCGCGCATCGTGGCGGTGGCGGACACCATGGATGCCATGACCACGGAACGCCCCTACCGCCCGGCCAGGAGCTGGTCGGATACGGCTCAGGAGCTGGCCCGGCAGAGCGGCGTACAGTTCGATGCGGAGATCGCCCAGGCCGCCATCCAGCTCATCGCAGACCACGATTTCGAACATGCCTCAGCGAATCCTGATAGTTGACGACGATCGCGCCGTGCTGCAAGTGCTGGCGCGACGATTCGAGAAGTCCGGGTGGGACGTTGTGTCCGCCGCGGACGGCGCGTCGGCGATCGCGGTGGTGCGGGGGGAGTCGCCGGATGTCGTGATCCTGGACCTGCAGCTGCCGGATACGTCGGGCCTGGCGGTGCTGGAGCAGGTGAAGGCCCTGGACGCCGATGCCGGCGTGGTCATCCTGACCGGTCACGGCGACATCCCGCTGGCCGTGGACGCGATCCACCGGGGCGCGGAGAATTTCCTGACGAAGCCCGTGGATCTGGACCACGTGGTGGCCGTGGCCGACCGCACGCTGGACACCGTGCGGCTGCGACGACGGAATCGCTACCTGTCGGGTCGGCAATCGGCGCCTGTGGACCTGGACGCTCTCGGCAGCTCTCCCGCCATGCGCGAGCTGGCGGCGAGCATCCAGCGCGTCGCGGCGGGGGACAGCACCGTGTTGCTGATGGGCGAGACGGGGACGGGCAAAGGCTGGGTCGCCGAACGCATTCACCGCCTGTCCGCCCGGCATGGGCACCCGTTCGTCGAGGTGAACTGTGGCGCGCTCACGCCCACGTTCCTGGAGTCGGAGCTGTTCGGACACGAGCGCGGTGCGTTCACGGATGCGAAGGAGCGAAAGCGGGGACTCCTGGAGGTGGCGGACGAGGGCACGGTGTTGCTGGACGAGATCGGCGACCTGACGCCGGAGATTCAGCCGAAATTGCTGAAAGTGCTGGAGACGCGCATGTTCCGGCGACTCGGCGGCACACGGCAGATCGAGGTGGATATCCGCCTCATCGCGGCGACCAACCGGCCGTTGGAGAAGGATCTCGCCGCCGGCCGCTTCCGGGATGATCTGTACTATCGGCTCGCGGTGATGCCCGTTGTCCTGCCGCCCCTGCGCGAACGTGCGCCGGAAGACATCGCAGTGGTGGCGTATGCGGCTCTGGCCGATCTGCAGCAACGCATCGGGCGCGGGCCGGAGCGCATCTCGGATGCGGCGCTCGACGCCCTGGTTCACTATGGATGGCCCGGCAATATTCGCGAGTTGCGCAACGTTGTCGAGCGAGTGTTGATCCTGCACCCCGACGCCCAGGTTGTCCGACCGGAACACCTGCCCGACCATTTGGCGCGGCGGCGCAGCGTGGGCGCGGGACCGCTGCTTTCGCTGGAAGACGTGGAGCGGCGGCACATCATGCGTGTGCTGGAACAAACGGACGGCAACCGTGCCGAAGCCGCGCGGATCCTCGGCATCGGCCGGACCACGCTCTACGACAAAATCGCGCGCTACGGATTCCACGATGTCGGACGGGACCCGTACGCCGGGCCGGCCGCCGACGCCCGACCATCGGACGCGGCCGCCCGACCATCGGACGCCGGTGCCCACGAGCAGCGTACCGAGTGAGACCACCTTGAGCTTCTGATGGGAAGGATAGGGTCATGACGAAGGAAGTCTCCGGACGGCGTGTCATCGTCGTCGAGGACGACGAATCCCTGCGCCGGATGCTCGCCCGGCACCTGCGCAAGCGTGGCTTCACCGTTATCGAGGCGGGCGATGCCGAGTCCGTGCTCCTGCGCGCGTCGCGCGAACGGCGCCCCTTCGATGTCGCCGTCGCCGATGTGCACCTGCCCGGCCTGTCGGGCGTCGAGCTGCTGCGCCTGCTGCTGGCCCACTCGCCTCTCAAACCCGTGCTGCTCATCACCGGCGATGGCGAGGAAGCGTTGGCGCGCAAGGCGTTGCAGGCGGGCGCCGCCGGCTACCTTCTCAAGCCGTTCGAGCTCTTCGAGCTGGACGCCGCCCTCGACCAGGCGCTGTCCCGCGTCGAGCTGCTGGAAACGGCCGAAGCCCTCGCACGCTCCGGGCGCGCCGCCCAGACCGAAACCGTCGCCTACAACTTGCCCGTGGAATGGCTCGAGCTGGCCGATCAACGCTCCGATGGCGGCACCGGCCATGGCTACCGTGTCGCGCGTCTGGCCGGAACCCTGGCCTCCAACCTGCCGATAGTGCCCGATGCCCACGGGCAGGAGGCCCTCGAAACCGCAGCGCGCGCCCACGAGCTCGGCCGCCTGCTCGGCCCCGTCGCGGACGAAAACACCCTCGGCGCGCGCACCGCCGAGTTCCTCCGCAACCTGGATACGCCGCCTTCCGTCATGCGCATCGTCAACAACTTCCGGGAGCGCTGGGACGGATCCGGTCAGCCCGTCGGGCTGTCCGGCGCCGAGATCCCGCCCGCTTCCCTCGTGCTCGCGGCGGCCGACATGCTGGACCAGAATGCCGCGAAGCACCTCGCGAATGGCGAAGAGCCCGGCGCGGCCGTAAGCATTGCTCTGGAAGAGGTGCGCAAGAGCGCACCAGATGCGTTCGGACCCGACGTCACCGCCGCCCTCGATTCCGCCGAGGACGTGGTCACCGCCATCTGGATCCTGGCCCGCGGGCAATCCATGGAAGTCAAGGACTCCGGCTGACGCCGGTGCACACCCTCGTCCGACAGTTCATCAAGAGCGGCACCGTATTCCCGTACGCATCCGCCGCGTGGGCAGCTACCTCAGGGAGGCACGCGGCGAGAAGTCCTGAGGCAGCGACGCGCGGGCAGAAGTCCTGAGCCGATAGCGCGCTGCGCCCAGGCACAATCCGGCGACCGACGCACCGCACGCTTACGCGCGGCCCCTGGTCGTGTCCCGCACGCGTCCCCCTTGCGTCGACCCTTGATGTCGGGCACGCGTGCCGCCTCGCGCGTTCTCCTCCGGGGAGGGGCAGGACGAACTCTTCTCGGGGAAGGGCAGGACGAACCCTGGGGCGGCATGCCGAAAGGGGGCGGACACCTTGACAATCGACAACACCTGCGGGTATTGTCGGTAATCGAGGTATGTCGCCGCCGTGCCTTCGGGATGCGCGGAGTACCCACCGGAGCATTGCCATGGGTGGGGCGGCGGATCCAAACCGACGGGAGAACCACCATGGGCGAACGGCCCGATCTGCTGCATGGCACGCTGGACCTGCTGATCCTGAAGACGCTGGTGCTGGCCCCGCTGCACGGCTGGGCGATCTCGAAGCGGATCCGGCAGCTGTCGGAGGGGGTGTTGGAGGTGGGGCAGGGTAGCCTGTACCCGGCGCTGTACCGGCTGGAGGGCAAGGGCTGGATCGAGGCGGCGTGGGGCATGAGCGATGAAGGCCGGCGGGCGAAGATCTACACGCTGACGGCGGCGGGGAGGGAACATCTGTCGGCGCAGCGCTCGGCGTGGCGATCGTTCTCGGCGGCGGTGGAACAGGTACTGGCGGCGACGTGAGCAGGAGGCGAGGCATGCGCTGGTGGCGTGGAGTTCGTCGGGGCGTGCGGGCGCTGTTCCGGGGCAGCGTGCTGGACCGGGACCTGGCGGAGGAGATGCGTCTTCATATCGAGTTGGAGACGGAGGAGTTGATGCGCACGGGTCTGCCGCGGGCGGAAGCGCGGCGTCGTGCCCTGGTGGCGTTCGGAGGCGAGGAGCAGACGCGGGCGGCGCACCGGGATGTGCGGGGCGTGCGCTGGATCGAGCAACCGCTGCAGGACCTGCGGTACGCGTTGCGGGGCCTGCGCCGGACCCCGGGCTTCACCCTGGCCGTGGTGCTGACGCTGGCGCTGGGCATCGGAGCGAACACGGCGATGTTCTCTGTGGTGGACCGGCTACTTTTCCGTCCGCCGCCGATGCTGAAGGACGCGTCGCGTACGCACCGGGTGTACCGGCGACATATGTACCGTGGGAGGGAAGTCACGACGCGCGGCATGCCGTTCGCCCGGTATGTGGACCTGACGGGCGACACGCATTCATTCGTTCGCACGGCAGAGTTCTCCAGCCCGCGGCTGGCCGTGGGCGTGGGCGACGACACGCGCCGGATGACCATTGGCGCCGTCACGGCCGGTTTCTTCGACTTCTTCGACGCTCCGCCTGCGTTGGGCCGCTACTTCACCGCGGCGGAGGATGTGCCGCCGACGGGGACGAACGTGGCGGTGCTGAGCTACGGCTTCTGGCAGAACCGGTATGGCGGGCGGCGGGAGGCCCTGGGGAAGTCCGTGCACATCGGGCCGGTGACGTACACGGTGATCGGCGTGGCGCCGAAGGGGTTCGAGGGCGTTTGGCAGCGGACGCCGCCGGCGGCGTACGTGCCGTTCAGTGCTTACGCCAACGGGCAGTTCGGCCCTCAGGGCGCCGCCATTTTCGCTTTTCACGGCGACTGGCCGACCACGTACGACCTGACCTTCTCCGACATGCTGGTGCAGCGGAAACACGGCGTGAGCCTGGCGGTGGCGGATGCGGATCTGACGCAGGCGGTTCAACGCAGCTACGCAGCGCAGCGTGCAGCGGCGGGTCGCAAGCTCTCACCGGAAGACGCGAAGCGCAGCGCCCTTGCCGGGCCCGTGCTGACTGACCGGGGCCCCACGTCCAGCAGCACTGCGACGGTGGCTCTGTGGGTGAGCGGCGTGGCGCTCATCGTATGGCTGATCGCCTGCGCCAACGTGGCCAACCTGTTGCTGGCGCGCGCCCTTCGCCGGCGGCGCGAGGTGGCCGTGCGACTGGCCCTGGGCGTGAGCCGCGGCCGCCTGGCGGCCCAGCTCCTTACCGAGAGCATGCTGCTGGCGCTGGCGGGCGGCGTCGCCGGTTTGTTGGTGGCCCAGTGGGGCGGTGCGCTGCTGCGGGCCCGGCTTCTCGCGGGATCGAGCGACACGGCGGTGCAGTCCGTCGTCGTGTTCCAGGATCCCCGCACCCTGCTCTTCGCCGGGAGCGCCGCTCTGGTGGCGGGCCTGCTGGCGGGACTGACGCCGCTGGTCCAGGCCCGGCGCACGGATCTCACGACCGACCTGGCCACGGGCGCCCGGGAAGGCACGCGAAAACGGTCCAAACTGCGGCTGGGCCTGCTGGTGTTCCAGGGGACGCTGTCCGTGGTGCTGCTGGTGGGCGCGGGCCTGTTCGTGCGTAGCCTGGTCAACGTACGCGGTGTGAGCCTCGGCTACGATCCCAACGTCGTGTCGATGGTCGAGCTGAACATGCGGGGCGTGCAGCTGGACAGCGCCCATGCGGTGGCCCTGCGTGAGCAGTTGCTGGATGCGGCGCGCCGGATCCCGGGTGTGGACGACGCCGCGCGTCGCATCACCACGCCGTTCTGGTCGACGTGGAGCGCGGACCTTTACGTGGCGGGCATCGACTCGGTGAGCAGGTTGGGCGAGTTCGACCTCAACGCCGTGTCGCCGGACTACTTCGCCACCATGGGCACGCGCATCCTGCGCGGCCGCGGTATCAACGGCCAGGACGTGGCCGGCGCGCCGGGCGCCATGGTGGTGAGTCAGGCCATGGCTCGCACGCTCTGGCCCGGCCAGGACGCCATTGGCCAGTGTGTGCGTTTCCAGTCCAATGACGCGCCCTGCAGTTACGTGGTGGGGATCGCCGAGAACATCCGGGCGCAGGGGCTGGGCGGAGCTGAGCCCGCGCTGTTCTACTACGTTTCCGCCGCCCAGGTGTACCCGGCGATGGGAGGCCTCGCCATCCGCACCCGGGGTGACGCCATACGCTACCGGGAAACGATCCGCCGCGCGTTACAGCCGGTCATGCCCGGCGTCTCGTACGTCACAGTGACACCCATGAGCGAAATCCTGGGCCGGCAGACCCAGTCCTGGTCCCTGGGCACCGTCATGTTCGTGCTCTTCGGCCTGCTGGCCCTGGTACTGGCGGCCATCGGCCTTTACGGCGTCATCGCCTACGACGTCGACCAGCGCACCCACGAGCTGGGTGTGCGCGTGGCTTTCGGCGCGCGTGTCCGTGACGTGACGCGACTCGTGCTCGGCGACGGCCTGCGCGTCGCCGCCGTCAGCGTCGTCCTGGGCCTCGCCATTGCCCTCGCCGCCGGACACTGGATCGAGCCGCTCCTGTTCCACGAATCGCCCCGCGATCCCGCCGTGCTCGTCGTCGTTGCGACGGTGCTGCTGGCCGTCGCCGCAATGGCCAGCTACGTGCCGGCTCGGCGTGCCGGCCGGGTGGATCCGATGGTGGCGTTGCGGACGGAGTGATTGGACGCAGGCGCTTTTCGCCGTATCATTATCGTCTGTTGGCGCAGCTTCAGGAGCGCGACGAAAGGCGATGATGGCGCAGACGTACACCACCGAAGGTCCGGCACGGGGTGGCTGCGGGCACCAGCACCGATCCCTGAGAACCGCACTGAAATGCCTGGTCCGTGACCGGACCGACTGCCTGTCCCGTGGCTTCCACAGCGACCGCGGCGTGGTGCGCGGCGACGGTTCACCGTTGAGCGACGACGAGGCCGACGAGCTCATCGCGTTGGTATGGAAGCGGCGGCCGCGTCCCGAGCCCGACGAACGCGACGAGCCCGGCGAACGCGACGAGCCCGGCGAACCCGACGAGTACGGCGAACGCGACGAGTACGGCGAACGCGACGAGTACGGCGAACGCGACGAGTACGACGACGCCGGCCGGGCCGGGCCCACCCAGCGCGAGTGACCCGCCCGCTATCGCGACCCGCCTCACACCCTCCCGACGCAGCGTTTCTTCGACGACGACCCCGGCGAACACGGCACGCCGCTTGCATTTGAGCCGCTCGCCTTCGCCGAGCACTTGATTTCCCTACCATCTGCTCGACCTGCGGCACCAAACCCACAATCTGTTTCAATCAGTATCGGGAGGTATCCATGGCTATCCCGCTGCGTGCCGTGCTTGCGCTCGGCTGCTCCGGACTGCTCACCCTGGCCGCCGGCTGCGCGGACGCTCCGACCGGCCCCCAGGCGGACCCGGGCACTGCCCACACACTGGACCGAGCGCCGAGATCTCCCACCCTCGGTGATCCGCCCAGCGGCGAACGGGTGCTGGGCAAGGCGGCGATCGAGCCCGCGTACGACGACGTCAC
>JARRJS010000031.1:24155-24765 GCA_037388885.1 Gemmatimonadota bacterium
GACCCGGGCACTGCCCACACACTGGACCGAGCGCCGAGATCTCCCACCCTCGGTGATCCGCCCAGCGGCGAACGGGTGCTGGGCAAGGCGGCGATCGAGCCCGCGTACGACGACGTCACCGGAAGCCTGATCTACATCCTGACACCGGAGAAGGCGCCACTACCGACGCACGCCGCCGACAGTGCGCAAGCGCCGTTGTACATCGTCGTGTATCCGCAAGGATCGACGGTGAAGACGAACCTGAACTGCGAGGGCGTGCCGGGGAACTGCCCGGACCATGATGGGCTCATCGCAGGTATCGCAACGCGTAATATGCCGGAGGTCTACGGCACGGACTCGACGAAGGTGGTGGGCCATGATCATCTGCTGGCTCCCCAGGCCAGCGGCGGGGACTTCAACATCGCCTGGGATGTGATCGAAGTCCTGTTCACCAACTCGGCCGCGGCCAACAACCACCTCACCACCAAGGCACAGGTGGAGGCGGCCATCAAGAACAAAGACGCCATCCCCATCGACCTGGGCATCAGCTTCGACTGCGCCGTCGTCCCGAGCCAGTCGTACTGGCACGGCACGCCCATCGGTTGATGGTCCGCTGACCGGATGACCGCTC
>JARRJS010000032.1:0-34884 GCA_037388885.1 Gemmatimonadota bacterium
GTTCTTTTCCCATGACGGCGGTGGCCACTGGACGCAGCTCGAGGGCCAGTTCCCGACCATCGCCGTGCGCGACCTGGCCATCCAGAAACAGGCGGACGACCTGGTCATGGCCACGTTCGGCCGCGGCTACTGGGTGCTGGACGACCTCGCGCCGCTGCGTCAGGCGACGCCGCAGGTCCTGGGGCAGAACGCGCACATCTTCGCCCCGCGCGACGCGGTCATCTACATCCCGTCGAGCCGGCTGGGCGGGCGTGGCCAGGCGTTCCAGGGCGCGGCGTACTACGAGGCGGACAACCCGCCGTTCGGCGCGGAGATCACCTACTACCTGAAGAGCGGCATCGAGACGCGGGAACAGAAGCGGCACGCGGAGGAGCGCAAGCTGCGGCAGGCGGACCAGCCGGTGCCGTACCCGAGCTTCCAGGAGATGCGGGCGGAGGACCAGGAGCAGTCGCCCTACCTGCTCTTCACCATCACGGACGACCAGGGCAACGTGGTGCGGCGGCTGCGTGCACAACCGCATGCCGGCATGCATCGCATCACCTGGGACCTGCGCTACCCGGCCACCACGCCCGTTCGGCTCGCGTCGAATGGCGGGCGTGGCTTCGGGCGTGGCGGCATGGGCCCGCTCGTGGTGCCCGGCACGTATCACGTGTCGCTGGACAAGGTGGTGAACGGCGTGCCGTCGCACCTGGTGGACCCCGTCGCGTTCAAGGTGGTGCCGCTCAACAACGCCACGTTGGGCGCGCAGGACAAGGCGGCACTGCTGGCGTTCCAGAAGCAGGCGGGCGAGCTCATGGGCCGCATCCGTGCGGCCGGCGCGGAGCTGAGCGAGGCGGCGACGCGACTGCGCTACATCCGGGCGGCCATCCCGCTGACGCCCAACGCGCCGGACAGCCTGTTGGCCGAGGCGCGCGCGCTGCAGCAGCGGGTGGACGACCTGGACATCAAGCTGAACGGCGACCGTGCAGTGTCGCGCCACCAGTTCGAGACGCCGCCGTCCATCTCGCAGCGCATCAGCAGCGTGGTGTACGCGTCGTACTCGGCCACCGCCGCGCCGGGCGGCGCGCAGAAGGAGCAGGTGCGCATTGCCGCCGACGAGTTCCAGCCCGTGCACGCGGCCATCGTCAAGCTGATGAGCGACCTCGACGCGTTCGAGGCGCGGCTCAAGCAGATGGGCGCGCCGTACACGCCGGGTCAGCCGCCGAGCCATTGATGGCTTGAACCCGGCGACCGGGGTGGAACGGGGGGCCGCGCACGGCGCCGTCGTGCGCGGCTCCCCGCCTTTGCCCATGCCGCCGAACGGCAGGTGGCGCATTCGCGACAAACTTCCCAATTTGAGAGCGCTCCTACGCGGCGCCGGCCCGACGGCGTCCACATGAACGCAGAACCAACCGCGGAGGCGTGGATGTATTCCAACGCCAGAATCCCATACGGCACCTGGGGCAGCAGCTACTTCCCGGCGTGGCAGACGTCGTCGCTGGCGGAGGTGAACATCGGCCAATTCGGCGGCGAGGCGATGAACCGGATGCTCGGGTTGCGGGGGGTGCCCACCCGGGCGCTGGACTACCTGGTGATCGGCTCGACCGTGCCCTGGCACTGGAAATTCTGGACGGCGCCGATGGTGGCGAGCATCATGGGCCACCGCATCCCGGGGTACCACGTGGAGCAGGCGTGCGCCACGGGGCTGCAGGCGGTCCTGCTGGGAGGGCACGAGGTGGAGGCCGGCGGTCGTGATGTGGTGGGCGTGCTGACCTTCGACCGGACCAGCGACTCATCGGTGGGCGTCTTCCCGGAGCGCCGTTCGTACGAGCGCACGCAGGTGATCGCCGACGTGTGGGACAACTTCGGCTTCGACCCGGCGACGGGGAAGGCGATGATCGCGGCGGCGGGGATCACGGCGCGGAAGTACAAGTTGGACCGTCGTGAGACGGACGATATCGCCTTCGTGCGGCACCAGCAGTACTTCGAGGCGAAGGAGTCGGGGTTCCTGGACCGGGTGCTGATCCCGTTCGACCTGCTGACGGTGCAGGGCAAGCCGCTGGGCCGCATCGACGACGACCTGGGCGTCCGCAGGCTCACCGAGGGCGGGCTCCGTGCCATGCGGGAGCTGGACACCTGCGTGACATCGGGGACGCAGACCCACGCCTCGGACGGCATGTCGGGGCTGCTGGTCACCACGAAGGAGCGGGCGAAGGAGCTGAGCCCGCGCCCGGAGATCGACATCACCTTCGTGGGCAAGGCGGAGACGCGGGCCGAGCCCAGCCTGATGCCGGAAGCGCCGGTCCTCGCCGTGCAGAAGCTCTTCGAGCGGACGGGCCTCAGCCTGGACGACATGGTAGTGGTGAAGAACCACAACCCGTTCTCCGTCAATGACGCCGTCTTCGGCAAGGTCTTCGATTACGACTGGCACAAGATGAACCGGACCGGTTGCTCGCTGGTCTGGGGGCACCCCCAGGGTCCGACGCTGACCCGGGCGCTCATCGAGGCACTGGAGGAAGCCGTCGATCTGGGTGGCGGCCACGTACTTCTTTTCGGCTGCGCGGCAGGTGATGTGGGGATCGCGGCCATCTTCAAGGTCTCCTAGGAGGTTGGCCATGAGCAACGTCTTGAGGGATCCAACGCTACGCACGCTCGGGCTCGGCGACGTCATAGACATCTTCAAAGCCGGCAAGCTCCCCGTGGATGAGGCATCGGCGGTGGAAGCCGTCTTCGGCCCGGCGGACGACCGCGGCTCCATGGTCATCTCCGGCGTGAACGGGATCGTCGGTGCAGGGAAGGCCATGCAGTTCGCGTCGCGGCTCCAGCCGTACGGCGTCACGCTGGTGGGCCTGGACTTTCCGGGCGTGCCCGACGGTGTCGCGGCCAAGTACCCGGGACTGGTGGCGGCCTTCGGTAAGGAGGGCGCCAACGCCGTCATGAGCGGCATCGTCCGCATGAACTACGACGGCCAGAGCCTGCCGCCGGAGCTGGCGGCCACCCGGCCGCGCTTCCTGCTGGAGGCCATCCCGGAGCTGCTGGAGGTGAAGCGGGCCCACTACGATGTCTTCCGATCCAGCTTCCCGGACATCGAGATCCGCTCGGTCACTTCCGGCTTCCCCTCGTCGGAGCTGGGCGTGGGCATCGCCCACCCCGCCTTCCCCCACGAGATCAACAAGCTCTTCGAGGTGGTGGAGGACGAGCCGTCGGACGTGACGCGCATGCTGTGGGCGCTGGGGCTGATTCCGGTGCCGGTGGCGGACCACTGGTCGTTCATCCTGGACGTCCTCTTCTGCGGCATCACGCTGGCCGGCACGCGCTATCACGAGGCGTCCAACATGCCGTTCTGGAAGATCGACAAGTTCGTGCGCAAGCTGGTGGGGCCCAACCCGTTCCGCGCCCATGACGCCATAGGCGCCAAGGGCGCCACATTCCTCACCTGGTCCTGTCTGCACCACCTGTGCGGCACCTACGGCCAGGTCTTCTGCCCCACGGACACCCTGGAGATGTTCAAGGAGACGGGGCAGACCTGGTACCCGCCCAACCACTTCCGCCCGCTGGTGGACTGGTCGCTGGACGCGGCGGGCGAGGATGAGCTGGCCACCTGGATCCTGGGGCCCCTCTTCCAGATGACCAGCGTCATGCTCCATGAGAAGCGTGGCCACCTGGCCCACATCAACGCCATCGGCGAGCTGTGCGCCCAGTTCCGCCATGGCATCATCGCCACCATGCGAGACCGCGGTGCGGACGAGGTGCGCAGCGTGGTGGACCAGTACCACGCCCTGCACCCCGCAGCCGCGAAGGAGGCATGGCACCCCGAGGCGCTGGACGTGTTGGCGTCGCCCGAGGCCGAGCAGCTCTATGTCAATGCGGAGCACGACGGCACGGTGGGCGTCATCACCCTGAGCCGCGAGAATTACTCCTGGGCGGTGGACCGTGAGCTGAACCGGGCGCTGGACTGGCTCAAGGCGGAGGGCATCGAGCGCGTCATCCTCACCGGCGACTTCCACCTGTCCACCCAGATGGTGGGCGCCGACACATCCGACTTCTATCCCGCGCTCCAGGACACGGAGCCAGGGCTGCGCATCACCAACGGCTGGTCCGCCACGGCCCGGCGTCTGGCGGACGAGTTCCAGGTTTCCGTGGGCTTCGTGAACGGCAAGCGCTGCCTGGGCGGCATGTTCGAGCTCATGGCCCACTGCCACTACCTGGTGGCCGTGGATGACGCCCGCTTCGGCTTCCCCGAGGTGACCCTCCCCGTGGTGCCGGGGATGGAGGGCTGCCACTGGACGTTCCGGAAGTCGGACGCCGACCACTGGCCCGAGCTGCTCCAGGCGCTCCTCACCGGGCGCCAGGTGGCTGCCGCCGACGGCGTGGGCTGGCTCCTCGACTACGCCGGGCCTATGGACGACGCCCTGGCCACCGTCTGGGCCATCGCCACCGACGGCGACCACGACGTGCAGAAGCGGGAGCTGACGGAGGACGCGCTGGACGTGGCCACGGATGTCCAGCTCCCGGCCGCGCCCACACCCGAATCGGACGAGTGCCGCCGCGCCATCCTGAACACGGTCCGGGCGGCATGCGGTGCGAACCTCGCCGAGGCGCTGGAGATCCAGGCGCGTCACGCTGCGGAGTTCCTGGCGTCGGACGCTTGCCGCCGTGGCCAGGTGGGTGCGGAAGCGAGCCGGATCCTCGACGTTTGACGACGAGCGGGAGGCGTAGCGCGCTGCGTGCGTTGCGCTTCGCGCAAGACGCGCCGGACCTGGAAACGGCAGACCACAGGGCCGCGGGGTAGGTTGCGAGGGACGACCGATTCTGCATCTTAAGGGATTGGCCGCTTCCCTCTGGAGGCGTTCCTGCGCTGAGCCAGGACGCGATAGTAATCATGACATCGTTGTACGCTCCATCACTCCCCCGGCTTCGGCCCCGCAGAAAGGGCCTGCTGCTGGTCCCCGAGTTCCCCTACGATTCGTTCTGGAGCTACCGCTACATTATCCGCATGGTGGGCCGCCGGGCCGCCTTCCCGCCGCTGGGCGTGCTGACCTTCGCCGGCTATCTGCCGGACGAATGGGACCTGGAGCTGGTGGACCTGAACGTCCGGGTGCCTTCCAGCCGGAGGCTGCGGTCGAAGATCGCGGCGGCCGACGCCGTCTTCGTCAGCGCCATGTCCATCCAGAAGCGGTCGCTCGTTGACGTGCTCACCGGGCCGGCCCGGGGGCTGGACACGCCGTTCGTGCTGGGTGGGCCGCTGCCTTCGTCGTTTCGAAGCGAGATCCTGGAGCCGACCACCGACTCCGACCGGGTTCTGCATGACGGGCTGGACGTGCTGGTGTGGGGCGAAGCGGGGGCGTCCATCGGCGAGTTGCTGGAATACCTGGAGACGTCGCCGAAACACAGCCCGACACAGCCACGGCTACTCATTCCGCAAGCCGTGGCCGAGGCGCCCGACGGCTCTCGCTCCTATCTGAACGAC
The DNA here is from genome assembly GCA_037388885.1 of Gemmatimonadota bacterium. GTDB lineage: Bacteria > Gemmatimonadota > Gemmatimonadetes > Longimicrobiales > RSA9 > JARRJS01. Next base: position 5,450 of record JARRJS010000032.1, read on the forward strand.
CGGTCCCTGTTCCGGCCGCTGGACGACGTGCCGCTGCCTCGCTGGGACCTGATCGACGTCCACGACTACGAGTCCATGATGATCCAGACGACGGCGGGCTGCCCGTTCCGCTGCGAGTTCTGCGACATCATCCAGTTCAACGGCGGCTTCAACCGGCCCAAGTCGCCCGCTGTCGTGCGCCGCGAGCTGGACGCGATCCTGGCCACCGGCTACCGCGGCGGCGTGTTCAGCGTGGACGACAATTTCATCGGCATGCCGTCCGCCATCTCCGACGTGCTGGACGCCATGACCGAGTTCCAGCGCGAGCATGGCTATCCGTTCAGCTTCCTGACCCAGGCCAGCGTGAACCTGGGCACGCCGAAGCTGGAGTATCTCATCGACAAGATGAAGCGCGCGGGCTTCAACGCGGTGTTCCTGGGCATCGAGACGCCCGACCCGGACACGCTGCGCGGCATGAACAAGAAACAGAACCTGAAGGTGGACGTGCCGACGCTGGTGGAACGCATCCAGTCGGCGGGCATCGAGGTTTACGCGGGCTTCATCTTCGGCAACGACGGGGACACGCCGTCCAGCGCGGATCGGATCATCGAGTTCGTGCGCCGCACGCGCATCTTCACCGCCATGACGGGCATTCTCACGCCCGTTCCCCACACGCCCCTGTATGCTCGCTTGAAGCGCGAAGGCCGGCTGCACCCGGCGGAGTACTCGGGTAACAACACGGACGACGAGATCCAGTTCGAGCCCAGTGCCATGACGGCGGCCGAGCTGCGGCAGGGCATACACCGGATCCTCGACGGCCTGTTCAGTCCCGCCGAGTCGTACCGCCGCGGCCTCGACATGCTGTGTGCCATCCGGCCCCACATCTTCGCAGGCCGCCGGCTGGACTTCGGGTACCTCCGCGGTGCGGTCCTGTCGTTCTGGAAGCAGGGCGTGCGACGGCTGGATTGGCGGTACTTCGCCCTGCTGTGGCAGGCGTTCCGGATGGACCGGCAGCTGTACAGGACCGCGCGCCGGGAGGCGCGCCGGCTGGGGCGAGCCGTCCGGCGGATCGGGAGTCGACCCCTGCCGGACCTGCGGCCGAGCTGCGAGCGCGTCGATGAGCTGGTGAGCCACGCCCAGGACTACCTCGTCCGGTTCCGGCCCGACACCAGCCTGGACCAGGTGCGGGCGTGGGCCGCAGGCGTGAGCGAGCGGCTGCGCCGCGCTCCGTCCGCCGACGACGTGCGTGCCGTCTACTCCAACGCCCGCAGCTATCTGAAGGTGCGCATGCGCAGTCACCGATTCCCCGGCGTGAAGCTGGTCGGCGCCATCGAGCTCGCCATCAAGGAGCTGCACTACGAACGGGTCATGCGAACCATCGTGACCGGGCGCTCGCAGCGGCTGGCCACCTCCGGTTCCCACGGCCCGCCGGAGCGGTCGAACGGGTAGCCGCGCCGGCTTGTGGTGCAGGGGCCCGCGCCGTATCCATTCCCGGCGCGCCTGCCCGGACGAAGGCCGGCGACATCACAGACGCAACCAGTCAGTCCTAACTGCCATGCCATTCTCCAACGCCCGGCGCCCAGCGACCGGCACCCGACCTCTGTGCCTTCCTGCCGGCGTCATGTCGCTGATGCTCCTGCTGACGGCGGCCTCCGTGCGCGGGCAGACGACGATGGCCGGGCAGGCGCCGTCTCCCGATCGACCCATCCGGCAATGGTTGGTGCTGGGCACGTTCCCCGCCGATACTGGGGCGGACCGGGTGACCCGCCCGTACGTTCCCGACGAGGCCCGTCTCGCGCCCTCGGAGGGTGACTCCGTGGCCGGCCACGTCTGGCATGTGGCGCGGGCCGATTCCCTCGGCCGCCTCGACTTCAACGAGGTATTCACGCAGGGGCCCCACGACCGTGCGGTGGCGTACGCCGTCGCGTACCTCCTGAGCCCCGAAGACCGCACCATCCGGCTGGCCATCGAGACGGATGATGACGGCCGCCTCTGGGCGAACGGCCAGCTGGTCTACTCTCGCGAGATCGCCCGGAGCGTGACGCAGACGGACACGGTGACGCTGCGGCTGGGCCGCGGCTGGAACCGCCTGCTCTACAAGGTGATCAATCGCAGCGGCGGGTTCGGCATGGGCGGCCGCCTGCTGGCGTCCAGCCCGGACGACATCTCCCAGCTCACCACCTCGGCCGCGCGGCCCGCGCAGCTCACCGCCGGCCCCGCGCCGTTTCTGACGCTGGGCGCCGCGGTGGTGGCCGGCCCGCCGGCGCTGGATGCGGCGGCGGGCGACCTGGACGTGTCTCTGCGCGTGCCGGCCGTGCGCTGGGGCGGCCTCAGGGGGCCGGTGTCGCTCCGGCTGGCGGGCACCGAGTCGCCCGTGCCGGAAGCCGGCGCGGGCCCTCCGCCGGATGTTGCCCTGAACGTGTCATGGATCGCCCTCGGCCGCGCGCTGGCCCGGGGCGAAGGCATCGTGCGGGCGCGATCCGGCCGCGCCACGCTGGCCGGCCGGGAAACGGGCCTGGACGCCGGCGGGCTGCTGGAGCTGCTGTCGCGGCCCATCGTCGTGCGGGGCTGGCTGCGTCGGGACTCGGCGGATGTGCGCTCGGCGGCGGGCGCGGCGGCCGCCGGCTGGTCGCCACTGCCGCCCCACGACTCCACCGCGCCGGGCGACACCGCGGCCGGCGCTATCGGCGTGGTCGCGAAGGTACCGCCGGCGCTCGACGGCCTGACCCTGGAGCTGGACGCGGCCGAGTACGGCCCCGGCGCTCGGCTGCTGGTGAACGGTGTCGCGCACCAGCGGGACACCATGGGCCGGATCACGCTGTGCACGCCCTGCCGCGTCGGCGCGCGCCTGGACATCGTCGTCCAGCCGGGCGACTCCCTCTGGTGGGACCCGCCGCGCATCATCGTGCGGGACGCCGGCTGGTGGGCGGTGGCACAGGGCACTCGCTGGGCCCGCGTATTCACGGGCGACAGCTCGTTCGCGCCCCTGGCGCTCACGGCCGCGGACAGCGTGCTGAAGGCGGCGCTGGTGCGGGGCCGACGTCGTTATCACGCCCTCATCGCCGCGCACCTCGCCCGACTGGCGCCCGCCGAGCGCGCCATCGCCGGCGACACGCTCTGGGCCGTCGGCAACTCCCACATCGACGCCGCCTGGCTGTGGCGCTGGCCCGAAACCGTCAAGGTGGTGGAAGCCACGTGGGGCAGCGCGGTGAAGCTAATGCGCAAGTACCCGGAGATGGAGTTCGCCGGCTCCGCCGCCCGCTACTACACCTGGCTGGAGGAACGGGACCCGGACCTGCTGGCGCGTATCCAGGCGCTGGCGAAGGCCGGCCGGTGGCACCCGGTGGGTGGCTGGTGGGTGGAGGCGGACGCCAACATGCCGGGGGGCGAGGCTCTGGTGCGGCAGGCGCTCTACGGCCAGCGTGCCTTCAAGCGCCTGTTCGGCGAGATCTCGCACGTGGCCTGGATCCCGGACACCTTCGGCTACACGTGGCAGCTGCCGCAGATCTTCCACCTGTCCGGCATGGACTTTTTCGTCACCCAGAAGCTGCGTTGGAACGACACGGACAAGTGGACGGCGGATCGCAACGTCTTCTGGTGGCAGGGCCGGGACGGCACCCGCGTGCTGACCTACATCCCGTACGGCTACGACCACGATCTGGACGGCCGGCGCCTGGCGCGGCAATGGCTCGCCACGAAGGACAGCAGCGCGGCGCCGGTGCTGTACACGCTCTACGGCGTGGGCGACCACGGCGGGGGACCCACGGCGGCCATGCTGGACCGGCGCCGTGCGCTGAACCGCATCCCGACCTTCCCGCCCGTCGTGGACCGGTCACCCGACTCGACGCTCGCGCTCATGCGGTCCGAGATGCCCGACAGCGCGCCTGTCATCGACGACGAGCTCTACCTCGAGTACCACCGCGGCGTGCTCACCACGCAATCGGAGACCAAGCGCTGGAACCGGCGCATGCAGAACCTGCTCACGTCCGCGGAAGTCGCGGCCACGGCGGCGGCGGGCCCGACCGTGAGCGCGGGCTTCGGCAGGCCCGGCGGCCCGGCCGGCTACCCGTACGCGGCGCTGCACGAGGCCTGGACCCTCACCCTGTTCAACCAGTTCCACGACATCCTGCCGGGCTCCGGCATCGGCCCCGTCTACAAGGACGCCGCCGTCATGTACCGGCACGCCGACTCCCTGGCCACCAGCGTGCTCCAGGGTGCCGCCATCGCCCTCGCCGCACACATGAACACCGAGCCGCCCGCGCCGGACGCACGGCCGTTCCTCGTGCTGAACCCGAACGCGCGCCCGCGCGGGGGCGTCGTGCGCCTCGTGCTGCACGACAGCACGGCTCAGGCCCTGGACGACCACGGCAGGCGCCTGCCGTCCGCGCTGGTGGGCGACACGCTGCTCGTGCGTGTGCCACCCGTGCCGGCCACAGGCACGTCGTTGATCTTCGTGCGGGAAGGCGAGAAGGCGTCCACGCCCGCGGCGGTGCGCGAGCCGTTCGCCTGGCTGCGCAGGTTGCTGGGCCACGAGTCGAAGACGACGGTGCTGGAGAACCGGTACCTGCGCGTGGAGATCGATCCCGCCACCGGCGAGATCGCACGCATGCTGGACAAGCGTGATGGCCGGGAGGTGCTGGCCGACAGCGCCCACGGCAACGTGCTCATGACCATGCCGGACAACCCGAAGCAATGGGACGCCTGGAACATCGACCAGGTGACGGGGCCCTGGACGCCCATGCGGGACAGCGTGCGGGTGGGCATCGCCATGCGCGACGGGCTCGCCGAGTGGGTCGACGTGGTACGCGTGGACACCGCCGTCAACGCCCGGGTCACCCAGCGCTACGTATTGCCCGACGAGGCCGCCCGGCTGGACATCGTCACCACCGTGGACTGGCACGCCAGCCACCGGCTGCTCAAGGCCGCGTTCCCGCTGGCCGTGCACCCCGACAGCGTCTGGGCGGAGATCCCCTATGGCGCCATCGGCCGGCCGACCGTGCCCGAGACGCGCAAAGACAGCGCGCGCTACGAGACGTCCATGCAGCGCTGGATCGACGCCTCGCAGGACGGCTTCGGCGTCGCGCTGGTCAACGACGGCAAGTACGGCTACGACGTCCAGGGTGACACCGTCCGGCTCACGCTGCTGCGCGCCCCCAAGTACCCGGACCCCGACGCCGACATGGGCACGCACACGTTCACCTACAGCGTCGTGCCGCATGCGGGCGACTGGCGGGCGCCCGCGGTGCTGGACGCCGCCGAGGCGCTCAACCAGCCGCTGCGCGCTGTGCCCGTTTCTCCGCACCCGGGTGAGGGCCGCGGCGCGCCGTTCCTGCGCATCGAAGGCGGCAGCGCCGTGCTGGGCGCGTTGAAGCGCAGCGAGGACGACGACGCCCTCGTCGTGCGCCTCGTCGAGCGCGAGGGACGCGCCAGCCTCACACGCATCGTGTTGCCCTGGCCGTTCACCGCCACCGAGGCCGACCTGCTGGAGCGGCCCACGGGCGAAAGGAGGCAGGCCGCGAATGACACGCTGGAGGTGCACCTGCGGCCCTGGCAGATCGAGACACTGCTGATCCGGCGGCAGTGATTCTGCGCCGCCAACGTTTTCGGACCCTGACACGTCATCGAGACATACCGCCATACGGGCGGGGACGCCATCCGCCTCTGCCCGGTGAAATCCCACAGGAACCCTGGAGCAGGCAATGTTCCGTCGCCTCGTCCCGGCGCTCGTGCTCGTCGTATTGACGGCGGGCTCCGCGAGTGCGCAGTCCACCGGCCCGGATTCGGCCTTCTGGGCCGGTTTCCGTTGGCGCAACATCGGTCCGGCCAACACGGAGGGCCGGGTCACCGACATCGAAGGCGTGCCCGGCACCAAGACGTTCTACGTCGCGACGGTGGCCGGCGGAATCTGGAAGACCATCAACAACGGCACCACGTTCCGCCCCCTGTTCCAGCACCAGGACGTGGTGTCCATGGGCGACATCGCCATTGCGCCCTCCAACCCGGACATCGTCTGGGCCGGCACGGGCGAGGAGGACTCGCGCAACTCCATCTCGCCCGGTGGCGGCGTCTACAAGTCCACCGACGGCGGGCTGACCTGGACGTTCATGGGCCTCAAGGAGACGCAGGCCATCGGCCGGATCGTCATCGACCCGACCAACCCGGACATCGTGTACGTGGCGGCGCTGGGCCACATCTGGGATGCCAACAAGGAGCGCGGCCTGTACAAGACCACCGACGGCGGCGAGACCTGGCGCAACGTCAAGTTCATCAGCGACAAAGCCGGTTTCGTGGATGTCGCCATGGACCCGCAGAACCACAACGTGCTGTTCGCTTCCAGCTGGCAGCGCGTGCGCGGCCCGTATTTCCTCAACAGCGGCGGCCCCGGCAGCGGGCTGTGGAAGTCCACCGACGCGGGTGAGACCTGGACCGAGGTGAAGGGCGGCGGCTTCCCGTCGACCATGAAGGGCCGCATCGGCATCGCCATCGCGCACAGCAATCCGCAGATCATCTACGCGCTGGTGGAGGCCGAGAAGGGCGACGTCAGCAAGCTGTCGGACGATGAGCAGCCGACGTCGGGCCTCATGGGCTCCGGGCTGTACCGCTCCGACGACGGCGGCAAGACCTGGCGCTTCATGAACGACAAGGACACGCGCCCGTTCTACTACTCCCAGGTGCGCGTGAACCCGGTCGACCCCGATGAGGTGATCTGGTCGTCCACGCCGGTGCAGCTGTCGCGCGACGGCGGCAAGACCGTCGGCACCACCACGCTGGGCATCCACGTGGATCAGCACGCGTTCTGGTGGGACACGAAGGACCCCGACCACTTCATCGTAGGGGACGACGGCGGCATCTCGGTGACCTGGGACCGGGGCGGCACGTTCGACTTCATCAACACGCTGCCCGTCAGCCAGTTCTACGAGATCAGCTACGACATGGCCATCCCGTACAACGTGTGCGGCGGCCTGCAGGACAACGGCAGCTGGTGCGGCCCGAGCCGCCGCGAGCGGGGCTCCATCGACAACCACATGTGGTACACGGTGAGCGGCGGCGACGGTTTCGTCACGCAGCAGGACCCGACGGACCCCAACACGGTGTATGCCGAGTCGCAGGGCGGCAACATCAGCCGCGTGGACCCGGCCACGGGCGAGAGCCACCGCCTCCAGAAGCCCGACTGGCAGGACGCGTCCCGGGCCTTCGCCGACACAGTCGCCATGCTGCAGGAACAGTACGGCGAGACGCTGCCGCGGAACGTGCAGCGCCACGTGGACGCACTCAAGAAGAAGATCGACGCGGACTCCACGGCGCTGGACCTGCGCTACAACTGGGACACGCCGTTCATCCTGTCCCCCTTCAACCCCGACGTGGTGTACGTGGGCGCGAACCGCGTGCTCAAGTCCACCATGAAGGGGGACAGCCTGCACCCCATCTCGCCGGATCTAACCTACGCGGACACCATGAAGATCCGCGTCAGCACCAAGACGTCGGGCGGCATTACCAGGGACGTGACGGGCGCCGAAGTGTACGCCACCATCGTCGCGCTGGCCGAGTCGCCGGTGAAGCAGGGCCTGCTGTACGTCGGCACCGACGATGGCCGCGTCTGGACCAGCCCCGACGACGGCGGCCACTGGAACGAGTTGACCAGTCACTTCCAGGGCGTGCCGAAGGGCACATGGGTGCGGCGCATTGAGCCGTCGCACTTCGATGCCAACCGCTTCTACGTGGTGTTCGACGGCCACCGCACCAACGACTTCACGCCGTACGCCTACGTGACGGACGACGGCGGCAAGACATTCCGCTCCATCGCCGCCGGGCTGCCCGCGGGCGGCGTCGACTTCGTGCACGTGATCCGCGAGGACCCGGTCAACCAGAACCTGCTGTTCCTCGGCACCGACACCGGCCTGTTCGTGTCCATCGACCGCGGCGAGCACTGGCGGCGGTTCATGGAAGGGTTCCCCACCGTGCCGGTGCACGACCTGCGTATCCAGCCGCGGGACCACGAGCTCATCGCCGGCACACACGGCCGCTCCATCTGGATCGTCGGCATCGCGCCGCTGGAGCAGCTGGGCAACGTCACGCTGGCCGACGCACCCGTGCTGTTCGCGCCCAGCCCCGGTCTGGAGTACAGCGACCGCATGATCGGCGGCGAGTCCACCGGCCACCGCTGGTTCGAGGGTGAGAACGCCGAGTACGGGGCCAAGTTCACGTACTGGGTGCCCCAGAGCGCGGCGCCGGCGACGCAGGCGCAGAACGACCGCGGCAACCTGACGCCGGAGCAGCGGCAGGCCATGCGCGAGCGCTTCGCCAACATGACGCCCGAGCAGCGCCGGGAAGCCATGCGGCAGCGCCAGGGCGACCAGGGGGGACCGGCAGGCGCGCGGCAGCGCAGCCGCGGGCCGCAGGCGTCCATCGTGGTCCTGGACGCCAATGGCGACACCGTGCAGACGCTGAACGGTCCGGAAACCGCCGGCCTGCACAACGTGTACTGGAACTTCCGCCCGAAGCAGGCGCCGCAGCCGCTGTCGCCCTCCGAGCGCGCCGACAGCCTGAAGAACGTTAAGATCATGCACGAGATCGCCGACTCCCTCGTCCAGGCAGGCACGGTGGATAGTGCGACGGCCGACCGCGTGCTCAACATGATGCTGTCCGGCGACCGCAGCGCCCTGTCCCGCATGTTCGGTGGGCGGGGTCGCGGTGGCGCACGGCCGGGCGAGTGGGTGGCTCGGCCCGGTGAGTCGTATCCGCAGCCGGGCGCCCGGGCCCAGGGCCAGGGCACCGAGATGCGCGATGTCATGCGGCAGATCAGGAGCGCGGGGCGGGAGCGCGGTCTCGGCTACCGCATATTCCGCGGTCGCCGCGGCGGCGGCGCCGAAGCGGCCGACGCCGGCCAGTATACCGTCGTGCTCAAGATCGGCGATAAGGAGTACCGCCAGCCGCTCCAGGTCATCCGGGCCCCCGGCTACACCGGCCAGTCCGGGTTCGGGTTCGACGAGGACATGGAGGACTGGTTCTGAGCCGGATGTCGCTGTAACGTCCAGCAGGGACGAGAGCGCCCGGGTGGCTCCGCCGCCCGGGCGTTTCTTCAGGCCCGGGGCGCGGCCTTCCGCCGCTCCTTCAGGCTCGCGTCTCCATTCGCAACGGACACACGGGAGGAATCATGCGGGCGTTCCGTCGGTCGTTTCCCCTGATGCTGGGCGCCGCGCTGCTCGCCAGTTGCGCCATCAACCCCGTCACCGGTGAGCGGCAGCTGTCCCTCATCGGCACGCAGCAGGAAATCCAGATGGGCCAGGAGGCGGCGGCCCAGGTGAAGGACCAGATCGGCCTCGTCCAGAACGACGCCCTCCAGGCCTATGTCTCGTCCGTCGGCATGCCCCTCGCCAAAGGCTCCGAACGGCCCGACCTGCCCTGGGAGTTTCACGTCGTCGACGACCCGTCGCCCAATGCGTTCGCCCTGCCGGGCGGCTTCATCTTCGTCACTCGCGGGCTCATGGACCTGATGGGCTCCGAGGCCCAGCTCGCCGCCGTCCTGGGCCACGAGATCGGACACGTCACCGCGCGCCACTCCGTCACCCAGCTCAGCCGCGCCGAGCTCGCGCAGCTAGGTCTCGGCGTCGGCATGGTCCTGTTGCCCGACCTGCAGAACTTCAGCGGGCTCGCCAGCACCGGCCTGGGCCTCATCTTCCTGAAGTACAGCCGCGACGACGAGCGCCAGGCCGACCAGCTCGGCTTCCGCTACGCACTCGCCCACGGCTACGACGTTCGCCAGATGGCCGTCGTCTTCCAGTCCCTGGAACGCGCTTCCGAGCTCACCGGCGGCAGCTCGCTGCCCAACTGGATGTCCTCGCACCCCGCGACGCCCGACCGCATCCAGACCGTGGACCAACGCGTCGCCGCTTTGAATCAGCCGCTGAACAACCTGAAGGTGGGACGGGACGTCTACCTGAACCACCTCGACGGCCTCGTCTTCGGCATGGACCCCCGCGAAGGCTACTTCAAGGGCAGCACGTTCGTGCACCCGGACATGCGCTTCCAGATCCAGTTCCCGGCGGGCTGGCAGACCCAGAACACTGCCCAGAGCGTCGCCGCCGGCAGCCCCAACAACGACGCCGCCGTGCAGCTCACCCTCGCCGGCGACACCACGCCCGAAGCCGCCGCGCGGGCCTTCGCCGCCCAGCAGGGCGTGCAGGCAGGCACCCCCGTCAGCGTCGACATCCACGGCCTGCCCGCGGTCGGTGTGCCGTTCGACGCCAGCTCGCAGAACGGCCAGGCGCTCCGCGGCATCGCCACCTTCGTCCGCTACGACGGCCGCACGTTCAGCCTGCTCGGCTACTCGGCCGCCAGCGCCTTCGCCGGCTACAACGACGTCATCCACAACTGGGCCCGCAGCTTCCAGCCCGTGACCGACCCGGCCCTCATCGACGTCAAGCCGCAGCGGCTCCGCATCGTCAAGTTGCCGCGCGCCATGACCCTCGGCGCATTCAATACGGCCTACCCGTCCGCCGTGACCATGGACCAGCTCGCCCTGATCAACCAGGTCGACGGGAAGGACACCCAGCTGGCGGCCGGCACACTGGTCAAGCGGGTCGTGAAGGAGTGAGGGCAGGCCGAGGAGGCAGGGCGCTGAGCGCGCAGGGCGCGCTGAGCGGGCAGGGCACCTTCAGGGGAGCGGTCATTCGGACTCAGGGCGCCCCCGTGGCCGGCTCATCCGGGTGTGAGGGCGCTCTCCGTGGGCCGTTCGTTCATGCGTGAGGGCGCGCTGGAACGGGGAGCGGCAAACGGAGGGTGGGGTCGAATGGCGGTCTCGGTGGGATGCCGTCAAGGTCTCACGGGCCATGTTCCGATCGGCGTCTGCGACATTCGCGGCGATAATCGCCGGGAACGTCGCACGGGTTGCGTCGAGTGCGCTGCGTGCGACGTCGACGCGAATAATTGCCGCGAACGTCGCACGGCTCCCGGGCGACCGGGTGCGCGCGACGTTCACGGTAAAGCCCCCACGCGTTCAGTTGTTGGGCGGCGGTGTCACGCTGTCGATGGCCGCGGCCAGGTCCTTGTAGGCCGTCGGGTCGATCTCCCGGAACGGAATCGCCCGGTAGCTGATCTTGCCGTCCGGCGCGATCACGTAGAGGTAGCGATTGTCGACGTTCCTACCCGGCACCGCGGCGCCGTACAGCCGGCCCACGTGCTGGTCGTCGTCGCTCGCCATCAGGAACGGGAACTCGTCGTCCCGCGCCCAGCTGTATTGCGTCTCCACCGGGTCCGTGCTGATGGCCATGAGCACCACGTTGCGGCCCAGCTTGAAGGTCTGCGCGTACTGATCACGGTACGCGTGCATTTGGATCGTTCAGCCCTTGGTCCGCGCTCGTACGTAGAACGCCAGCACCACCGTCTTGCCCTTGAAGTCGCTCAGGCTGACCGAGTCCTCTAGCACGCCGAAGCGCGTCGCCGCCGCCACCGTGAAGTTCGGCGCGACGGTGCCGACGGCCAGCGGCTTCGGGGCCGCCTGCTGCTGCGCCGACAGCGGCGCAACAGCGCCTGCCGCAAACGCGACGGCCAGTGCCGCCGCGGCAATCGTCAATCGTGCACGCATGGGTTGCTCCCTGGGGAAGGGGATTGGTGCGACGGCGTAATCTAGGGCAGGGCCAGTTGTTCGCGCTACCGTGGAGCAGGGAGCGAGGGGGCTTGCCGGCCTCGCTAATGGCGTCCCGAACGCACCGGTGCCGCGACCCTGGCCAGCGCCGCCTCCACGTCCTGATCCGATCCCGTGCCCGTGTAAGTCACCTTCCCGGTCCGGTCCAGGATGACGATGTACGACGTCGTGGGTGCGTCGAACGCGCGCACGGCGGCGCCGTCGGCGTCCCACAGCACGGGACCGGGTAGCGGGTCCTTCTCGAGATGGCGGCGGATGCTGCGGGGCGTCTGGTTCACGGCGACGCCGATGAACAGGAACTGGACGTCGTCGCCGAACTTCGCGTGGGCGGCGCGGAGCCTGGGCTCCATGGCGCGGCACAGGGGGCACCAGGTAGCCCAGAATTCCATGAGTACCGGCTTCTTGCCGATGTACTGATCGAGGTTCACCGAGTCGCCGTTCAGCGTCTGCACGACGGTGGCGGGCGGCTTCGTTCCGAGGGGTAAGCCAACGTCCTGGGCCGTCGCCGGGCCCGGTGTGGTGAACGCCAGGACGACTGTCACTACAACTACGATGAACCGTGCTTTGCGGGATCCCATCACAACACCAATCCCATGTGGATGAAGTAGTACTCCGCTACTGCAATCATAATTACGCCGGCGGCTTTCTTGACCCCTACGAGCCATGGCCCCGAGCGTGGCAGGACGGCGAGGGCCCCGGAGAACAGGCCGACGACGACGAGCAGCGCCGTCATGCCGATGGAGAAAGCGAACAGGTAGATGAAGCCGAGCACGGCGCTCTGGGTCGTGGACACCCAGGTGAGCACGGCGGCGAACGCGGGTGCGCCGCACGGTGCCGCAACGACGCCGGACGTGGCGCCGAGCACAAACACGGCGGGGTAGGAGCCGCCGCCCAGGCCTCCGGCCCAGGTCATGAGTCGCTGTGGCGCCGACAGGGGGATGACGTCCAGCATCGCCAGGCCGAAGATCAGCAGCAGATTGCCGATGGCGAAGCGGGCCCAGGGGCTGGAGGAGATGGTGCCGAACAGGGATCCGGTGAGTCCGGCGAGCAGGCCGAGCAAGGCATAGAGCAAGGCCAGGCCGGCGACGTAGGTGAGGGTCAAGCCCACCATCCGCCGCCTGGACACGTGTCCCGCTGCGCCGGTGCCGCTGATGACGGCCACGGTGATGGGAATCATGGGGTAGAGGCACGGCGTCAGGCTGGTGAGCACGCCGGCGCCGAACAGCGTAGGGATGGCCAGGAGCGGCCGGTGCAGCGCCTCGCCCAGTCCACCCTGGACCAGTATGTCCAGCAGCATCACGACTCCTTGTACTCCTTCTGGAAGACGTAACCGACCCCGCGCACCGCATGGATGAGGGGGTCACGGCCGCCCCGGCGCAGCAGCGCGCGCGGGCCAGCAGCTCATCGACGCTGAACGGCTTGGTCAGGGAGTCGTCGCTCAGCTCTCCGTGCTCTGCACGATTTCCAACACTTCTTCCTCGGCCAGCAGGCGCTCCGAATTCTTGGCGGCCGCCAGAATCGCCTCGATGATGGCGGGTGTCACAGGGAGGCCGCGGCTCGTGAGGTAATACTGGACGTTCGAGCCGCCGGACATGTGGCCGATCTCAATCTCCTGCTGGCGGCCGACCCAGCCGGCGGGTACGCCCGAGTAGACCCGGTCGGCCAGCCACGCCTCGCCCTTGCGCTGCGCCTTGACCACCGCGGCTGCGTGCACGCCGGTGGCGGTGCGGAATGCGTCCCGGCCCACGATGGGCGCGTTCACCGGGATGGGCACGCCCACCGCGGCGGACACCAGCTCGACGTACTCGGACAGACAGGACAGGTCGTCGTCCCGCAGGCCCAGCAGCTTGAGGTTCACCAGCAGTTGCTCCATGGGCGTGTTGCCCACACGCTCGCCCACGCCCAGCGCCGTCCCATGGACGCGGGTGGCCCCCGCGTCGACGGCCGCGAGGGTGTTGGCGACGTCCAGGCCCCGGTCGCGGTGTCCGTGCCAGTCGATGCCGACGTCCGCCGCGCCGATCTCCTCCAGCAGCGCCTTCACCCAGGCGGTCAGGTTGGCGACGCCCCGCGGCACGGCGGCGCCGACCGTGTCGCACAGGCAGACGCGCTTCGCACCCGCTTCCACGGCCGCACTGAGGAGGATGCGTAGGTGCTCCGGAGACGCCCGCACCGTGTCTTCGGTGACGTACATGACGTCCAGGCCCTCGCGCACGGCGAACGACACCGCCTCTTCCGTGTGCCGGAGGATGTGCTGCAGGTTCCACTCCTCCGCATACTGCCGGATCGGGCTGCTGCCGATGAACACGCAGGCCTCGATGGGCACGCCCGTCTTCTGCGTCACGTCGGCGATCGGCTGGATGTCCACCACCATGGTGCGTGCTGCGCAGTTGGCGCGGATGCGCAGATGCTCCCGGTCGATCTCCCGGCAGAGCCGCTCCACGGCGTCCCGCTGCCGCGGGCCGGCGCCGGGCAACCCGATGTCTGCTGTCTCGATGCCCAGTCGGTCCATCAGGTGCAGCACCTCGATCTTGATGTCCACGGGCGGATCGATGACGGACGGACTCTGGAGTCCATCGCGCAGCGTCTCGTCGTCCAGCATGGGACGTGGACGTGGGGCCGCGTCTTCTTCGGCGTCGGCCGCCCAGTCGTAGATGAGTCGATCCTGTGAAGGGGCTGTCAACCTCTCACCTCCTCAACGCGCTCGTGGCACACCCGCGTCCACGCTCCGGCCACGCGGCGCTCCGGCCGCGCGGCGGTCCGACGACGCGGCGGTCCGACGACGCGTCGGGGCCGGCGCGCCGCCCTCCTCGTGTTCCGCTCAGAACCTGTTGGCGCGGGCGAACTGGTGTGCGCGCTCGATCAGTTCGCGCGCACCCTCGGCATCACCTTCCGACTTCCGGATGTGCGCCAGGTGGTACAGGCTGCTCACCTCGCCCACCCCATCGTCCAGACTGCGCTGGAATTCACGAGCGGCTGATTCCAGGTCCCCCAACCGCTCGTGGATGACGCCGATGTGGTAGCGCGCCATCAGGTACTCGGGCGTGAGCGCCGTGCATTTCTCGAAATGCTCCAGCGCCTCGTCCAGCTCGCCGACGTGGAACAGCGCGATGGCCAGTCGGTAGTGGGCCGCGTTGTAATGCGGGTCGATCTCCAGGCACTGCTGGTAGGCGCGGATGGCGTCCGGCATGTTGCCGCGGTGGTAGTAGGCGACGCCCAGGTCGTAGGCGCACTCCACGCAATCGGGCGCCAGCTCCAACGCGTGCCGGTATCGAGCGATAGCCAGGTCCAGCGTGCCCTGGTGGAAGTAGACGTTGCCCAGCAGATGGTTGGCGAGCGCATGGTCCGGCTCGGCTTCCACGAGCCGCTCCAGCTCGCGGCGCGCGTCCTGGGACTTGCCGTCGAACTCCATCTGCAGAGCGTGCAGGATGCGGTGGTCGACGAACGCGTCGCGCAGGAACATGCCGCACTCGGCGCAGAACTTGTCGGTATCGGCCGCTTCCCGGCCGCATCTCGGACAGCGCATGATAGCGATTCTCCCGGGCCTGAAGGGCTCCGTTGTAGTCGATAGGGCGTTGTCAAAGAACGTTAGACGCACGCCCCCGGAATCGCCAGGACGCGGCGCCTGCGGCACCGCTAGGCGCGCCGTGCCTCGCGGCACGGCGAGGAGGCTCGCTTCGCTCGCCAGGACGCGCGCCTGCGGCGCACTAGGATGCGTCCTCCGTTTGATCGCGTTTCCTCGTGTAGATCGTCTGGAACCGCAACAACGCCACCAACCGGCACGCGTCGCACTCGTTGCGCAGCTCCTCGGGCCGGACCGGGTCGGCACACACCTCGTATCCAAGCTCTTCGTACAGGGCGATGACTTCCTCGGCGCGCGTGCCGTCGGTGATGAAACGCCGCTCCCAGCCGTCGGCGACCCGCGCCGGGTCGGGCTGGAGCATGTTCTCCGACAATACGCGATGCGCTTCGGTGCGTAGCAACGCGCCCAGCGAAGCATCGCGCCGCGCCTGCTCCGCCCGGGCGTGGGCCTGTTCTGCGTCCGTGCGCGGTCGCTTCGGCCGTTCCGTGTCTCCGGGTTCCACCATACGATCGTTCTCAGGCGGTGGCGACGGCCTTGTCCGTCTCAGCCAGCCGCTTCAGCCGCCGGTGCCCCAGCACGGCAGCGCCCAGCGCAGAGATGAACTGTACCAGGTCCCCCTCGGGCACGTTCACGTCGCTGGCCAGCTGCTCCCGCACGACGCCGACCATGCGCTCGAAGCGCAGGATTCCCCCGATCAGAGTGAACTCCGGTTCCATCTGCACGCGCTTCATGAGCTGCACCGACCGGCCCACCAGGGACACAATGGCGCCGTGCATGATGTCGGCGGGCGCCGCGCCCTGGGACAGCTGGTTGATGACCTCCGACTCGGCGAACACGGCGCATACGCCGGAGATGGGGATCACGTCCTTGGACGTGGCCACCAGCGGCCCGATCTCCTCGGTGCTGTAGCCCATGTAGCGGGCCGTCTTCTCCAGGAATGCACCCGTGCCGGCGGCGCATTTGTCGTTCAGCCGGAAGGAGCGGACCTTCGCCTTCTCGCCCAGGCGGATGGCCTTCATGGTCTGGCCGCCCACGTCCAGGATGGTCTTCGTCCCGGGGAAGAGCAGGGTGGCGCCCCGGGCGGCGGCTGTGAGGTCCGTCACGTGGACATCGCTCAGGTCCGTCTGGTGGCGGCCGAAGCCGGTGGCGACGGTGTACGCGACGTCGTCCCGGGTCAGGCCTGCGGCGTCCAGCGCCGTCCCCAGCGCCTGCTCGCCCGCCTCGTGCAGCTTGAACCCCGTGGGGCGCATGGCGCGGCCGACGATCTCGTGGTCGTCGTCCAGCACCACCGCCTTGGTGTATGTGGAGCCGATGTCGATGCCCGCCGTGTACGTGCTCATGCGTTCTGCCTCGCCTTCGCCGGGGTGCGGCCGGCCTGCACGTGATCCAGTGCGAAAAGCGCCGCGCCCAGCGCGCCCATGTAATGGGATTCCTCGCTCACGTTGACCTCCAGGCCCAGCCGCTCGTTCAGCGTGGCGATCATGGCCGTGTTGCGCGCGACTCCGCCGGTGAACGTGACCTCCGGCTCGATGCCCACGCGGCGCAGCAGCCCCGCGGAGCGCGCCGCGATGGACTGATGCACGCCCAGCAGGATATCCTCGATCTTCTTGCCCTTGCCCAGCCAGGACAGCACCTCCGACTCGGCGAACACCGTGCACGTCGTGGTGATCTTCACCGGCCGCTGGCCGCCCAGCGCCGTGGGGCCCAGCTGGTCCAGCGGGATGTCCAGCGCGCTGGACGCCGCGCCCAGGAACCGACCGGTGCCCGCCGCGCACTTGTCGTTCATGCAGAAGTCGAGGATCTCGCCGTTGGGCGACACGCGGATCGCCTTGGTGTCCTGGCCGCCCATGTCCACGACCGTGCGCGTGTTGGGGAACATGTGGACCGCGCCGCGCCCATGGCAGCTGATCTCCGTCACCTGCGTGTTGCCGAACGTGACCTTGTAGCGTCCGTAGCCGGTGCCCACGATGAACTCAACCTCCTCCTCACGCAGGTCGCCCGCCGCCAGCGCCTCCTGGAACGCGCTCTCCGCCGCACGGATCACGTTGGCGCCCGTCTCCACCAGCGAACGCGCGGTGATGCGACGATCCTCGCCGATGATCACCGCTTTCGTCTGCGTGGAGCCCACATCCACTCCCGCCGCGTATGCCATGCCTGCCTCCCGTTATTCCGTGGCGGCGGCCCGCTTCCGGGACGCCAGTCCTTCGAAGAATGCGTCGATCCGGTTCTTGAGCTGCGCTTCCGAGACCACGCGCCGGTCCATCATGTCGGACTCGATGTAGAGGCTGGGAACATCCGCCTTCCCCATGAGCGCGCGGCGGTTGTCCGCCAGGCCCGTGGAGGTGGTGCGGCAGCTCTTGATGGGGTGATACACCACGCCATCTGCGCCGAACGCTTCGAACATCTCCAGCAGCACGTCCGTCTGGAAGAACATGCTGTCCATGGCATCGCGCGTGCTGAGCAGCACGCCCTCCGCCAGGCTCTCCAGGGGCCGCGACACGTCGTACTCGAAGCCGGCGTTGGCGCCGCCGGACGCGAACCACAGGTAGGTCGAGTTGACGAACGTGCCGCCCCATTCGGTGAACAGCTCGCCGAACCGGCGGAAGATGGGGTAACAGGGCACGCCCACGAAGATCAGACGGTACTGCTCGTCTGTCAGCGTGCCGATGCCGTGCTCCCGCTTGTACTCCATCTCCTCCACCAGCTCGTCGAAGTAGCGGGCGCCCTGCTCCGTGCCGCGCAGCGTGTTGGACACGCCCAGATAGATGGTGCCGTCCGTGAGCGCGTTGAACAGCGACGGCGTGGACTGGTTCAGCTCCAGCACCCGCTTCCAGCCGCGGCTCATGGTGTTGGCGTGCCCCATGTGCTCCCGCAGCCGGTCGATGTCGAACTTCACGCCGCTGATCTCTTCCAGCTGCGGAATCATGGTCTCGATCTGCGCCTGCAAGTAGCGCCGGTCGTGCTCGAAATCCGGATCGCCCGGCGGCGGCCGCCCACTTGATGTACGTGTTGCATGCATTGGTGTAGACCGCGACCGCCGGCTTCGGGATCCGGCCCATGGGCAGCTCGCCGCCGCGCATCTGCGTTGCCACGTCCGCCTTCACATAGCCGCAGATGTCCGGCGAGTAGCCGTAGTCCTCCGCCTGGTTCAGGAACTCGTGCGCCACGTGGCGCACCGCCGTCTGCAACGAGTTGATCTCCGGAAAGACGAGGGGAAAGTCGAAACAGCGCAGCAGCTCCGCCATGCTTCCCATGACGAACACGTACGCCGCTCCGCGCCCCGCCTCCGCCGCCTCCGTCAGCTCGCCGAACCAGTCCCGAAACATAGCGGCGCCATCCGCGTTGCCACGCCCTACGATCCCATCAGTCGCTGTGGCCATACATTCCCCCGAACTCTGTTTCGCCCCCCGCCCCCGCCCCCGCCTGCAATATCCCTAGTCGACCATCAGGTTCTCGACGAACGTCTCCAGCTGGATCTCCAGGTGGTCGAAGCTCGTCATGTTCTCCTCGAACTCGCTCACGAAGTACGGCACGTTCTCGTCGTCCAGCGTGCGCGTGTACGTGACCTGCTCCTCCAGGCCCGGCTCGCACATCTTGGCCGCCGTGATGATGGCCGCATTCGCATCGGCGTCCCGCAGACGCCGCATGAGCATCTTCTCCTTGGGCTTGCGCGCGTCGTGCTGCACCGGGCTGTAGGCCGACGCGTCCACGTAAGCGCGCGCCAGGGCGAGCAGCGGGTCCCCGTCGGCGGGCACGTCGTCCAGGATCCAGCGCAGGCCGATCAGCAGGTCGTCGTCCACCACGTAACAGGAGCGGCCGATGGCCCGGATCAGGTCCAGGGGTGGCTGCTCGCAGAAGCCGCCCTCGAACACGACCCGGATGCGGTCCAGCTTCTTCGCGTCCCGGGCCTCGATCATGGGCAGCGCCGCCTTCAGCAGCGCGTTGTGCTCCTCCCGCGGCAGCACGCCACCGATGGCGACGAGCGTGTACGCTTCATCGGCGGACACCAGCCAGGGCGTGTCCCGCTTGATCCCGTAAAGCTGGCGCAGCAAGGCCCGGTTCTCGTTGAACACCGCGATGGAGGCCCGCAGGTCGTCGTCGCTCACCTTGCGGCCGGCGATGGCTTCGACGTCTCGCATGAGCCGCGCGTACTCGCCCCGCAGGTACTCCGGCGCGTGGGGCGAGTCGGCGTTCTGCGGCAGGTACAGGATCTGGCACTTGTAGTCGAAGTTGCGGCCGAACACGCCCGCCAGGTTGCGCGCCGCATCGCAGATGGGGTGCGTCACGAACATGTCCAGCTCCACACGCCCGGAGAGCGCGAGCTCCAGCGACGTCTTCAGGATGGAGCACAGGTAGGAGCCGAAGCGCGAGTCCGCCTGGAGCGGCTCCACCGGCGCGCCCCGCATCTTGAACGGCAGCAGCCCGGCCGCGTGCACGATCTCTTCCGGGAAGTAGACCTGGAAGTGGCCCACCACCTTGCCGCCCGCCTCTCGCCAGCGCTTCACCGTCGGAAAGTCCGTGTCCTCCAACAGCTCCCGGCAGGCGACGAGCAGTTCGTCCAGGGGACGGTCCCGCCAGTCGGGAAAGACTTCATTCTTCATCGATGACTCCATTCCGGTCGGCGTTTCTCCGTGAACGCGCGGAGTCCCTCCACCGCGTCCGCCGTCTTCATCAGGTCGTGCAGGTAGACTTCCACCGCCCGATGCACCGCGTGCTCCACCCGCGCGCTGTATGCCGCCCGCAGCGCACGCTTGGCCCGGCGCAGCGCCGCCGCGCTGTGGCGCGCCATGCGCCCGGCCAGCGCCAGTGCCTCGTCATCCACCGCGTCATCCGCCACCACCCGGCGCACCAGGCCCGCGGCCAGGGCGTCTGCCGCGCTCAACGCGTCGCCCGTGTAAATCAGCTCCGCCGCCACCTGGGGCGTGGTCAGCTCGGGCAGCAGGCCGCAGGCGGCGGGCGGCAACACTCCCAGCTGGATCTCCGGCACGCCGAACTGCGCGCCCTCACCCGCCACGACGATGTCCGCCGCCTGCACCAGCTCGAAGCCGCCGCCCAGGCAGCGCCCGCGCACGGCGGCAATCATCGGGGTAGGGAAGTGGTACAGCGCGCGGATCGTCTCCGCGAACTCCGGGATCATCTGCTCGTGCTCCGGCGGCAGGTGCTCCTCTACCGCCGCACCCGCGGAGAAGTGCTTCCCCTCCGCCCCGAGCACCAGCACCCGCAGCTCGTCCTCGTTGGCCAGCGATGCCAGCGCCTGCCGTAACTCCGCCATGATCGCCCGCGTCACGATGTTGAGCGGCGGTGCGGCGATTCGTAGGCGGGCAATCCCGTCTTCAAATGACGTTTCTAATGGCATCGGCGCTCCTCTGTCGCCGCGATCGCCGATCGCCGATCGCCGATCGCCGATCGCCGGCGTTCGTCGCGTATTCCTGCTCCACTGCTTACGTCGCGCGTTGCGGACACCGCTGACGTCGGTCGTGCGCTCAACGCTCTCGGATGATGACCGTCGCGGCCGACTTCCGCAGCTTGCAGTGCCGCACACGGTTGTTGTCGAGCGGCCCCCACTGACCACCAGTCGTCGGTCGTCGGTCGTCGATCGTCGGTCGTCGATCGTCGATCATCGATCGTCGATCTCCCGAGCCGCGCCCTCATCCCGACCGAAGCTGCCCGGCCTGGCTCGCTACAACGCACAGGCGCACCTCATATGTACTGCCCCGCATCCACACGGATGACCTCGCCGGTGACGCTCGCTGCGCGTTCCGAGCAGAGGAACACGACCAGATCCGCCACGTCCTCCTTCGTCGCCAGCCGCCCCAGCATCGTGCCGGACACGGCGGCGTCGACGATGGACTCGGGCAAGTCGCGGGTCATCTCGGTCATGACCATGCCGGGCGCTACGGCGTTCGCCGTCACGGACCAGCGGCCCAACTCGCGCGCCAGCGTCTTGGTGAGGGCGATCACGCCGGCCTTGGACGCCGCGTAGTTCGCCTGGCCGAGCTTGCCACGCAGGCCGTTGATGGACGCGATGTTCACGATCCGGCCCCACTCCCGGCGCCGGAACACGGGCGCCACGGCGCGGCTGTAGTTGAAGCAGCCCTTGAGATTCACGTCCAGCACGTCGTCCCACTCCGACTCCGACAGCTTCCACACGACGTGGTCGCGCGTGATTCCTGCGCAACACACCAGCACGTCCAGCCGCCCGAGCGTCCGCTCGACCTCGCCGACGACAGACTCCGCGCGGCCGAAGTCACGCACGTCGGCCTCGACGGGGAGCACGCGCCGGCCGGACTGCTCGACGGCCGCCGCGGTGGCCGCCATGGCGTCGTCGTTCGCCTGGTCGACCACCGCCACGTCGCAGCCGGCTTCCGCCATCGCCCGCGCCACAGCGGCGCCGATGCCACGGCGACCACCCGTCACAAGGGCGACCCTTTCGGTGAGGCCCAGATCCATGCCGCTCCCTCAGTCGCCCGCCGCGTCGGCGAACTGGTACTGCGGCGAGATGGCGCGCAGCAGCTCGTCGTCCCAGGGATGGCCTTCCGCCAGCATCTGGCGGAGCTTGATGAAGTCCACCTCCCGATGGCCCTTGGGACCCTCGTTGAACGCCCGGAACCCGGCCTTCGCCTCCGTCATCATGTTGAGGCCCAGCCACTCCCGGTTGGTCACGCTGTTCACGTCCCAGTGCCACTGCTTGTGCTTGCGCAGCCCGTTCACCGTCTTGGACGTGCAGTCCGGCATGAGCATGAGCAGCTTGGTGCAGAGCGCGTCCACGGCCTCGTCCAGCTTCGACAGGTCCGTCTCCGCCGCCGCCATGACCTTCTTCGCTTCGTCGCGCGCGGCACCCTGCTTGTAGTCGCCGTACACGATATTGCCGAACTCGTCCAGGAAGCGGTCTGTCACCACCATGGGGTTCGGGATCCACTCGCCGTCCAGCTTGAGCCCGGGCACGATCTGGTTCAGCAGGCCCAGGTACATGGCCTTGTGCGCGCTCCACATGTCGCACAGGACGCCGCTCTCCATGGCACGGGAGAAGCCGACGTAAGCGGGAAGGAAGTCGGTGGAGCCGCCATCTGGCGCAGAGCCGTGCCTCGGGCCGGCCTGGCCGAAGCGCGCCGTGTCCACCGCAACGCTGAAGTCGCACGCCATGCCCAGCTCCTGCCCGCCCGCGATGCGCATGCCGTTCACCCGGTTGATGACCGGCTTGTCGCATTGCAGGATGGCGTCGATCATGTCGTTGAACAAACGCATGTACTGCTTGTATTCCTGCGGGTTTCCGGAGTAGTACTCGGCGTATTCCTTCGTGTTGCCGCCGGTGCAGAACGCCCGGTCGCCCACCGCCGTGAACACCACCGCGACGACACTCCGGTCCATGCTCGCCTGGCGGAACGCCAGGATCACTTCCTTCACCGCATCCGTCGTGTAGCTGTTCAGCTGCTCCGGGTTGTCCAGCATGATCCACGCGTTGTACAGACCGTCCACCGGCGCGCCCGAGGGGTCCAGCACCGGCCGCAGCTCGTAACGGATCTCCGTGAAGTCACGCTCCGGGACCAGCGTGTGGCTCTTCAACATGTTCGGTTCTCCTTTGTGTCCGCCCTACGCAGTCAGACCCGGCACCAGGATCGCGCGGCCGGCCACCTCGTGGGCCGCCACCCGATCCAGCACGTCCAGGCCTTCGCTTAGCGGATGCGTCTCGATGAATGGCCGCAGTGCGATCTGCCCGTCCGTGATCATCTTCAGCGCGTCCGGATACAGTTCGGGCCGGCACCCCCAGGTGCCCTGCGCCGTCGCATCGAACGCCATCAGGTTGCTCAGACGGAACTCGCCCCGGGCCAGCGTGAAACCGACCACCATCAGCGTCGCGGCATGCGTCAATAGCCCGAACGCCGTCTCCTGACCCTTCAGGTTGCCGGAGCACTCGTAGATCTTCCAGCTGTGAAGACGGCTGCCCCATTCCTTCGCGGCAGCCGTGACCTGCTTGCGGATGTCCTTTACCTCCATGTCGCTCGCGTCGATGGTCAGCGACGCACCATGATCCGCCACCGCCGCCAGCTTCGACGCGTCCACGTCGATCGCGATCACCTTCGCGTCGAACGTCGCCGCGATCTGTACCGCGTACGTGCCCACCCCGCCTACTCCCACCACCACCGCCAGGTCGCCAGGCTGCAGACCGCTCCGCAGCACCGCCTGGTAGGGCGTCGTCACTGCGTCCGCGATCACCGACAGCTCCGCCAGCTCGTAGCCGCCCCGGTCCTCCACCACGCACAGGCCGCGGCCCGGTACCTGCACATAGTCCGCAAAGCCGCCGTCCATGTCGTTGCCCGGCATGAGCTGGGTGCGGCACACGTTGCCGCGCCCATTCCGGCACAGCTCGCATTCCCCGCATGGGATCACCGCCGGCACGATCACTTCCCGACCCACCAGGTCCGAGAACGACGCACCTGCCGACTCCACCACGCCG
Organism: Gemmatimonadota bacterium; assembly: GCA_037388885.1. GTDB lineage: Bacteria > Gemmatimonadota > Gemmatimonadetes > Longimicrobiales > RSA9 > JARRJS01. The sequence goes on from JARRJS010000032.1 coordinate 29,108, forward strand.
CTGATCTCGTGGCCCAGCGTCAACGGCAGCCCCTTGCGCGTCGCCACCCCTTCCTTCCAGAAGCCGATGTCCGTGTGGCAAACGCCGCAGCCCGCCACCCGCACCACCACCTCGTCCGCACCCGGATCCGGCTTGGGGACCTCGCGCAGCTCCAGACTGCCCGCTTCCACCAGTTGCACGGCTTCCATTGATCCGCTCCGGGCTGTGCGCCGCAGCCGGGCCGCCTCCCCGGGCGGGAAAGGCGTTTGCCCTGCCACGACGCGGTCGTCGCTCATCCGAACGAACGTTCGTTCGATAAACATTCAATCCGCTACTGCACCAGTCAAGTGACGCTGTCGAGCGCCCGCGCGCAAGCAAGCCTCCAGGACCGGTGGCGGCGCACGACGATCCGGCAACGGTGGGTGTAGCGGACACCGGTTGCCGGATTGATGGCGCCATATCGTGGGTATCCGGCAATCGTCCGCCCCCACCGACGCCCGTTGTCGGATTGAGGGCTCCATGCGCCGGCAATCCGGCAATCCCAAGCCTGGACACGTCCGGTTGCCGGATTGATGCGTCCGCCACCTCCAACCCGGCGCCGGGCGCGGCGTGGCGCCGGGCGCAGCGCGACCGGGGTGGCAGGAAGGGTCTGGCGTGGGGTTTGCAGCAGCCAGGGGCACTGGCAATGACCCCCAAAATATTGCTCGGTCCTGCGATCCCCGGCGCCGGCTCATGCCCGGCCTGGCGGCGTGTTCGTGCGACCGCGCACTGCGAGGAGCCGGAACCATGCCGCGACCTGCCCGTATCGCGTTTTCAGCGCGTCTCATCACCATCATGCTCGCCGTCGTCGGAGGAGCACTCCTCGCGGCAGCGCCGGCTGCGGGCCAGAGTGATCCGGCCATCCGTCCGGATCTCGCCAAGCTCCAGTGGCGGAGCGTCGGTCCGTACGTCGGCGGGCGCGTGGTCGCCATCGCCGGAGTCCCGAGCCAGCCGGACCTGTTCTACATGGGTGCGGTGGATGGCGGCATCTGGAAGAGCACGAATTACGGGCTGACGTGGAAGAACATCTCCGATGGCACGCTGCCCGGCTCCAGCACCAGCATTGGCGCGCTGGCGGTGGCGCCGTCGAACCCGAAGGTGATCTACGCGGGTACGGGCGAGGCGGACATCCGGGGCGACATGATCACGGGCGACGGCGTTTTCCGCTCCGCGGACGGCGGCAAGACGTGGCACGCAGCGGGCCTGGCGGATACGCACACGACCATGGCGCTGGTGGTGGACCCGCGGGACGCGAATGTCGTGTACGCGGCGTCCATGGGCCACGTGTTCGTGCCGGGTCCGAACCGTGGCGTGTTCAAGACCACGGACGGCGGCAAGACGTGGAAGAAGGCGCTGTTCGTGAACGACAGCACGGGCGCGGTGGACCTGGTCATGGACCCGAAGAACCCGGACGTACTCTACGCCGCGACGTGGCAGGCGTATCGGAAGCACTACCGGTTGTCCAGCGGCGGCGAGGGCAGCGGAATCTACAAGAGCACGGATGGCGGTGCGCACTGGACGAACATCTCCCGGAACCAGGGCCTGCCGCGGGCGCTGCTGGGCAAGATCGGCGTTGCCGTGGCGCCGTCGTCGCCGAACATCGTCTACGCGACCATCCAGGCGAAGGATGGCGGCGTGTTTCGCTCCAGCGACGCGGGGCAGACGTGGACGCGGGTGAACGACGAGTGGAAGCTGCGCCAGCGGGCGTTCTACTACATGGCCATTACGGTGGATCCGCAGGACACGAACACGGTGTACATGCCGCAGGTGGACGCCGTCTACACGTCGCACGACGGCGCCAAGACGTTCAAGCGCATGCGCACGCCCCACGGCGACAACCACATCATCTGGGTCAATCCGGACAACCCGAAGATCATGCTGGAGGGCAACGACGGCGGCGCCACCGTCTCCACGGACGGCGGCAAGACGTGGAGCACCGAGCACAACCAGCCGACGGGCCAGTTCTACCATGTGAACCTGGACGACCAGTTCCCGTTCCATATCTATGGCGCACAGCAGGACGAAGGCGCGACGGAAGGCCCCAGCGCCAGCGACAACGGTGCCATCGGCCTGGGCGAATGGCAGAACGCCGCGTACGGCGAGAGCACGTTCTCCGTGCCGCAGCCGGGCGACCCGGACATCACCTACGGCAGCGGCTATTTCAGCATCTTCCTCAAGTCCGACCTGAAGACGGGCCAGCTCCAGAGCGTGAGCCCGTGGCCGGACTACCAGGAAGGCGCGTCGTCGGGCGAGCTGAAGTACCGGTTCGCGTGGACGCACCCGATCCTGTTCTCGCCGGCCGATTCCAGCGAGCTGCTCATCGGCTCGCAGTACGTCATGAAGAGCGACGACTACGGCCAGACCTGGCAGACCATCAGCCCCGACCTGACGCGCGACGACTCCGCCACGGAGGCGCCCACCGGCGGGCCCATCGACCTGGACCAGTCGGGTGCTGAGATCTACGCCACCGTGTCCGCCATCGGTGTGGCGCCCACGGACGGGCAGGTCATCTGGGCCGGCTCCGACGACGGCCTCGTACACGTCACCCGGAACGGCGGCGGTAGCTGGACGAACGTGACGCCGCCCGATCTGCCGAAGTGGACCTATATCAGCTGCATTGAGCCGGATCACGACGACCCGGGCACCGCGTACCTTGCCGCCCGCCGCTACATGTGGGACGACTTCTCGCCCTTCGTGTTCAAGACGACGGACTACGGCGCACACTGGACCGCCATGACCGACGGCCTGCCGGCCGACCAGTACGTCTTTGCCGTTCGGCAGGACCCGAACGATCCCGACCTGCTCTTCCTGGGCACGAAGAACACGGTGTACGTCAGCTTCAACGGGGGTGCCCACTGGCAGCCGCTGGCGCTCAACCTGCCGAAGGTCCAGGTGCGGGACGTGCGCATCGACACCCGCCAGGGCGACGTCGTGGTGGCGACCCACGGGCGCGCCTTCTGGGTGCTCGACAACCTGGCGCTGCTCGAGCATGCGACGAAGCAGCCGGCGCCGGCCGGCTCGGCCGTGGCCCTCTTCGCGCCCGAGCGGGCGTGGCTGAGCCATGCCTACGGCGGCAGCAGCTACCCCGTGCCGGATGCCGGCAAGAATCCGCCGTTCGGCGCCACGGTCTTCTTCCAGGTGCCGCAGAGCTACGACGGCACGACACCGGTGAAGCTGAGCTTCGCCGATGCGCAGGGCCGGACGGTACGAACCTTCACGCTGCACCTGAAGAAGAAGCTGTCGGCCGCCGACAGTGCCCGGGAGGCCAACGAGACCAATCCGGTCAAGCGCAAGGCGGACCGCGAGCGGAAGCTCACGGCCATCGAGCCGGGGATGAACCGCTTCCAGTGGGACCTGCGCTACTCCGACGCCGCGGAGGTGACCGGGTTCGAGCCGCCCGTCGCCGCCGGCGGTTTGACGGACGAGGTGAGCGGTCCCGTCGTCACGCCTGGCACCTACACGGTCACTCTCGATTACGGCGGCCAGACGGGGCGGCAGAGCTTCGACATCGCCCTGGATCCACGGATCCACGCCACGTCCGACGACCTGGCAGCCCGCCTCGGGCTCCAGCTCCAGATCCACGCCGCGCTCGATACGCTGGACACAGCCCTCAACCACGCCATCGCCATGCGCGACTCGCTCACCAGCCTCGAGGGGCGCGCCGCGCGGGGTGCGCAACGGCGGATCACGGCCTTGAACGACGCCATCAATGGCCTCGTCCAGCTCGACCTCCACTCCAGCGAGGGCAGCCTGCTGCACGAGACCAAGCTGCGCAGCCACATCGCTTACCTCGCCGCTGACATCGATCTGGCCTACGCCCGGCCGACGCAGGCTCAGTACGCGGTGTTCGAGGCCCTGGCGAAGGAGGCGCACGAAGGCGAGGCGAGCTTGAAGGCGGCGATGCGAAGGTAGCGAGGCCCGGCCTCCCCGCCCTCGCCCCGACGGGGAAACCCGGCCCTTCCGCACTACCCCGCCAGCGGGAGCGGGGGGACCGGGAAACCCCTTCTGGGTGCCTGTGCGGGTGCGGGATCCAAGCCCGCTGTTCACCCGTGATTTTGCCGGCGTGTCCTTGCCCCTGTCCTTGCCCGGCGGTTCCGCCGGCCGAGACCCGCGCGGCGGGAGGTCACTGAACCGCGACTTCCCGCCCGGTCCAACCGTCCCGCCTTGTCTCAGCGATTCCAGGACTCGGCCGCATAGCCGGGTCGACAGGTTGACGCGCACTTTCGGCTCGTTAAATTACGACTCGTAAAGTAACGACTCGTAATTTTACGACTAGAGCAAACGAGGGGCCATGGCAGCACCATTCCGGATCGGGGACCACGTCACCGGGCCGTACTTCACGGACCGAGCGGAGGAGGTGTCCCGCATCCTGGCGGCGTTGCGGGAGTCGACGCGGTTGCTGGTGTTCGGTCCGCGGCGCATGGGGAAGAGCTCGGCCATCGCCGTGGCGACGGAGCAGGCGCGCTCCGAGGGTGTGGTGGTGGTACGGGCAGACGTGGCCACGGCCAGCGGGCTGGTAGACGTGGCGAACCGGCTGCTGCGCTCGTTGTCGGGACAGCGTCCGCGGGACAGGCTGGTCGAGTTTGCGTCGGGGCTGTCGCCGCACGTGACATTGAGCTTCGACGAGGCGACGGGTGCGCCACGGTTGGCGTTGAGTGTGGCGCGGCGCCGTGCCGGTGCGGAGGAGCAGCGTCGTTCGCTGGAGGAGGTAATCGAGGGACTGGCCGCGCAAGCGAGCGGGGGCGAGCGGGTGGCCGTGGTGCTGGACGAGTTCCAGGCGATCGGCCGCTTCGGGGGCGAGGAGGTAGAATGGCAGCTCCGGGACCTGATCCAGCGCCACGGCGGGTTGAGCTTTGTGTGCGCAGGTTCGGAGCTGTCGCTCATTCGGGAGATGCTGGGGCAGGACCGGGCCTTCTTCCGCGCCTTCGAGTTGTTGCACCTGGGTCCCGTGGACCCGGACCACCTGTCGCGGTGGATCGACGAGCGCCTGGGGGGCGCCGGTGTGGCCGCCCACGGGATCGGCAGGGCAATCATCGAGCGTGTAGGGCCGCGCACCCAGGACATCCTCCAGGTGGCCCGCCACGTCCACGCGCGCGGTCAGGCTCGCGGCGTGGCGAACGAGGACGACGTGGAGGAAGCGGTGCTGGACGTCGTGCGAGAGGAGGATCCGGTGATCCGCGCCACCTGGCTCGGCCTCACGGCGCATCAGCAGAACGTGCTACGGGCCGTGGCATCGGGGACCGACCAGCTCTTCGCCACGGCCACACGGGAGCACTTCGGCCTGCCCGCGTCCTCCACCGTGGCTGTGGCAGTGGACGCCCTCGAGTCCCGCGCCATCCTCTACCGCGGTGACGACCGGATCACCTTTGACAGCCCTTTTTTTCGCGCATGGGTAGAGCGGGAGGCCCTCCAGGACGTGCCGCCCGCTTGAGGGCAGGGGAACCCGTATGCGTGCTTGGACGCCGGGGAGCTGCTCCGTTTGCGATCACCCTTGACCCGCCAATCCGAGCCCCCCGCATTCTTGCCAAAAACGGTCGAAAAGGCGTCCGGGTTTCCTACCCACTGTCACTGTCCTCGGCCAACAGACCACGCGTTGTTGCCGCGGTTCACATCGGGGTAGATGCCGTCCGGGTCGATGGTGACGGAGACGACGTGGCCGGGCACGTCGAGGGTGTAGTGGTCGCTGGCGCCCCAGACCTGGACGGGCACCTGGACGCGATGGGTCGCGCCGTCGGCGTCCTTCATCTCCACGACGACGG